>JAEUKJ010000742.1 GCA_016792665.1 Deltaproteobacteria bacterium | reverse complement strand
GCGAGTGCATCGACTTGGCCCTGGCCCGCGGGGCCGAGCTCGAGCTGCGCGAGGCCAATCGCGACGCGGCCATCGCCCAGCGCGACCAGGCCCAGGCCAACTACCTGCCGAAGCTGAAGCTCGATGGCGGCATCCAGGTCTGGGACTCGGAGCAGGTCGCGGCCTTCGACGTCGGGATCCCGGGCGTCGACATCCCGCCCTTCGTCGTGAGGAAGCAGGTCACCTGGAGCCTGAACATCACCCTCGCGCAGCCGCTCTCGGGCCTCTGGCAGGTCTCCATCGCCGACGCGCTGACCTCGATGGGCGTCGACCTCGCCGAGCTCGAGCGCGACGCGGCCCGCCTCGACAAGGCGACCACCGTCGTCGAGGCCTGGCTCCAGAACGTGCTCGCCCGCGAGCTCGTCGAGGTCCGCAAGACCTCGCTTGCGCAGCGCAGCTCCGACCGCGAGCGCGCCGGGGCGCTGGTGCGCGGCGGCGTCCTGGTCGAGGCCGATCTCCTGCGCGCCGACCTCGGCGTGATGGAAGCGCGCCAGAGCCTGTCTCAGGCCGAACGCCAGGCCTCGCTGGCCCGGGCTCGCCTGACCCAGCTCGTCGGCGAGCCGCGCACCGCTCTAGCGGCCGGGCCGACCGCGCACGGGGCGCTGGTGGGCTCGCTGGCCGAGGCCAAGACCCAGGCACTGGTCCATCGCATCGAGGTGAAGCAGGTGACCTCGAAGGTCACCCAGGCCGAGCGCGCCGTCGACCTCGCCTGGTCGAAGCTCGTCCCCACCGTGAACCTGGTCGCGCAGGCGCAGTTCTCGCGGCCCTCGGCCTTCTCGCAGGACGCGGTGGCGTTCGTCGGCGTGACCTTCGACTGGATGGCCTGGGACTGGGGCGCGACCTCGAAGGGCATCGACGAGGCCCGCGCCCACGTGCGCGCCGCCCGAGCCGGGTTGAGGCAGCTCGAGGACGGCATCCAGCTCGAGGTCGAGTCGGCCTGGGTCGACCTCGCCGCGGCCGAAGATCAGCAGAAGCTCGCGGCCGAGGCCGCGCGCGTGGCCGGTGAGAACTACGCGTTGGTCCAGAAGCGCTTCGGCGCCAAGGCCGCGACGTCCTTCGACCTGGTCGAGGCCGAGAGCGCGCTCACGAAGGCGCGCCTCGACGAGAAGCTCGCACACGTCAATGGGCTCATGGCGCGGGCACGCCTCGCGCGAGCGATCGGAAAGACCGCGACGGAGATCGCGCGGGAGGGAACGCCGTGAAGAAGTGGATCATCATCGTCATCGTCCTGGCTGGCCTCGCGGGGCTGGGCATGCTCATCGCCCAGCGCGCCGAGAAGGTGCAGGCGACGCGCGCCGAACAGGCCAAGCCCATCGCGCTGGCGCCGGTCTCGGTGCAGGCCGAGTCCATCACGACCCACGACTTCATCGACGCCATCGAGGTCGCGGGGGAGGTGAAGGCCAAGCGATCGGTCCTGGTCTTCACGAAGGTCTCGGGCCGCGTCGAGGAGCTCATGGTGGGCCTTGGCGAGAAGGTCGAGCAGGGCCAGGTGTTGGCCCGCATCGAAGAGAACGACCTCGGTTGGCGCGAGAAGCAGGGACTCGCCGGTGAGCGTGCGGCCGAGGCCGCGGTGCGCCAGGCCGCGGCCCAGGTCGAGGTCATCCGCGTCGAGTTCAACCGCGCCAAGAAGCTCTACGAGGAAAAGGCCCTGCCCGAGGGCGACTTCGTCCGTGCCCAGGGGCAGTTGAACGCGGCCACGGCCGGCCTGAACGCGGCCAAGGCCCAGGTCGAGGTCGCACGCGCCGGAGCAGGGCTCGCCAAGGAGGCCCGCTCGTGGACCGCGGTCGAGTCGCCGATCGCCGGCGTCGTCACGCGCAAGTTCACCGAGCTCGGAGCCTCGGCCGGCGGACAGCCGCCCCAGCCGATGTTCGAGGTCCAGGACCAGTCGACGCTGCAGATCCAGATCGACGTCCCCGCCCTGGCCATCGACGCGGTGAAGGTCGGGACGACCCTCGACTTCGAGGTCAACGAGCGCCCCGGCAAGACCTTCAAGGCCACCGTCTCCGCGGTCGGCAAGTCCCTCGATGCGCAGACGCGACGCCTGCGCGTCGAGCTCGCGGCCGACGGAGCGCTGGTCGATGAGGGCGTGCTGCCGGCCATGCTCGCGACCGTCAAGGTGAAGCTCGGCGAGCGACCCGGACTCGTCGCGGCCCCTCGCCGCGCGGTCGTCCAGCTCGCCGAGGGCCCGGCGATCTTCATCGTGCGGGGCAACAAGGCGGTGCGGGTCGTCCCGGATGTCCTCAACGGTGACAAGCTGTTCGTGCCCGTCCCGGCCGGCGCCACGGTCGGCGAGCAGGTCGTGGTGGCGGGCCAGGACGCCTTGCGCGAGGGCGCCGAGGTGAAGGTCATCGACAAGACCGCCAGCAAGAGTGATCCGGCCGCCAAGACCCCGGCAGCCGCGGCCTCGCCGACCGTGGTCAAGGAGACGACCCCGTGAAGATCACCGACGTCTCGATCAAGCGCCCGGTCTTCATCACGATGGTCGCGGCCGCGTGCCTCATCCTCGGCTTCATGTCGATGGGGCGGCTCGGGCTCGACCTGTTCCCCAACACGTCCTTCGGCTTCGTCGTCGTCAACACCGTCTACCCCGGCGCGTCCCCGACCGAAGTCGAGCAGCGCGTGACCGACAAGCTCGAGGAGGCCGTCTCCGCGATCAACGGCATCGACAAGATCATGTCGACCTCGCGCTACTCGTTCTCGCAGCTCTTCGTGCAGTTCGAGCTCAGCGTGGACGAACGCCGCGCGGCTGACGAGGTCGCCGAAAAGGTCAACGCGATCCGAAGCTTATTGCCGAGCGATGCCGAGGACCCGTCGGTCGTCCGCATCGACCCGACCGCCATTCCGATCCAGACCTTCGCGGTGCGCAGCGGGCGCGATCCCGCCATGCTGCGCGACTACGTCGAGAACGTCGTCCAGCCGGCGCTGCAGAAGATCTCGGGCGTCGCGACCATCACGATCAAGGGTGTCGCCGAGCGCGAGGCCCACATCGAGGTCGAGAAGGCGAAGCTCGATCGCTACGGCCTGACGCTCTTGCAGGTCGCCCAGAAGGTCGGCTCGGAGACCGTCGACGTGCCGTCCGGGCGCATCACGCTCGGCGCGCACGAGGAGTCGGTGAAGACCTCGGCCCGACCGCGCTCGGCCGACGAGCTCGCCAACACCATCATCACCTCGGTGCCCGGCGGCGGCGTCATCCGCCTCTCGGATGTGGCCAAGGTCGACCTCGGCCACGAAGAGCTGCGAACCCTCTCGCGCATCAACGGCGTGCCGTCCCTGACCTTCGACATCCAGAAGCAGGGTGGCGCGAACACGGTCGAGATCAGTAAAGCCGTCGACCTGGAGATCGCCAAGCTGGCCAAGGCCCCCGGCACCAGCGACATCAAGATCGAGAAGATCATCGACGCCGCCGACTTCATCCAGATCAACGTCGATCACCTCTGGGAGCACCTCATCGTCGGTGGTCTCATGGCGATCTTCGTCATCTTCCTCTTCATGCTCGACTGGCGCTCGACCCTCATCTCGTCGGTGTCGCTGCCCATCTCGATCATCACGACCTTCTTCTTCATGTGGCAGCTCGGGTTCACGCTGAACATCATGTCGATGCTCGGCCTCACCCTGGCGGTCGGCATCCTCATCGACGACTCGGTCGTCGTGCGAGAGAACATCTTCCGCCACCTCGAGATGGGGAAGACCCCGAAAGAAGCCGCCGCCGAGGGCACGCGCGAGATCGCGCTGGCCGTGCTCGCGACGACCTTCACCATCCTCGCGGTCTTCGTGCCGGTCGCCTTCACGGGCGGCATGATCGGCAAGTTCTTCCGCGAGTTCGGCCTCACCGTCGCCATCTCGGTGCTGGTCTCGATGTTCGTCTCGTTCACGCTCGACCCGATGCTCTCGACCAAGATCACCCAGGTCATCGAGCACGACCACCACGACAAGATGCGCAAGCGCTTCCTCGTCGGCCACATCCTGCGCTTCTACGACGCGATGGACCGCGCCTACATCTCGATCCTGAAGTGGACCTCGCGCCACCGCATCCTCACCGTGAGCGTCACGGTCGCCGCCACGGTGGCGAGCTGCGGGTTGTCGACGATGATGGGCCAGGACTTCGCGCCGCGAGGCGATCGCGGCGAGTTCACCATCGCGTTGGATCTCCCGGCCGGCACCTCGCTCGATCGCTCGACCGAGTACGCCGCCCAGGTCGAGGGGCTGCTCAAAGCCCACCCCGCGTTCAAGCAGGTCGCGACCACCGTCGGCCCCAACGGCGAGGTCGAGAAGGTCACGATGCGCGTGACCATGACCAAGCGCGTCGAGCGCACCGAGTCGCTGGCCGACATCCTGGAGGGCCTGCGCGCGAAGCTGCACGACATCCCGGGTCTCGCCTTCTACATGCGCGAGGCCGGCCTCGGCGACGGCAGCCTCGACGAGGCCCCGGTCACCATCTTCGTGACCGGCCCGGACATCGACGAGCTCGGCCGCGTCTCGGGCCTGCTGCTGGACGCGGTCAAGACGACCTCGGGCGTCCGCGACGCGACCATGACCTACCGCCCCGGCGCCATCGAGCAGCGCGTGCACGTCGATCGGCGCAAGTCGTCGGACCGCGGCGTCTCGAACCAGGAGGTCGCCATGACCCTGCGCTACGCCCTCGAAGGGGCCGAGGTCGGCAAGATGGTGCGCGGCGAAGAGGACGTCCCGGTGCGCCTCCGCCTCCGCCCCGAGGACCGCGCCAACATCGACACGCTGCGCGAGCTCAAGGTCTCGGGCACGACCTTCACGCAGAACGGCCCGGTCTCGGCGCTCGTGCCGCTCGAGCAGGTCACCGGCGTGGACGAGGCCACGAGCCCGTCGGCCGTCAAGCGGCTGAACCGCTCGCGCCAGGTGACCATCACCGCGAACCTCTACAAGCGGACGCTGGGTGAGGTCATGCCGGAGCTCAGCGCCAAGTTCGAGAAGCTCTCGATCCCGGCCGGCTACGCCTTCAAGTTCGGCGGCGAGGCCGAGCGCCTCGAGGAGACCAACCAGAACATGGGCTTGGCGCTCTTGCTCGGCATCATGTTCATCTACCTCGTGCTGGCGTCGCAGTTCGAGAGCTTCATCCACCCGCTGACGATCATGATGGCGCTGCCGCTCGCGTTCATCGGCGCCAACATCGCGCTCTTCATCACGGGCCAGGACAACAGCCTCTCGTCGATGATCGGCTCCATCCTGCTGATGGGCCTCGTCACGAAGAACTCGATCCTGCTGGTCGACTACGCGAACCAGCTGCGCGACCAGGGGATGAACATCCACGAGGCGATCCTGAAGGCCGGCCCGACGCGCCTCCGGCCCATCCTGATGACCTCGGCCGCCATCATCCTCGGCATGTTGCCCGCCGCCATCGGACGCGGCGAGGGCTCGGAGTTCTACGCGCCGATGTCCATCGCCGTCATCGGCGGCGTCATCACCTCGACGCTGCTCACCTTGATCGTGGTCCCCATCTTCTACACCTGGTTCGACCGCATCACGATCCGCGGCTGGCGCGAGCGGAGGGAAGAGAAGAAGGTGCTCCGCGCCGAGAAGGCCGCCGCGAAGGAAGCCAAGGCCGCCAAGAAAGCGGGCCGCAGCACTCCGAGCGACACGCTGCCCGACGGGCTCACCGCCCGCGACGGGGCCGCCGGGGCCTGACGCGGGCTCATCTGAGCGTTGCCTGATCCGCCGAGCGCGGGGTGGGGTGCTGACGCGGGCGCGGGGCTAGTCTCGACAGACTCCCCGCCGCCCGCGTCTTCGCGTGGGCCCACACCCGCCCCCGAGCCGCCCTCCATGCACCTGGGTCCCTCCTTGCGAGCCCACCTCGCCTTCGTCTCGTGCCTCGCCCTCGGGGCTTGTATACGCACCCCCGAGCCGCCTCAGCACCAGGCCGGCGCACTCGAGCCGCGCGAGGCCTGCGCCTGCGGCCTCGACGCCTACACCTTCGTCGACGACGGCAGCGCGCAGCGCTACGAGCTCGGCGCCGACCAGTCCCTCTGCCTGCGCTCGGGCACCTACACCGGCCAGCTCACCGCGCGCAGCGGCAGCACCGTGTGCGTCGCGACGGGCGCGCGCCTCGAGATCCCGCTCCTCGAGCTCGCCGGCACCCTCGACGTGCGCGGCTCGGCCGGCACGCGCGAGGCCCCGCTCGGCGTCGTCTTCTCGGAAGGCGCGCGCCTCGACAACCACGGCCTCACCATCCTCGGGCTCGCCAACTTCAACGGCCCGACCGCCATCACCAACGCGCTCGGCGCGACCCTCGAGTTCCGGTCCTCGTTTGCGCTGCGGGCCCCCGGCTCGAGCCTCGACAACCGCGGCCTCCTGCGCACCAAGTCGAACTTCGACTCGATGATGGGCACGACCGTCACCAACGACGGCGTCGCCTTCGTGCTCGGCGAGCTGGCATTGGACGGGATGACGCGGAACCGCGGCCTCATCGAGATCACGACGCGCGTCAACCTGAACGGCAACGCCGACCTGGCCAACACCTGCACCCTGGTCTCGCACGGGCCCTACAACGTCTCGGGCCGCCTCGACAACGCGGGCCTCGCCTACCTCATCGCCGACCGCACCAGCCTCGAGCTCAACATCACCTCGCCGGGCCGCATCGAACAACACGCCGACGCCCTCCTCCTCATCGTGTCGGACGATGGACTGGGCGGCGAGCACCGGGCCGACCTGCGACTGGACGGCGGCCTCCGCGGCAGCGGCGTGGTCCTGGTCGAGGACCAGAGCATCTGCCAGGGCGATGGCTTCGCCGAAGGCACGGGCGACGCGCCGCTGGTCTTCTTCGACCTCACCCCGACCGCCGGCTCGGGCCACCTCTTCGACCTCCAGACCGGACGCGTGGACGGCGTCGTCGCCGGCAGCGCCGAGACCCTGCCCCGCATCCCGAGCCTCGACGAGGCCCGCGCGGCGCGCATCGGCTCGGACTGTCAGACCCCGACCGCCTGCCTCGACGACCAGCCCGCGGGCGAGGTCGACAGCGGCTGCGCGCGCCCGCTGCCGGCCTGCATCGCTGTAGACACTGTCAACCTGTGCGTCGAGTGCACGGTCGACAGCGAGTGCCCCGAGACCTGGACCTGCCGCACGGACACCTACCGATGTGCGCCTCCACCGCCGCCGCCGACCGATCCGGTCGCCGACCCCGACCCGAGCGACGCGAGCGACGCCGAGGTAGACACTGTCAACAGCGACGCCGCCAGCCCGGGGGATGCAAGCGACGACGCGAGCGCCGAAGACAGCGCGGACGGCGACGTCCCGGTCGGCGACGGCGACGTCCCGGTCGGCGACAGCGGCGTGGACGATGCGACCCACGAGGACACCGCCAGCGCGGACCTGGTCGACCCGAGCGACCTCGACGACGCCGGCCCGAGCGACGACGCCACGGGCGACGACGGCACCCCACAACGCCGAACCCTCATCGTCGAGGGCGGCGGCTGCGCGGGCGGGCGGCTCACGCCGGACGCGGGCCTCGGGATGCTGGGGGTGTTTGCGGCGCTGGCGGTGCGCGCGCTCAGAGCTCGACGGCGCTCGGACGTCCGCGCGTGATGAGCGTGCGCTGCACCATCAAGCGGAACGCCTGCTCGAGGGCGGCCTGCACGTCTCTGCCCTCGAGGATCCCGAGCGCCCGCGCGATCGCCTCGAAGGTCGCGAGCCCATGCTCGAACGGCTCGACGCGCAGCTGGTAGACGCTCGGCGGACCCGGCGGCAAGGCCAGGCGCGGCAACACGGACAGGGCCGGCACGCGGCGGTTCATCTTGGTCGCCTGGCGCCAGCTCCCATCGGCCACGACCAGCGTGACCGGCGGGCCGGCGCGCAGCTCCTCGGCCCGCGCGGCATCGAGCGGCAGCCCCGAAGGTGCCAGCGCATAGCCTACCGTCCCCGGTGGCACGATCGATTCGGGCTCGGGGATCTCCTGACCCTCTTCACCCCAGAGCGCCACACTCGCGTTCGACAGCGAGCGCAGCGCCAGGTGCCCGGTGTTGGTGGTGCGCGGCCACTCGCGATGGTGCACCACGAGGGACACACGCGTGCGCAGCGTGAAGTGCGGCAGCGCCGAACAGATGCAGAGCCCGTCCTGCATCCGACACCACGCGCAGCGCGTCGAGAGCTTCGAGCGTTGGCCCAAGCTCAGAAGCCGTCGTCGAGGAGGTCCTTTCGCGCCCGACGCTTCTTCTGCGCGTCGCTCTCCTGACCGCGCCCGAGCATGCCCGGCGCGCTCGGCCAGCGACTCACACCCGAGAAGCCGGTGTCGCTGTTCCACTCGCGGTTGTCGAGGTCGTCGCGCTCCGAGCGCACCTTGTCGCAGGCGCGCTGGTTGCCCTGGCTCGGCGTGTAGCGCGCGTTGTCGCTGCCATCGCGCAGCTGAGCGCGATGGATGAGGGCCTGATCCCGCAGCGCCTTGTCGAGGCCCTGCTTCGAGAACGCCTCCGCCCACTGCGAATAGGTCCCGAGCTCTTCTTCGTAGCGACCCGCCATTGCTTCCTCCAACGTGCGCGACTGTCTCGCAGTCGCCACCGATATCATGCCGTGAGGCGCCCGGCCATCACCGCTTCAAGGACCCCGCGTGCTCGGCCAGCGGCGACACCGGCAGCAGATCGAAGCCCTTGTTCTGGTCCTTGGCCCAGTTCACGCCCCAGTTGTTCGAGAACAGGATGACCGCGTGGTCGTCGCGGTCCTTCGCGATGAGCGAGCCCTGGCCGACCTTGTAGCCCTTGGGGTCGAAGGGCACGTCCGACCCTTCGGCCGGCACGACCCAGCGACACAGCGTGTACGGGATGGTGGTCAGGATCGGGGCGCAGCCGTACTCGTGCTCGAGGCGGTGGGCCAGCACGTCGAACTGCAGCGAGCCGACCGCGCCGACGATGTCGGGGTTCTCCTGCCACCAGTCGCGGAAGACCTGGATGGCGCCCTCTTCGGCGAGCTGCTCGAGCCCGTCGATGAGCTTCTTGCGCTTGAGCGGGTCGGCCACGCGGACCTTTCGGAAGAGCTCGGGCGAGAAGTGCGGGATGCCCTTGAAGCGGACGTTCTTGCCCGAGGTCAGCGAGTCGCCGATGCGGAAGATGCCGGTGTCGAAGAGCCCGACGATGTCGCCGGCGTAGGCCTCTTCGATGGAGCTGCGCTCGCGCGCCATGAAGGCCGTCGGGTTCTTCAGGCGCACCATCTTGCCGAGCCGCGGGTGCCAGGCCTCCATGCCCTTGACGAAGCGGCCCGAGGTGATGCGGAAGAACGCGATGCGGTCGCGGTGCATCGCATCCATGTTCGCCTGGATCTTGAAGACGAAGCCGGACAGCTCGGCGGACGCAGCGTCGACCGGGCCGTCGACCGACTCGATCTTGTCGGGGTGCGGCGCCATCGCGAGGAAGGCCTCGAGGAAGGGCTGCACACCGAAGTTGTTCAGCGCCGAGCCGAAGAACATCGGTGAGAGCTTGCCGGCGCGCACCTTCTCTTCGTCGTACCCGTCGCCCGCGATGTCGAGGAGCTCGAGGTCGCCGTCCAGGCGGATCTTGGCGCGCTCGGTGAGGAACTCGTCGGACTCGGCCGTGCCGAGCAGCGCGGACTGGGCCTCGATGGCGGTCGCGCCGTGGGTCTCGTCCGAGGAGAAGACGTGGACCTTCTTCGTCTGGCGGTCGTAGACGCCGACGAAGTGGAAGCCGTCGAAGACGGGCCAGTTCATCGGGCACATGCGCATGCCGAGGTGGCGCTCGATCTCCTCCATCAGCTCGAGCGGGTCACGCCCGTGGCGGTCCATCTTGTTGACGAAGGTGAACACCGGAATGCCGCGCAACTGGCAGACGCGAAAGAGCTTTTCGGTCTGCGGCTCGACACCTTTGGCGGCGTCGATGAGCATGACGGCGCAGTCGGCGGCGGCCAGGGTGCGGTAGGTGTCCTCGGAGAAGTCCTGATGGCCCGGCGTGTCGAGGATGTTGACGACGTGGTCGCCGTACACGAACTGCATGACCGCGGTGGTGACGCTGATGCCGCGCTGCTTCTCGATCTCCATCCAGTCCGAGGTCGCGTGCCGCGCTGCGCGCCGCGCCTTGACCGAGCCCGCGAGGTGGATGGCGCCACCATAGAGGAGGAGCTTCTCGGTCAGCGTCGTCTTGCCGGCGTCGGGATGCGAGATGATGGCGAAGGTGCGGCGGCGTCCGACCTCTTCCTTGATCTTGCGCTCGAGCAGCGCCTTCACGGTCGGACCCGTGTTCTGGGCCGCCTCGGCGGCGAGGCCTTCGGACTCGGGGGTCGTCTCGGGCTCGGGGGTGGGCTCGGGCTCGGGGGTCGCGGTGCTCATTCGGTCGCCTTCGGAGAGGGGGAGGCCTCGGGGGAGGCGTCCGGCAAAGAGAGGAAGTGGGCCGCCTTGGCACCGGCCGCGACAGGCAGGACGAGGGCCTGGCCGCGAGCGAGCGAGGCGCGGACCTGTCCCGGCGCGCAGGTCGCGCAGCCCGGGTCGAGGACCACGCCGCCCACGACGAGGAGCGGGACCTCGAAGGCGTCGGGCAGGGGCAGGTCGGGCTCGAGCGGCACCCTCGTACCGCGGCGCGCCATCGCGAACGCGAACGGCAGCCTGGCCTCGCGCAGGACCCACGCCAGGAGATGCGTGCGGTCGACGGCGGTGAGGTCGTTCTTCGCGATGACCGCGGGGAGCTTCCGCGCCGCGTCCCATGCCGCCTCGCCGTCACTGCGACCGGTGCGCGCCTGGACCCAGGCGAGGGCCTCACGGACCCCGGCATCGGGTTGCGCCGCGGTCGGCGAGAACGGCACCGCGTAGCCATCGGAGAGGTCCGCGCTGGCCTCGACCAGGCGACG
Organism: Deltaproteobacteria bacterium; assembly: GCA_016792665.1. Lineage (GTDB taxonomy): Bacteria > Myxococcota_A > UBA9042 > PHBI01 > PHBI01 > WYBB01. The sequence goes on along the minus strand of JAEUKJ010000742.1, from coordinate 6,320 downwards.
GCGATAGGCGTCGGTGGCCACCGCCCAGTCGCTTGCGAAGGCCTGGTCATAGCCCTTGGGCGAGGCCGACACCGTGACGTAGCGCGCGATCGGCTGGGCGCGCACCTGCGTCGGAAGCGCGGCGAGATCTTTGGCGTAGAGCGCGATGAGGCGACGCCCGTCCTTGTCGGTCACGACCGGCCGGGCCCCGGCGAGCGAGGTCCGGAAGGTGCCGACCGTGTCGTTCGGGAGGTCATAGCGGTAGAGGATCTCGCCGACCGGCATGCCGACCAGGCCGACCGGGCGCGCGTCCGACACGAGCGTGCCCGGGACCTCGAGGCGCACGAGCACCTCGACGACCTCGGACTCGCCGCAGTCGACCGCGACGTTCAGCACCCGCTGCCCGGGGTCCAGCGTGACCACGTCGTCCGCGCCGGCGACGGCGACGTTGGCGCGCGGGGTCTTGGCGATCACCGCGCCGGCCACGCCCCCCTGCCCTGCGATGCCGCGCGCGACCGCCTCGACCAGGCGCGCAGACCGCGGCACAGGCACCGCAAAGGTGACCTCGCCCGCCGCGCCAAAGCGCGTGAGCGACGCGTGAACCACCATCGCACTCGCCGCCCGCGAAGGCTCGGAGCGCGTGTCGACGGTGGCCTCGATGTGCAGGCGCAGCGCGACGGGCCCGGCCTGGGCCCCACGCCACTCGTCGCGCTCGGCGACCAGCACGCCCGCATCTTCGAACCGCGACGCAGAGGTCGCGGTACCGCAGGCCGAGGCGCCGAGCACGAGCGCGCCCATCGCGAGGTTCACGAGCACGTTGGCACAGCGGTTACGAGGAGAACTACCCACAGCGGGCGCACCTTTGCCCGACGGCGCACGCCGGGTCAATGACCGAGGATGCCCGTTTGACACGGGTCGCCGCGCATGAATGAATCCTCGCCGGTCGCGCACGAATGGCGCGGCCAGAACGGAGACAGGACTCATGCCGCGTATCCAGACCTTCAATGTCGCGCCGAACATCCCCGAGTCGCTGAAGCCTCTCGGCGACATCGCCAACGACCTCGCCTGGACCTGGCACCCCGAGGCCGAGCGCCTCTTCCGGCGCATCGACACGGAGCTCTGGGAGTCGACCAACGGCAACCCCGTGGCGCTGCTCGGCCGCGTGAGCCAGGAGACCCTCTCGCACCTGGCCGAGGACGACAGCTTCCTGCGCCACATGCAGCGCGTGGCCGACACCCTCGCGGCCGAGCTCACCGCCCCGACCTGGTTCACGCGCAAGAACGGCTCGGGCACCGCAGATGGGCGCGAGCTCAGGTCCGGCCCCGCTGCAGATGGGCGCGAGCTCAGGTCCGGCCCCGTGCCGCACCCGCCCGAGAACACGCTGGTCGCGTACTTCTGCGCCGAGTTCGGACTGACCGAGGCGCTGCCGATCTACAGCGGTGGCCTGGGCGTCCTGGCGGGCGACCACCTGAAGTCGGCTTCGTCGGTCGGCCTGCCGCTCGTCGCCATAGGCCTGGCCTATCAGGAAGGCTACTTCCACCAGTACCTCAATATCGACGGCTGGCAGCAGGAAGCCCCCTACGACAACGACTTCCAGATGCTGCCGATGCGCCGCGCGCGCTTCCCGGACGGCTCGCAGGTCTCGGTCGACATCCTCATCGAGGGCCGCCTCGTGCGGGTGCGCGTGTGGGAGGTCACCATCGGCAGGACGCGCCTCTTCCTGCTCGACACCAACAGCCCGCAGAACCACCCCGACGACCGCAACATCACCTACCGCCTCTACGGCGGCGACCGCGACTACCGCTGCAAGCAGGAGATCGTGCTCGGCGTCGCCGGCTTCTACGTGCTGCAGTCGATGGGCATCGCGCCGACCGTCTACCACATGAACGAGGGGCACTCGGCCTTCATGGGGCTCGCCCGCATCGCCGATCTCCGCAGGAAGTCGGGCCTGTCCTTCGCCGAGGCGCGCGAGGCCTGTGCGGCCGGCAACGTCTTCACGACCCACACCCCGGTGCCCGCCGGCTTCGACATCTTCTCGAAGGCGCAGCTCGATCGCTTCCTGCCGAAGATCCACGAAGAGCTCGGCATCACGCGCCAGCAGTTCTATCGGCTCGGCGCCCACGAGAACGATCCGAACGTCGACCGCGGCTTCAACATGGCCTACCTGGCGCTGCGCTGCTCGGGCTGGGTCAACGGCGTGTCGCAGCTCCACGGCGAGGTCTCGCGCGAGATGTGGCAGTGCCTCTGGCCCGGGTCGGAGTCGAACGAGGTGCCCATCGCCGGCATCACCAACGGCATCCACCACCTGAGCTGGGTCGGCGAAGAGATGGGGGACCTCCTCGAGCGCTACCTCGGCGAGAAGTGGCGCACTGATCCGGTCTCGCCCGGCTCGTGGGCCGCGATCGAGCGCATCCCCGACCCCGAGCTCTGGCGCACGCACGAGCGCGGGCGTGAGCGCCTGGTCACCTTCGTGCGTGAGCGCGCCCAGAAGCAGGCCGCGCGCCTGCGCCTGCCGCCGGCCGACGTGTCTGCGCTCGGCGAGGTGCTGGACCCGCGCGCCCTGACCATCGGCTTCGCGCGCCGCTTCGCGACGTACAAGCGCGCGACGCTCATCATGAAGTACCCCGAGCGCCTCAAAGCGATCCTCTTGAACGAGGAGCGCCCGGTCCAGTTCGTCTTCGCCGGCAAGGCGCACCCGATGGACACGCCCGCCAAGGAGCTCATCCAGAAGCTCATCCACTTCGCCAAGGACCCGGCCATCCGGCGCTGCCTGGTCTTCGTCGAAGAATACGACATGGGGGTCGCACGCAAGCTCGTGCAGGGCGTCGACGTGTGGCTCAACAACCCGCGCCGCCCGAAGGAGGCCTCGGGCACCTCGGGCATGAAGGTCGTGCCGAACGCGGGGCTCAACCTGTCGGTGCTGGACGGGTGGTGGGCCGAGGCCTGGGACGGGCACAACGGCTGGGCCATCGGGCACGGCGAGAACTACGACGACGCCGAGGCTGGCGACGAGATCGAGGCGCGCGAACTCCTGGAGCTCCTCGAGCACCAGGTCATTCCCGAGTTCTACAACCGCGGCCCCGACCACCTGCCGCATCGCTGGATCGCGCGCATCAAGCGCTCGATGGCGACGCTGTCCGGCGTCTTCAACACCGACCGCATGGTGCGCGAGTACGCCGAGCGCATGTACATCCCCGCCACGCGCGAGAGCCAGAAGATGCGCGAAGAGGACTGGAGCCTCGCGCGCTCGATGGCGCTGGAGGCCGACCGGCTGGAGCGCGGTTGGGGCGAGACGCGCTTTGGGGACGTCAAGATCGACGCCCCGTACGACATCGTGCTGGGCCAGGGGATCGACATCGCGGTCGAGGTCTACCTCGGCAAGGTCGAGCCCGACGACGTCATCGTCGAGGCGATCGGCGGCTCGGTCGACGGCACGCGCCGCATCGTCGACGGCGACCTCACGGTCTTCGAGCGCGTCGTCGGCCAGGGCGATGGTCAGGCCTCGTCAGGTCAGACCGAGCCGCCGCCCGGCTGGCATCGCTACCGCGGCACCTGGCGGCCGCGCGCCGCGGGCCACAACGGCTGCCTCATCCGCCTGCGCCCGCGCTTCTCACAGGGTGCCCCGGCCCGAGAGCTGCCGGTGCGCTTCTGGGAGTAGCTCACTTCGCGCAGGTCGCCTTGCAGTCGGCTTCGATCTGCTCGACCCCGACCGCGCGCATCATGTTCTGCTGGCGACACTCGCGCATGCACTCGAAGTCGGGGTCTTTGACGACCGCGACGCCCGGCTGCCACACGCGGACGAGATCGTAGCAGGTGACCCCGGGCTCGGCGCTCTCGCCGCTGCCCGGTGCCGGCACGCGCTTGGGCGCCCCGGTCTTGGCGTCGGGGGCACTCGCGCAGAAGACGGCGGTCTTCTGCTCGGGGAAGACGCGCATGCGCACGGCACTCTTGGCTCCGACCCGCACCGGCAGGGCCTTGCCCGCGCGCGTGGTCCAGCTCTTGGCGGTGGCGACGGCCTTGAGCTGGAGGTCCCCGCCCTTTCCGCCGGGGCCCGCAAGCGACCACCCGTCGACCTCGGCCACGCGCACGTTCGCGTCGTCCAGGACGACCACGCCGCTCTTGCGCAGCTCGACGGTGACGCGCTCTGCGGGCTTGCCGAGGACGTGGCCCACGTAGACACCGTCGGTCGCCGCAAAGGGATCTTCCGCGCGCGCGACGTCGCCGCCCATCGCCACGAGGCCCCCGAACCCCAACGCCAACGCCCAGCGCGCACCCGGGCGTGCCGATCCGGATGACCTCTGCACGCCACCGGCCGCCTGGCCGCCGAGCCAACCCAGTCCTCGCATAACCACCTCCTGAGCCTTCCGACTTCGTCCCCACGGCCACCGATGTCAAGGCACGCGCCTTGTGGTAACGGATGCGGGTGCAAGCGGCCCCGCCTGAACCCGCCCCCACTCCGCCCTCATCCCGAGCGCCTGGCCCCTTCGCGCGCGCCATCCGGTCGCCGCGCGTGCGCGGTATGGCTGCGGCGGTGCTCGCGGCGACGCTCTTCACGCTCGCCTTCCCGACCACCGAGATCGCCCCGCTGGCGTTCGTCGCGCTGGTCCCGCTGCTCGTCACCATGCGCACCCGCACGCGCTGGCAGCGCTTCCGCATCGGCTGGCTCGCGGGGTTCCTGACCGAGCTCGTCCTGTTCCGCTGGATCCCCTTCACCCTCACCGCGATGACGCCGCTCCCCGACGCCGTCACCTGGGGCATGTGCCTCCTCTATGCCGCCTGGCACGGCTTGCGTATCGGCGTGTTCCTCGCCCTGGCCGAGCCGGTCCGCCGCGCGACCCTGGCGCGATTCGCCCCCTTGGCCCCGGTCGCCGTCGCTGCCCTCTATGCGATGGTCGAGTGGCTCTGGCCGGTCATCTTTCCGTGGGCCCTCGGCCACGCCGCCTGGGAGATCCCCGGCGCCTCGGCCCTCCTCGCCCTGCAAGGGGTGCCGCTCTTGACCTTCGTGGTGGCGCTGTTCAACGCGGCGTTCAGCGAGGCCTTCATCCATCGCAAGGCGCTTGCGCACGCGCACCTCCTCGGCCCGGCCGTCGCGCTCGGGTTGGTGTTGGTCCCCGCCGTGCTGTTCGCACCCAGCCCGACCGGGGAGTCGATCCGCGTCGCCATCGTCCAGCCCAACTTCACCCTGGCCGAGAAGAAGGGCGCGACCCAGGCCACGCGCAAGGTCCTGCTCGAGCGTCTCCTGGGTCTGGTCCGACAGATCCCGCGCGACACCTTCGACCTGGTCATCGCGTCCGAGGGCGCCTTCCCGATGTGGTGGCGCCTCGACGCCGACGACCCCAAGGCCCCGATGAACGCGCAGCTGGAGGCCACGCGCCGCCTCCAGAAGGCCATCGCCGAGGGCCCGCACACCCACGCGGTCTTCGGCGGCCTGCGCGTCGAACCGGCCCCGGCCAGGATCTCTCACAACTCCGCCGTGCACCTCGGCCCCGACGGCACGCTGCTCGGCCACTACGACAAGCAGACCCTGGTCCCCTTCAGCGAGTACGTCCCGTTCTCCGACATCATCCCCGCGCTGCGCGACATCCCGGGCATCAGCCACCTCACCCCGGGCGAGACCGCGTGCCGTTTTCCGATCGCCTCGAAGAGCCTCGGCCACGACCTGCTCGTCACCTGCGGCATCTGCTACGAGAGCATGTTCCCCGACAAGACGCGCCGCGACGCCGGCCTCGCGCGCTTGCTCGTCAACCTCACCATCGACACCTGGTTTGGCACCTCGACCGCGCCGCGCCTCCACCTCATGACCCAGGCCGCGCGCGCCGCCGAGCTCGGGATCCCGCTGGTCCGGTCGGCGCTGACCGGTATCTCGGGGGTCGTCGACGGGAACGGACACCTCGTGGCAGAGCTGCCGCGCGACCAGCCGGGGGTGCTCGACGCGACCGTGACCTTGTTCGACGGGGACACCGTCTTTCGCGCACTCGGTCAGTTTTTTGCACCGTTCGCGACCGCCCTGTGCATCGCGTTGCTGGTCGACGCGTACCGCCGACGCCGCCTCCTCTTCCCGTTGGCGAATCCGCCTCGCGAGGAGCCCCCGACTTGACGACCGACGCCGACAAGGCCCTCGAGGCGCGCTTCATCGCGGCGCTGAAGGCGCGCGACGAGCGGGCGTTCAAGGCGCTGGTCGCGCGCTTCCAGGACCGCATCTACAACCTCATCCGGCGCCTGCTCGGGAACCCGGAGGAGGCGCGCGATGTCACGCAAGAGGTGTTCGTCAGCGTCTTCGAGAAGGTCGACAGCTACCGCGGTGACTCGTCGCTCGCGACCTGGCTCTATCGCATCGCCAC
>JAEUKJ010000695.1 GCA_016792665.1 Deltaproteobacteria bacterium | reverse complement strand
AGGACAGGCGCTCGAAATCCTTGGCGGACTCGATGTGGATTCTCGCGGCGAGCAGGATCTCTGCCCTCTGGAACTGGGCACCGATCTTGAACAACTTGATCTGCTTAGGGATCTCGGCTGTGACCTCGGGGTCGCCGAGCTCGATGCGGTCGGCGATGGTCGCCCAGCGCTCGAGGTTCAGGAGGTCGTTCTCCTCGCGGTAGGTGTTCAGGATGTTCGCCATCGCGTCGGCCGCGAGGTCGTCATCCGGGAAGCACGCGATGACCTGCCGGAAGCGCGTGCGGGCGTCCTCCAAATCGTGGAAGCGCGCCGCGATGCTCGCCGCCTGATAGGCGAAGGCGACCTGCGGCTTCTTGCTGCCTTCCTTGCTGATGTCGCGGAGCACGTAGAAGTCGATGGCCGCGAGCCAGTCCTTGATCTCCTGCGGGTAGGCCTCGACGTCGACCTTCTTCGGGTCGGCGCCCTGATCGCCCTCTTTCTTCTTCTCGGGCTCCCAGCTCGCCGACGGGTTCGACTTCGGCGGGATCTTGCCGCTCGCCACCGCCTCCTGCAGGATCTTCTCGTAGGCCTTCACGGCCGACCACGCCGCCGGCTCGCGGAAGCGGGACTGGTACGGGTCGCCCGCCGTCTCGAGGTAGGTCGCCGCCGCTTCGCGATACTGCTCGGAGTAGTAGAGCGACTCGGCGAGGTAGAAGCGCATCTCGTAGCTGGCCGGCTCTGCCGGATAGCGCGCGAGGTACTCCTGGTAGGCCCGCGCCGCGCTGCGATAGCTCGTGACCGCGTCGGCCAGGAGCGCCGGCTTGTTCTCGTCCTTGGCCTCGGCTTTGAGCTCCTGGGCGCGCTGATGCAGGGTCAGCGCGCGGCGCCGCATCTCGACCTCGACCGCCTCGCTCGCCTCGGCGATGCGCTTGGCCTCGGACTGGTTGGCGCGCGCCCACTGGCTACCAGGCGCGAACATCTCGGCCAGGCGTTGGCGCTCACGCGTGGAGTTCTCGACGTCGCGCAGGACGTCGAAGATCTGGATGATTTTCTGCTGGAAATCCACGGCCTTGAGCGCCGTCGGCTCCATCGCGATGAGGCGCCGGTAGACCTCGATCGACTCCGCGTACTTCTTGATGTCGTGGAGGTCGTAGAGCGCCTCGGCATAGCGCGCAATGATCTCTTTCTCCCACCGGGTGCCACCCTGCAGGTAGCCGAGGGCACGCGCGATGCCGCGGTTGGCGTCTTCCACGCCGTCGTTGTCCCAGTCGTCCTCGGCCAGGCTCTTGGCGAGATACTCGATCGCCTCGTCGCGCAAGGCGCTCGCGGTGTTCGTGCCCTGGGTGGTCTTGTCGTAGTAGGCGATGAGATCCTTGAAGGTCTTGATCGCCTTGTCGTAGTCGAAGACCTGGAAGTAGGTCCACGCGAGCTTGTAGAGCGCCTTGTCGTAGAAGCGGCTCTCGGTGTAGGCGAGGGCCTTCTGGTAGGCCTCGGCCGCGAGCTCGAACTCGCCGTAGTCGAAGTGGTTTTCGCCGATGCGCAGGAACACTTCGGGGGCGTAGTCGCTCTTGGGATGTTTGGAGACGAGCTCCATCCAGACCTTGCGCGCGCCGATGTCGTCCTCGGCCTCCTGCAGGACGTAGCCCAGCAGGTAGTAGACCGCGTCGGCGTAGCGGTAGGCGTCGCCGAAGTTCGCGAGCAGCTTCTGGTACGTGCGGATGATGTCGTCGTAGCCGCGCACCGGCGACGGCGGCTTCTCGGGGATCTTGCCGCGGTCGTAGAGCGCCTTCTGCGCGTTGTACTGGTTCGTCGCCTCCTCGTAGTCGACCGCGGAGCGCTCGTAGTAGAGCTCGGCCAGCCGGAACATCGCGTCGGGCGTGTAGCGCGGCTCCTTCGGGTACTTCTCGATGAAGCGCTCGAACTGCGCGATGGCGTCGTTCCTGCGCTCGCGCTCGGTCAGCTCGATCTGGTTGGTCTGCCTGTCGTAGCGACGGACCACGCCGTCCATCCGCTCCTTGAAGGTCCCCTCGAGGAGCGTGTCGACTTCCTGTCGATACTCCTCGGCGACCTCGAAGAAGCGCGTGGCGACCTTGTCGAACTCGACCCGCTCCGGCCCGAACTTCGACGGGTCGTACTTCGGCTTGTCGCGCTTGAGATCATCGAGCGCACTCTGCCCCGCGAGCGGCTCGCGGCGGCACTGTCCGATCTCCGGGACGGACTGCACGCGCTGCCGCGCGGCGGCCTTCTTGGCGGCGTCCGGCGAGGTCTCGGTGGCGGGCTTGGGACCGTCTTCGACCTTGGGCAGCTCGATCTGGACCTTGGGATCGGTGGCCGGCTTGCCCGGGTCGGCAGGCGGGGCCCCCGGCGTCGGGGCCGCGGGCGCGGTCGGCGTCGGTGCGGCCGGAGGCGTCGGCCGCGGCTCGGCCCCGCGCGCGAGCCCGAGCACGAGCATCGACGCCGCGGAGAGGGTCCCCGCACGTCCGAGGAGACCGGCCCAACGTCCCCGATTGCGTGTCCGAAACGCCCTCACGGCGTACCTCCCTCGGGCTTGGGCGCCTCGGGAGGCGGTGGCGTCGACGAGCGCTCGGCCGCTTCGTCAGCGGCACCGGACTTGATCGACTGCAGGTCGGCCTGGAGCTGCTTCAAGCGCTTGGCGCGCTCGTCGCTGATCTTGCCGAGCTCTTCGGTCTTCTCGTTCTTGCGAGCCCACATCACGTCGAGCAGACCGACGTCCGCCTCGAGCACGACCTGGTCCATGCGGCCGAGGGCGCGCTGGAAGAAATCCTCGCCGAGGGCGCGCGCGAGCTGACGCCCCTGCGCGTCGAGGGCACCGACGTCGCCCTTGTAGGCTTCGAGGTTCTCGACCTCGGTGCGCACCTGCGCCACGAGCTCGCTGGTCTTGCTGCCGACCTCTTTGTCGATGGTCGAGATGACCCGGTCGAGCTTGCCGATGGCGCTCGTCACGCGGCCACGGAGCTCGCCGTAGTTCTGGAAGTCCTTGGCGAACGACCCGCCGACGCGACCACCGGCTGCGTCGTAGAAGGCACCCTCGCGCTCGAGAGCGTCGAGCAGGTTGGCCTTCAGGCTGTCCTCGCCGCGCGTCGCCTCGTCGCCGGTGCCGACCGACTTCATCTCGTAGCCGATGTCACGCTTGAGCGTCGTCAGCTCGGTGTGCATCGCCAGGAGCTCGTTCTTCTCGGCCTCGATGTCGGCGCGGAGGCTCGCCTCCTGCTTGGCCGAGAGCTTCTTGCCCTCGTCGGCGTACTGCTTCTCGTTCAGGAAGCGCTCGATGGCGAGGAGCTGGCGCTGCACCTCGTCGATGCTGGCCTGCACGAAGAAGTGGCGACGCTCGAGCTCGCGGAAGCGCTTCAGCACCTCGTCCTGGCGGGCGTCGTAGGCCTCGAAGGTGGTCGGAAGGCGCGCGGCCTGCTCTTCGAGGCGACGGCGCCACGCGGTGAGCTCTGCGAGCTCGCCCTTCTCTTTGGCGGTGACGCGGTCGCGTACGAGCTCGTTCTGCGCATCGAGCATCTCGGAGGCGAGGAGCACGAGGCGGTTCTCGAGGATGAGGGCCTTGGTCCAACCCTGGCGGAGATCGGGGAACATCTCGACCCGGTTCTTGGCCGAGAGGATCTTGTCGAGCTCTTCGCCCGTCGCGCGCGCCGACTCGATGTCCTGCCCCTCCGAGGCGATGCGGTCGAAGACCTGATTGACGCGCGTGAAGTTGCCCTGACTCTCGAGCCAGCGAACGGTCTTTTCCGACAGCGGACTCTTCAGGGCGCCGAGGCCGGCACGCCGCTCGAGCAGCCACTTGAAGTACTTCTGGATGTCCTCCTTGTTCTTCGTGAAGCTCGCGAGCTCGTTGCGAACCGGGGCGAAGCGGTCGACGATCGTCTGGTAGCTCGCGCGCGCCTCGTCGTAGTCCTGCAGCATCACATTGAGCTGGCCGCGCAGCACGTGCGCGTCGATCTCGTTCTGGTCATTGCTCACGGTGAGCAAGAGGACCTCGACCGTCTGCAGCGCCTTGTCGTACTTCTCCTGGTTGATGTAGGCCCAGGACATCTCGTAGACCGCTTCTTCGTAGTGGGGGCTGTGGCGGTCGATGTTCTGGTAGCTCGTCAGCGCGAAGTCGAAGTTGCCGCGCTGCACCAGCAGGCGTCCCACCGCGAGCCACGCCTGGTCGCGGAGCTCCTTCGAGATGTCGTCGTTGCCAGGGGTCGAAGTGAGCGCGCGGAAGACCTCGAGCCCGAGGTCGACCTGGCCCTTGGCGACATAGGCCGCGCCGAGATAGAAGCGCGCGCGGTTGTAGAACGCGCTCGAGGGGCCGATGAGCTGGAGCCACTGGACGGCCTTGTCGCTGTCGCCGAGACGCAGCTGCGCCTTGCCGAGCCCATAGCGCGTCCGGTCGGAGGTCGCGGCCGTGCCGAGCTCGGCCACCGCGCGCTGCAGCACCGCGTCACTGCCGTCGTCGAGCGCCAGCTCCAACAAGAAGAGGCGCGCCTCTTCCGCGAGCTGCGCGTCGCGACCCGAGGCCACCTGGAGGAACAGCTCGCGCGCGGCCTGCGAGTTGTCCATCTTCAAGAGGCACTCGCCCAGGAGGAGCTGGCTCGCCTCGTACTCGAGGTCGCCCTTGAAGTCGGGGCGCTCGATCACATCGAAGAGCAGCATCGCCGCGTTCTCGAACTGACCGAGCTCGAAGAAGACCCGCGCGTCGATGATACGGCGCTGGTTGGGGAACTTGCGGAGCATCGCCGTCGGGTTCGTGTACGCCTTGGCGAGCTGGTCGACCGCGGCCTCGATGTTGCCGAGCTGGGTCTGATAGCGGCGCGGCCCGGACTCGGGCGGCGCGGCCGAGGCGGACGGCGCGGCGCACAACGCGAACGCGCAGCCGATCGCCAGCGCGTGGCGAGAGGCCGTCTTCATGCGGGCACCGACCTTGCCGACACTCACTTGGGCGCTCCCTCCGGCGCGGGCGGCGTGGTCGGCGCAGCCCCCGGCGTGGCCCCTGGGGTGGCCGGCGCACCCGGGTTGATCGGCTCCTCGGACGTGTAGCTCACCTGCTTGACGTCGAAGGTGATCGAAGGTCGCTCACGCAGGTCGTAGGTGATGTCGCCCTTCTGGTAGCCGATCGCGCGCACCGTCGTGATCTTGCCCTTGGTCGCGTAGAACGTGTAGCTCGCGCGCAGCTTGAAGAGGTAGTCCTTGAGGTAGGCGAAGATGGAAGAGTCGCCGCGATAGACCATCTCGACCGAGAGCACGTGATTGCCCGGGACCATGTTCTGCGCGAAGATCTCGATGTTCTGCTGCTCTTCGAGGAGCTTGGTGGTGTCGTCCTGGAAGTAGATCTTCTCGCCGTCCAGGTGATAGAGGACCTGCACCGGCTTGAAGCTCGAGCCCATGTCATTCTCGTGGAAGATCACGACCTTGGCTTCGGCGATGACGTCGTTCAAGAGGCGCTCTTTGAGGAGCAGGAGGCGCGTCTTCGAGCGGAAGACCTTCTCCTTCAAGGTGACGACCTTCTCCTCGAGCTCGCGCAGCTTGTAGTCGTGCACGTCGTCGGCGGCCGCGGGCGGTGCGGTCGGCGTCGTACCAATCGTCGGACCGAGGGTCCCCGTCGGCCCGCCGCGCGGGCTCGGAGCAGGCTCGGGCTCGGCCGCGTGCGCCATCCCGCACCAAGCCAAGGCCACCAGCGTCATGACGACGCGGGCCGCGTTCCCTGGGCTCCGCCCGAGGGCTTTCGCCCCTTGTCGCCGCATGGGCCCGGTCGGTGTCGTGCGCTCTTCCATCGGATCCTGCTCCCTCGATTCCTGCCGGCTGACCTGCGCCCAGGCCCAAGCCGCACGAAAGCGAGGCTGAAGGTTCTACATCAAATGGGGAAAGGAAGAAAGAAGCACGCCAGGCCGCGGCGTTCGAAGGTCCCGACCCTTGCGCGAGGCCCGTCGGGAGAGGGCCAGACGCGATGACCGGGGGCGGCTCCGGGGGGAGGCGCCGCGATCCCGGGTGACAAACGCGCCACATCTTGGCCCGAGGCGATGGCGCAGGGCCGGCCCGATCGGTTAGCGTCGTGGAATGCGTCGCTTTCACTCCGCTATCCTGGGTCTCGCTCTCCCCCTCACCCTGGCCACCGCGTGTGGCGAGGAAGCCGCCAAGGGAGACGCGAGCGACACGCGCGATTCCTCCGAGGTCAGCGACACGGTCGAGGCCGACACGGCCGACACGGTCGAGAGCGACGGCAGCGACACGCGCCCGGACGACACGCGTGACGCGGGCGATACCGCCCCGGGCGATAGCGACCCGGGCGATGCGGGTGACGTGGCGGACACCGAGACGATCGCGCCCGATCCCCGCTACCACTTCGCCATCGTCGACAAGCCCGCCGCGGTCGACGTCACCCCCGACGGCGCCATCGCCCTCTTCTGGGACTACGGCTCGGCCAGCGGCGACGCATGGCTCTACGGGGTCGAGGCCGGCACCTTGAACCTCGCGACGTCGGTCGGCGACCCGCTCCGCAACTTCCCGACCGGCCTCTCGGACGACCTCCGTATCTCGGCCCTCTACGGGCAGCCGGTGCAGGCCGGGCTCTGGTCCGGGACCGCCTGGGAGCGCATCGTGAGCCCCCTTCCCGAGGGCTGCGGCATCGATCCCGAGGCGCCGACCATGGGCGATCTCGGCGGCGCCTGGGACGTCTCGGCCGATGGCCTGACAGTCGTCGGCCTCTTCTGGGAAGGGTGCACGACGGTCGCCTTCGCGGCCGTCGAGGGGGAGTCGGGGCGCGACATCGCGATCCTCGACCGACTCGGCGAGCGATACCCCGAGGCCCTCCTGGACCCGGTCAACCGCGCGACGGTGGTGTCGAAGAACGGCAAGGTCGCGGCCGGCTTCGCGCAGACCGCCATCGTCGACCGCTGGCCCGCGGTGTGGTCGGTCGCCGACCATTCCGGCGAGCTTCTCGTCGCGGGCGAGACCTACCCGAGCGATGCACCCGGAGAGGTGCTGGCCGTCTCCGCCGACGGGGTCTTCGTCGGTGGCACCTGGAACCAGCGCGGGTTCCTCTGGTCGAAGCTCGGCGGGCTGGTCGACATCGGTGGCCTGCCCGAGCTGCTGCCGGGTGAGCCGACCTACGTCAACGCGATCAGCGCCGACGGCAAGCTCGCCTTCGGCGGCAGCGGCGGTGGTTTCTTCGGGGTCTCGCAGGCCTTCGTGTGGAGCGCCGACAAGGGCGTCCGCCGCCTGCGCGATCTGGCAAATGCGGGCGGCCTGGCCATCCCGGAGGAGACGATCTTGTCGTCGGTCTTCGCGGCCTCGGACGACGGCACCGTGCTCGTCGGGACCCTCACGGACGCCAACTTCCAGACCAAGGGCTTCGTCCTGAGGATGCCGCGCGACGCGTACTGAGGCGTCGACAGGCGACCCGCGGGACCGCGCGCTCGCGCCCGTTGCGACGGGAATCGTCGTTGCGGGTCGTGACCGGTTTGTGACAATCGCACACAGACCGGTTTATACATGTCGAAACTCTGGGGGGTTTCGAGATGGACCACGGCTTGGAATCCGCGAGCGCGCTTCAGGCAGGGGAGCTCGCAGGCGTTCTGGACGCGATGCGCGAGGGACTGCAGGTCATCGACCGCGCCTGGCGCTATGTCTATGTGAACGCTGCAGCGGCGCGGCACGGGCGGGTCACACCCGGGGACTTGGTCGGCCGCACGATGATGGAGTGCTATCCGGGGATCGACCAGACCCCATTGTTCGAAGCGCTGCGCGACTGCATGGAGCGCGGCATCGAGGGCGCGCTCGAGAACGAGTTCCGCTACCCCGATGGCACCTCGCGCATCTTCCAGTTGCGGATCCAGACCTGTTCGGCCGGCGTCGTCGTCCTGTCGATCGACGTCACCGATGAGCGCAAGCTCGAGACGCAGTTCCGACACGCGCAGAAGATGGAGGCCATCGGACGCCTCGCCGGCAGTGTCGCGCACGACTTCAACAACCTCCTGTCGGTCATCCTGAGCTACAGCGTGCTCCTGCTCGAGGACCTCGAGCCGACGAGCCCGATGTGCCAGGACCTCGAGGCGATCAAGCGCGCTGGCGAGCGCGCCGCGGACCTCACCCGTCAGCTCCTCGCCTTCTCGCGTCAGCAGGTCCTGGCCCCGCGCCTCGTCGATCTGAACGACGTCATCCGCGAGTCGAACCGGATGTTGCGCCGCCTCCTCGGCGAGGACGTCGAGCTCATCTCGCACCTCGAGCCCGGGCTGCCCAAGGTCAAGGTCGACCCCGGGCAGATCGATCAGGTCGTCATGAACCTCGCCCTCAATGCGCGCGATGCGATGCCGCAGGGCGGCAAGCTCACCATCGAGACCAAGCTCGTCGAGCTCGAGGAGGGCTACGTCGGCATGCACCTCGGCGTGTCGCCCGGCGCGCACGTGATGCTCGCGGTGAGCGACACCGGGCAGGGGATGTCGCAGGAGGTGCAGAGCCGCCTCTTCGAGCCGTTCTTCACGACCAAGCCGGTCGGCAAGGGCACCGGGCTCGGGCTCTCGACCGTGTTCGGTATCGTCAAACAGAGCGGCGGCAACATCTGGGTCTACAGCGAGCCGGGCATGGGCACGACCTTCAAGATCTACTTGCCACGCGCCGACAAGGCGCTGGTGCCCCACCTCGAGCTCGTCCCGAAGGCGCTGTCGGGGACCGAGACGATCCTGCTGACCGAAGACCAGGAGGCCGTGCGCGACGTGGCGCGGCAGATCCTCGGACGCTTCGGCTACCACGTCCTCGTGGCGACCGACGCGAAGCACGCGCTGTACCTGGCCGAGCACCACCCCGAGGCGATCGACCTGCTCGTGACCGACGTGGTCATGCCGCAGATGAACGGCCGCGAGCTCGCGCAGCGCGTGGGCGCGGCACGCCCTGGCATCAAGGTGCTCTTCATGTCGGGCTACACCGACAACTCGATCGTCGAGCACGCGCTGCTCGAGTCGCCGATGGCCTACATCCAGAAGCCGCTCGTCCCCGAGGCGTTCGCGCAGAAGGTCCGCGCGACCCTCGATGCGCCGTCGTTGGTGCCCGAGGTGAGTTCGGAGGCGGCGATCGCCTGACGCCGCGCCGAAGGTCCGCAAGAGTCCGCCATTCCTGGACGATCACGCAAACGTGAACGGCGTTCGCGAAACCACGCGACGCGCGATGCGGACCAGGGCGGAGTGCTCGGGCGAGGCGGGTCGGGGCTCGGAGGTCGAGCCAGGGGTGAGGGCGAGCACGTGAGCGCGGGCCATCGGCGCGAGTGTGTCGAGGGCGGCGGCCAGGGTGTCGCTCGGGGTCGCGTACCCCGAGAGGCGCTCGAGCGCGGCGCGGGCCAGGGTCGCGGCCTCGACGTCGTCGACCTCGTGCGCGAAGGCCAGGGCGCGCTCGAGGGCGGACCGCATGGTGAGGTCGGACGCGCCGATGAGCGCGCGCCACACCTCGGCGCGTGCCGCGATCCCGAAGCTGCCCTGGCGGCGACCGAGGTGGGCGACGCGTTCGAGCTCGAGCGCGGCCAGGTCGCGGCGGTCGTGGTCGGCCTCTAGGAAGGCGAGGTTATAGCGTGCGTAGAGGACCGCGAGCTCGAAGGTCGCGGCCTCGGCATCGGCCACGGCCTGCGCGAGGACCGCGGCGGCTTCGTGGGCGCCGAGGTCGCGGAGGTGGCTGCCGCGATTGATGGCGAGGACCAGGGCGCGCTTGCCGCGGCCGAGCTGCGCGTAGAGGTCGAGCGCGGCCTCGGTCAGCACCAGGGCCTCTTCGATGAAGCCGGCCTGCGACTTCTCGGCGGCCTCGGACTCGAGGCGCTCGGCGCGGCCGAGCAGCGTCTCGCCGAAGAGGCGATCGGCCTCGCCACGGGCGACGGCACGGGCGGGTCCATCGGGGAGCAGCGTGGCCAGGAGGTCCTGGGCGCGGGCGTGGGTCGCGCCTGCGCTGGGCCCGTCTGGAGTCGGGTCGGCGGCGACGAGGGCTTCGAGCTCGGCGATCGCCTCGGTCGGGTGGCCGATGAGGGCCGAGACCTGGGCGCGGCGAAAGCGGAGCTCGGGGGTGGCCGAGCGATCGGGCACGGCGCGCATGAGGTCGAGGGCCTCGGTGAGCGGGCCGGCGCCGATCCAGAGGGGCATGAGGGCCGGCAGGAGGCGCGTGGCGATCGCGGGGTCGACCGAGGTCGCCAGACGTGCCGCCGCGCGCAGGTTGGCGCCTTCGTCGCGATAGGTGCGGAGGGCGGCGCCGAACGCCTCGAGGGGGCCCTCGGTCAGGGCTTCCAGGCGCTCGGCCCAGGCGGTGAGCCAGGTGAGGACGGTGCGGCGCTCTTCGGGGAGGCGCTCCTGGGCGTGGTCGCGGACCAACGACAGGACGCGATAGCGCGGGGGATGGGCGTCCTCGTCGCGCATGATGAGCGACTTCCGCTCGAGCTCGGCGAGGGGGGCCGGGCCGTCGAGGGTGGCGAGGCCCACCGCGAGCTCTTCGCCGATGGGTCCCGGCAGCACCGAGAGACGCGCGAGCACCGCGCGTGCACGAGGCGAGAGCAGGTTCCAGGAGAGGTCCAGGGCGGCCGCGAGGCTCTCGTGGCGCGGCGTCTCACCCATGCGGATACTGCGGAGATGCGCGGCGATCCCGGGCGCGATGAGGCCCAGCGGCAGGTGGTGGGTGAGGCGCGCGGCGAGCTCGAGGGCCAGCGGCAGACCTTCGCAGCGCGAGACGACCTCGCCGACTTCGGGCGAGGCGGGATCGATGGCGCGGCCCGGGGCCTCGGCGCGGGCGACGAAGAGGCGCGTGGCCAGGTCGGGGGCGAGGGCCGGGAGGGCGAGGCGCGCTTCGCTGGCGAGGTCGAGGGCCTCGCGCGAGGTGGCGAGGATGCGGACGCTCGGGGGCCAGCGCTCGAGGAGGCGGGGCACCAGCTCGCGCGCGGCGGCGACGCCGAGGTCGAGGTCGTCCAGGACGACGAGGCTCGCGCGATCGGCAAAGGCCATGGCGAGGGCGCTCTCGAGCTTGTCTTCGGAGGCGCGGGCGCCAAGCGTCGCGGCGATGACGGTGAGGAGGGCGCGGCCGTCTTCGAGGGCGGCGCAGTCGCACCAGTGGACCTCGGTCGAGCGCGCGAGGAGGTGCGCGAGCTCGCGCGCAAGGCGCGTCTTGCCGACGCCGCCCGGGCCGGTGAGGGTGATGACCCTTGGGTAGGCGGGCTCGGTCAGGCCTTCGGCGTTCGTGAGGCGGGCCGCGCGCAGCTGGTCCAGGACGAAGGCGAGCTCGTGGTCGCGACCGACGAAGGGACCCAGTGGGCGGGCCGGCGGGGCGCGTCCGGGGAGGGTCAGACGGTAGCCGCGTTGGCGATCGGTGACGAGGAAGCGCGGGGCCTCGGGGTCGGGCTCGATCTTGGCGCGCAGGCGGTGCATCGTCGAGAGCACCGTGCGCGAGCGGGTGCCTTCGGCGTAGCGCCACACCTCGCGCTCGAGGGTCTTTTTCGAGACGAAGGCGCCGCGCTCTGCGAGGAGTCGTCGCACCACGGCGACCTCGATGGCGGTCAGCCGCACCTCGCCATCGGGACGCTGGGCGCGGCCCTGGTCGAGGTCGAGGGTGATGGGGCCGAGGGTGAGGCTCGCGCCGGGTGCGGCGTCGGAGGCCGGGCGCGCGGGCGCGCGGGCGAGCTCGTGCAAGAGGGCGAGGGCGCGCTCGATGCGGAGGTCGATGCTGGGGCCGGCCTCGTCGTCGACGCGCAGCACCATGAGTGGGCCGGTGCTGAGGTTGGCGAGGTCGGTGATGACGCAGTCGGCGTCGTCGAGGCCAGCGACCACGACGTGCCCGATCGCGGCCAGCGCGGCGCGGATGGAGGCGGCACGCGGTGTGAGCGCTTCGGACTCGAGTCGGAGTGCGACCCTCATCTGCATGACGATGACCTGGGGCGAGAGCGGACCGGTCCCGCAGTCGGGCCGAGCGTAGAGGCTACCCTACGATCGGTCGCGAGCGAACGGGGCAGTTGCATTCGGGGGTGGCCGTTGGGCAGCCTGGCGTCGCCAGGCCTTCGGTGGTTGGCTCGGGCGGGAGTGGGTGCCGCCAGATCGGAGGGCGAGTGCGCGACGGTCAGCGGGGCCTCACTCGGAGCAGCATGGATCGAGGCAGCAGCCCCCCATGCGATAGCCTTCGGGGAGGGTGTAGCCGGGCGAGCTCAGGGCCCCGACCGCGGCCGTCAAGACGCCGTCGTTGAATGTCATCGAGGTCACCGCGTTCAGCCCCGGGACGACGCCATCGCAGAGCTTCCGGCCGGGGTTGCCGCCGGCGGTCTGCGGGTCGTCGCAGGCGACGAAGTGGGTGAAGGCCTCGCCGGTGAGCGGGGTGTAGCTGGTCGTGACGTCGCTGCCCGGCGCGTTGACGGCGTGCTTGCCGCAGTCGATCGCGCCCGGCACCGAGTTCAGCGCGATGCTCCAGTCGATGACCGGGTAGACCGTGTCGGTCGGGGTGCGATCGTTGGTGAGCGCACGGTCGGCGGCGGTGGCGCGCACGCTCAGCGTGCAGGCGTCGTTGAGCTGGCTCTCACGCACGCCCAAGGCCAGGTTCCAGTAGCACTTCTCGTACGGCTCGAGCGCTTCGGAGCCGCGGTAGGAGGCGGTCTGGAAGAAGAGCGGGCCGTTGTCGCCCATGTTGCCGGGACCCTCGGAGGGGTCGATGCTGGTCACGCTGGTGACCGCGTTGGTCACGCGATCGCGGCACGTGACGACCACGTCGTTCATGTAGAGCCAGGTCTCCTGGTTGGCGCCCGAGGTGCACGCGAAGCCGAGCACCACGGTGGTGGCGCGCTGATTGGTCGCCGGGTCGTGCAGCAGCTGGAGCTTGCCGTTGGGGCCCTCGCAGTCGAACTTGGCCGAGCAGAAGATGTCCTCGAAGTTCACGGCGATGTCGAAGAAGCCCTGGTTGGCCGAGCGCAGGACCGTGAGGTTGAAGACGACCGGGGTGTCCTGGTTCTCGCGGCAGGGGCGCGAGAGGACGCAGCCGCCCGGGGCCGGACAGGGGTTGGCGTAGCTGCTGGCGGCGAGCGAGGTCGGGCCGGGGCCGGGGACCACGCACGCGCCGCCTTCGCAGAGGTCGGTCAGGACGAGGCGCACGCTGTTGTCGCGCTGGCCGCCCGGACCGCTGGCGTCGCACGAGCCGACGTACGCGATGGAGGCCTGGGCATCGCCGTACTGGCTCGCGCAGATGCCCTGCTTGGACCACACGACCTGCCCGTTGGCGGGCTGGGCCGCGTTGTAGACGGTGAGGTCGTAGCAGGCGTCGTCGAGGCGCGGCAGGTCGAGCGGCGCGACGGTGATCGCCAGGCGCGTGCCGGACGAGGCGACGGTCGGTTCCTTGGCCTCGCCGCAGGCGCTCGCGAGCGAGGCGGTGAAGGCCAGGCCGAGGGCCAGGAAGCGAGGCGACAGCGAAAAGTGAATGACGTTCATTGTCCACACCAGAGGTTGTCGGAGAGGTGCAGGGAGCCGTCGGGATCGGTATCGCAGGCGAGGCCCGCGAGCGTTCGGGTGCAGCGGAACGAGCCGCGCGCGACGCCGTTGGCGTCTTCGGCGACGCCGTAGACGACGAGCACGTTGTCGGGGTCGCAGGACTCGCAGTCGGACGGGTCGGTGGCGCAGCCGGGGCGGGTCGGCTCGCAGCCGGAGGTGATCTCGGGCGGCGTGCCGGTGCAGCGATCGCGCGCCACCGGCTGGCACGAGTCGACCGGGCAGAGGCGGAGGGCGCCGACGTACTCCTCGTCGACCTGGCCGTCGCAGTCGTTGTCGAGGCCGTCGCAGACCTGATCGTTCAACGCATAGACAGGGAAGGCGTTGGCCGCGTAGTCGCGGGCCTGGCAGGGCAGCCAGCCGGTCGAGGTACAGAGCGAGATGGGCTTCCTGGAGCCGTCGCAGACGCCCTGCTGGTTCTCGCAGAGGGGCACGAAGAGGTCGGGGTCGGCGGCGTCGACGAGCCCGTCGCAGTCGTTGTCGATGCCGTCGCAGAGCTCGGGCGCGGCGCTGCCGCCCTGGCAGGTGTCGACCGGCTGGCCGTCGACGCAGGCCACCGTGCCGACCGGGCTGCAGCCGCCGCTGCACTCGACGAGGCGCTCTTCGAAGTCGTCGTCGGGGACGCCGTCGCAGTCGTTGTCCTGGCCGTCGCAGTCATTGTCGAGGCGGTAGTCGGGGTAGGCCGCGGTGGCATAGTCGGCGGGGCCGCAGGGGCTCCAGCCGGTGAGCCCGGTGCAGAGCGAGCTGGGCTTCTTGCGGTTGGCGCAGACGCCCTGGGTGGACTCGCAGTCGGGGATGAGGAGGTCGGGATCGGCCTGGTCGACGAGCCCGTCGCAGTCGTTGTCGATGCCGTCGCAGATCTCCTCGCCGCTGCCCTCGATGGGGCCGCACTGCGGGATGACGAGGCCACCGTCGCACGTGGTCGAGCCCGTCGTGCCGCAGCCGCAGTCGACGGAGCTGCTCGCGAAGTTCTCGTCCACCGAACCATCGCAGTCGTTGTCGTAGCCGTCGCAGGTGTCGCCCTGGTACTGCGGCTCGACGTAGCGACCCGGGGTGTAGGTGCCGGTCGCGGGGTCGTAGCTGCCGAAGTAGTTGTAGGCGTTGAGGAGGTAGTCGCGGGTCTGGCAGGCCAGCCAGTAGCCGTTCGTGTAGGTCGTCCCGTTGACGGTGTAGGAGTACGAGTAGCAGAGGTCGAGGGACTTGTAGGCGAACTGGCAGACGCCGCGCTGCTCTTCACAGGGCTCGATTTGCATCTTCCAGTCCTGGGCGTCGACGAGGCCGTCGCAGTCGTTGTCCTTGCCGTCGCAGACCTCCTGGGTGGGGACGGGCACGGTGCACGAGTTCTGGAGTTGTCCGAAGCGGCAGGTCATCTGCCCCGTGCCCGAGCAACCACCGCTGGTGCAGGTCGTCGCGTACGGGACGAAGTCCTCGTCGACCGAGCCGTCGCAGTCGTCGTCGAAGCCGTTGCAGTTGTTGTCGGGGGTGCCCGCGCTGGGGTCGTAGTTGTAGGTGCAGTGCCCGAGGAAGTCGCAGGTGCCGACGTAGCAGCCACCGTAGGAGGGGCAGTCGCAGGTGACCGGGACGCCGAGGGTGGTGACCTGATCGGCGCAGATCGCGAACTCGGGCGCGGGGTTGCCGACCACGCGGAAGGTGCCCTCGGTCGGGGTGCCGCCCTTTTGGACCGTCCAGGCGTAGAGGCCGTTGGCGAGCAGGGCCTCGAGGTGACCGGAGAAGTCGACCTCGAAGGTGGAGGTGCCGCCGAGGTCGTCCTCGAAGTCGAAGAACCAGTCGGCGAGGTACGGCTCACCGGCGTCGTGGAGGCCGTTCTGGTTGGCGTCGAACCAGACGTCGGCGATGAGCGAGCCGGGGCAGCGGTTGACGCGGATCGGCGAGACGCTGGCCGAAGGGACCTCGGCGAGCTCGTTCGAGACGAGCGACCCGCGACCATAGGCCTTGGCGCCGGTGGACGCGGCGGGGTCGAGGTCGAGGAGGACCGTGAAGGCGACCTCGGCCAGGGGCGCGATGGAGGTCGCGAGCGCGCGGACCGCTTCGGCGTTGGCGTCGCAGACGGAAGACCAGGTGCCGCTGGCGAGGCACTCGATGGTGAGGCCCGCGGGGTTCTGGATGGAGGCGAGCTGGGTGTCGACCTCGGTGCCGGCGCCGTCACCGATGCGCGGGATCTGGACGACCGCGACGAGGTCGGTGAGGTCGCGGCCGCTGCGGTTCTGCATGGTGACGCGGAGGCCTGGGGTGCGGCCCTCGCTGCTGGTGGGCGTGCAGTCGCCGGTGCCCTGGCCGTCGCAGATCGGCTCGATGACGAGGCGCTGTTGGTCGGGCACGTTGACGCGGATCGACTGGGTGGTCGGATAGGATTCGTAGGGGCTGTTCTCGGAGGTCCAGTCCATGCTGACCGCGGCCATGTCGCCGTCGCGCCACGGGTAGGCAGGGTCGACGTAGACGACGAAGGCGGGCTGACCATTGCCGGAGGGGACGCAGTCGGTGCTCTCGCAGTTGGCGACGTAGAACCAGTTCGGTCCGTTGGTGGCGCGGAGGCGCATCTCGATCTCGGTCGAGCCGTCCGGCAGGGTCGTCTCGGAGACGGTCACGCGCGGGCTCTCACACGCGGTCTCGGTGTCGCCGTAGTAGGCGGCGTCGAGCCAGAGCGAGGTGACGAGGCGGAGGCCGGGCGGGAGGATGATGGTGCCCGTCGGGTTCTTGCCGTAGGGGTTGTTGTACAGGTAGGCGTTGATGGCGAAGGTCTGGTTGCGATTGACCGACGAGAGGTTCAGGCCGGAGCCGGGGTCGGTCTGGAAGTAGGGGCCATCGGCGTAGAACTGGACCTGGTCGTTGACGAGGTCGGTCTGCTGGTACCAGGGCGTCGAGAGCAGGGGGCCACCCGGTGCGCGGCGCGCCGAGAGCATGCCCTCGTAGTGGATCTCGGCGCCGGCCAGGGCACACGGGATGGTGCCGCCCGCGCTGATGCCGAGGTAGCGATTGACGGTGCGGCCCCAGGGCTCTTCGACGGCGTACTCGGGCGAGTAGGCGATGAGGTAGGAGAGGCCGGTGCGCGGGGTCTCCTCGTAGTAGGACGACTCGCCGAGGAGCTCGCAGTGGACGTCGCGCTCGGTGAGGAAGCGGTCGAGGTCGACGGTGCCGGAGTCGAAGTCGCAGAGGTAGAGGTCGATCGGATAGGTGACGCCGGACGAGTGGAAGTAGCTGTAGGCCGAGTAGTTCGCGTAGGGCACCTGCGGGTCGAGCTTCACGGCCACGAACAGGTCGTAGAGCGGGACGGCCCCCATCGGCAGGGCGAAGACGAGGTCGGAGCTGACCGAACCGCCGACGACCAGGTTGTGCGCGTTGGCGGCGCCCTCGGTGCCGGCGTCGCAGTCGAAGTGGTAGTAGGGGTTGGTCACGCCGGTGTCGGTGAAGGCGGTGGCCTGGCCGGCGTTGGTGAGCTGGAGGGTCGGGTCGGACTTGCTGACCGGGGTCCAGGTCTCGGCGGTGAGGGAGGCCGCGCGGGCGATGTCGTCGCAGGGGCTCCAGATGATCGGCTCGTAGTTGGCGCTGCCACCGTTCTCGGTCGCGCGCTGGCCGGTGAGTGAGCTGACGGCCCCCACGTAGGCCGGGCCGAGGAGGCGCGGCAGGGTCATCACGATGGTCGTGAGCGGGTCCCACGCGGACTGCTGAGGCACCCATCCGCCCTGGTAGCGCTGGCCGAGGTAGTAGTGACCCGTGCCGCCAGTGAAGCGGGTTCGGGCCTCGACGTTGCGGCCGACGAAGGCGGTCGAGGTGTTGTAGAGGCTGCGGTTGAGGATGGACGAGATGCCGATGGCGAGGTTGGCGCCGTCGAGGAAGGGCGCTTCGACGGTGCCGATGTTGTAGGTCGAGGGGCTGTCGTAGAGCGCCGGCGCGGTCGTGGTGAGGGTCGTCTGGAAGCTGGCGTCGACCGGGCTCGGGAGGTTCGAGGCCGAGAGCGAGGCCGTGACGGTGAGGGTCTCGGCGGACTCGAAGGCGAAGGCCGCGGGCTTCACGCGAAGGACGATCGTGCCGGAGACGCCGGCGCCGACGTTGACGCGCGAGGCCGTGAGGGTGCAGCGCCAGTCGTAGGTCGGGTCGACGTCGGGGTTCGCCTGGGGCAGGCAGTTGGCGGCGAAGGGGGTGGTGTCGCCGACATCGATCAACAGGAGATCGGGCGGGAGGTCGATCTCGATCGCGGCGTTCAAGAGGTCTTCCTGAGTGAAGACGTACTCGATCGTGAGGTTGTAGGGCGCGGTGCCGGGCGCGAGGACCGGCATCGGGTTCGGCACCGAGACCGTGAAGGTCTGGATCACGGGGTCTGCAAAGGCTGGCGTCGCAAAGACGAGCCCGAGCAAGAGCGCAAGCGAAGAGGCCGTACGCGCCATGAGCGTTCCTGAGGTTCGGTGACGAGTGAGTGCCCCGCAGCGGCACTTGACTCTCAGAAAGCTATCACCCTCGGGACGCGAGCCGCGAGCATTCGGCGGCGCGCTCAGGACGCGCGGCCATCGCCTATTTCATGCCTAGATTCGTGATGTTATGACAACCAGGACGAGCGGCGCGAGGTCACGCGACGGTCACAAGTTGGGTTGACCTCTGGGCAGGACGGGGGGTTCGCAGGCAGGGTCACGTCACCTTTCTGAAAGTCAGGTTGAAGCGGTGCGGGCCGACCTCTGGATGGTCTCCCTCCTTGACGGGGGCGACCCCGTGGAAGCGCAGGCGGCCGGGGCCTCCGAAGACCACGACGTCGCCGTGGACGACGGGGATGCGGGTGGGGCGGTCGGTGCGGGCCGGGCCGCCCCAGAGGAAGGTCGCGGGCAGGCCGAGTGAGACCGACACGATCGGGGCCGAGAGGTCGGACTCGTCGCGGTCCTGGTGGAGGCCCATGCGCGCGCCGGGGTCGTAGCGATTGACGAGGCAGGCCTTGGGCTGGAAGTCGGGGTAGCCGGCGGCGGCGGCGGCGCGGACGGCGAGGTCGAGGAAGACGTCGGGCATGGCGGGCCAGGGGCGGCCGCTGGCCGGGTCGGTGGGCGTGTAGCGATAGCCGCGCACATCGGAGAACCAGCCGAGGGCGCCGCAGTTGGACATCGCGACCGACATCTCGAGGCCGCGCGGCACGATCAAGTGGCGCAGCGGGGCCTCGGCGAGGACCGCGTGGATCGCGCGGAGGACGGCGCCCGCCGGGAGCGCGAAGCCGGGCAGGAGCACGGCACCGGGGGAGAGTTCGCGGGGCTCGCGCGGAGGCGGAGCCGGGTCGAGCCCGAGTGAGAGCTGGGTGCGGGTCATGCGTGGGCTCGGGGAGGTCGGGTGGCGATGCGGGTGTGAGGACCGCGATCGCGGTGTCCGTGTCCCATCGTGAAGTCCGCGGAAGCGTTGCGGTGGTGCGGGATCATCATGGTCGGATGGGCACCGGGAGAGCGGCGCGCAAGTCCCGCCATCTCGGGCGTGCAAAGCGCGCGGGTCTTTGGTACGCGGTGCCGATGAGAGCCTACGTGCGCCTCGAGACCGCTGACGGAGAGAGCCACGAACTCGGTCACGGCGACGTGATCGGTCGGCTGTGGTCGGTGGCGTTGCCGGTGTCGGATCCGCGCGTCTCCGAGATGCACGCGATGATCTCCCTGCGCGGGAGCAGCCTGCGCGTGCTGCCGTTGCGCGGGCGCATCGCCATCGATGGGGCCCCGGTGGTCGAGGCGCGGCTGGTCGAGGGGCAGGTGCTGGGGCTGGCCGACGACCTGGCGCTGACGGTGCGCGAGGTGGTGTTGCCCGACGAGGTGATGGCGATCGAGGGCGAGGGGCTCGCGCGGCAGGTCCTGCCCAGCGTGTGCTCGCTCATGGTCGGGGCGCGGGCCGAGCTCGCCTCGGGGCACCATCCGCGGGCGGACGCGATCCTCTGGTCCGATGGCCTGAGGTGGCATGTCGTGGTCGGCGGGCGCGCGCGTGAGCTGCACGCTGGCGATACGTTCAAGGCCGGTGGGAGGCGCTTTGCGGCGGTGACGATGGCGCTCTCGGCGACGGGTGCTGCGGCGACGCAGGCGGCGGGTGGGATCGGGGCGCCGGTGCATATCGTGGTGCGCTTCGACACGGCGCACCTCTACCGCGGGGACGACCCGCCGCTGGCGCTGGACGGGATCTCGGCGCGCATCGTGAGCGAGCTCGCGACCATCGCCAAGCCGGTGAGCTGGGAGGCGCTGGCGAGAGAGATCTGGCGCGACGAGGAAGAGACCGCGCAGCTCCGCAAGCGCTGGGACGTGGCGTTGGTGAGGCTGCGCAAGAAGCTCGGCGAGGCGCGCATCCGGCGCGACCTGATCCGGGCCGACGGGACCGGCAACGTCGAGCTCTTCCTGGCGCGCGGCGATACGTTGGAAGACCAGACCTGATCAGGGCCGCGCCGTGACCGACCCTCAGGGCAGCTTGCCGCAGTGGTCCCTCCCGGGTGAGGCGCTGGACGGCGACGCGGAGGTCCCGCAGGTCGACGCCAAGCGCTTCGCCGAGCGCTACGAACGACGGGAGCTGCTCGGGGTCGGCGGCATGGGGCGGGTCACGCTGGTGCGCGACCTGAAGCTCGACCGACTCGTGGCCCTGAAAGAGCTGCGCGCCGACCTCGCGGCGGCGCCGCGCCAGACGAATCCGCAAGCGATGCGCGCGCGGCTGATGCGCGAGGCGCGGCTCACGGCGAGGCTCGATCACCCCGGTGTGGTCTCGGTGTTCGACGTCGGCGAGCACGAGGACGGGACCCTCTTCTACACGATGCGAGTCGTGCGCGGGCACTCGCTCGCGGCGGCCCTCGCGAGCGAGCCGCGCGATGGCGAGGGGCGTCTCGGGCGCGGGGTGCGGGACCGGCTCTTGCGCGCGATCCTGGCGGCCTGCGACGCGGTCGGCTTCGCGCACCGCCTGGGCGTCGTGCACCGCGATCTGAAGCCCGGCAACATCATGGTCGGCGAGTTCGGCGAGACCCAGGTCGTCGACTGGGGCCTCGCCATCGACCAGCACGGACACGTCGGGTCGGGCGCGAACGGCGAGGCGGGGGCAGCCGTCGGCACCCCGGGCTACATGAGCCCTGAGCAGACGCGCGGCATGACCCTCGACGCGCGCACCGACGTGTGGAGCCTCGGCGCGGTCCTCTTCGAGGTCCTCTCTGGTGCACCGCCCGAGGCGCCGACGCGCGGCCCGGAGAACGCGATCCCGGGGGCCGATCCCGAGCTCACCGCGGTCGTCGCGCGCGCCATGAGTCTCGACCTCGAGACGCGCTACAAGGACGCGAAGGCGCTCGCCGAGGACCTCGCGAACTACCTCGATGGGCGGCGCGTGGAGGCCCACGAGTACACGTCGTGGCAGCTCTTCCGGAGGCTCCTGAAGGCGTGGCGCGGCCCGCTCGTGGCGCTCGGCGTGGTGCTGGTGGCGGTCGCGGTGACGGTCGGCATCGGCTACGCGGAGACCGAGCGCGAGCGGGTGCGAGCGGTCGAAGCCGAGAAGGAGGCGCGCGCGGCAGAGGCGGCGTCGCTCGAGGCCGAGGGTGCGGCGCGGGCGGCGCTGGCCGAGTCGCGCAAGAGCCTGGCCGCGATGCTGACGACCCAGGCGCAGGCACGCCACCTCGAGGGGGCGCGGCCCGAGGCGGAGGTGCTGGCGGGGCATGCCTTGTTGCTCGGCCCGTCGGCCGAGGCGACCGCGATCTTGATGGCCCAGGACGCGGCCCCGCGGCCGGTGGTCGCCGACGAGCTGGCGCTTCCCCCGTGCCGCGAGGTGGTGCCGCACCCGCGCGAGGAGGCGGTCCTGTGCCGCGACACCGAAGGCCTCGAGCTGTGGGAGCTGAGGCCGCTCAGGCGGCGCTGGCGTCACGCGTTGAAGTCCTTGCGCGACCCGGTGTTCCTGGCCGACGGCACCATCCTCGCGAGCGCCGTCGACCGCATCGTGGGCCTCGACCCGGAGCGCGGCGTGCGGCGCTTCGAGCACCTGCGACCGTTCCGGACCACGCGCGCCCAGAGCGACGGTGGGCGGGTGGCGATGCTGTGGAGCTCGAACGGGTTCCACGTCGCGGGCCCGACGGGATGTCACGGCGAGCGCGTCATGTGCGAGGCGCAGTGGCCCGTGCTGGGGACCGTGCACGACACGTCGACAGGGCCGGAGTGGCTCGCGCTGTGCGGCGATGGCCGCCTCTTCGAGGGGCTCGTGCCCGCGGACACGGGCGGAGATCTGCGCCTCGAGCCGCGCCTCGCGGATGGCGTGGTGACCGGCCTCGACGCACCCGCGGCCGTGGCCGCGCTGCCGGGCGCAGGGGGCGAAGCAGGCGACCTCCTCGTGGTGCGGCACACGGGCGAGCTGGTGCGCATCGATCGCGCGGGGCGACGGCGCTATGCGCGGCAGACCGGGCTCCAGCCGATCCGCGAGATCGTCCTCTCGCCCGACGGGAGGCTCGCGGCGGTGCGCGGCGAGCGTGCGGGCGTGGCGCTGATCGAGGTCGAGACCGGGGCCTGGCTCGGGCGCTTGCCGGCCACGATGAACCGCGCGGTGCGCTTCGTCGGCCCGCGTGAGCTCGTGACCCTGGGCGCGACGTGGCGGCGCTGGCGCTTGCCCGAGCCGCACCCGACCGTGCTGCCAGCCGAGGGGGGCGTGACGACCCTCGAGGCGCGGGACGAGGGATCGGGCTGGACGTTGACCCTCGGCGCCGACGACGGGCTCGAGCGGTGGCGCTGGCCGTTGCCGAAGGAAGGCGCGCACCTCGGACCGATCTCGTGGCATGGGCTGACCTTGAAGTCGCTGGCACTCGACGCGCGCGGCGATGCCTTCGCGGTCAGCTCGGGCGCGCTCGGCGTGTGGCGCTTGCCGGCGGGCGAGGCCGTCTCGGCGCGGGACCTCGAGGTCTTCAGCGATACGCGCGCGCGCCGCATCGGGCGCCTGGACGATGCGGCCGGGAGGCCCTGGTGGATCCTCCTCGACTACGACGACGCGGTCCTGGCCCTGCGCCTCGAGGCGGGCGGTGCGCGCGTCGCGACCGAGGTGCCCGTGCTCGGCGCCGACGGCCGCCTGGGCGAACACCACGACCTCGCAATCGCGCCTGGACACCGCCTGGGCGCGGTGTTCTCGCAGGTCGACCTCCGGGCGCGGCGGCTCGTCGCAGGCCCGAGCGGCGTCAGTGTCGACCGCGAGCTCGAGGTCGGGGCCATCACCGCCATCGCCCTCGAGCGCGACGGCGAGAGCCTCTGGACCGCGGGCGGCGAACGCCTCGAGCGCTGGGACTTCACGCGCGGATCGCTCGTGGCCAGCGTGCGCGTGCCCGACGCCGAGCTCGTCGAGGTCGCGGTGTCCGACCTCACGCGCGAGGGAGACGTCTGGGTCGCCGCGGGTGCGCTCTCGGGGGAGGTCTGGCTCTGGCGCGTCGGCCCGGGTGATGCGCTGGACCTGGTCGCGCACTTCGAAGATCACACCGAGCGGATCGCGGCCCTCGCCTTCGCCGGCGACACCCTCCTCCTGAGCGGCGGCTGGGACGACCAGGTGCGGGTCCGCTCGCTCGGCTCCGTGCCAGGGGCCGCGGCTCTCGAGACCGCCTGGGGCCTCCGTCTCGACGCCGTGCTGCAGCGCTGAGAGGCGCGTGCACGGCGGGTGCGAGCTCCCTTCGCCCGTCCTACGTCGACCCGAACGGTGTGGATGGTCGGACGCGCGCTCACGTACGAAGGGCTTCACTGGCCGCATGGCCAAGGAGAGGTCCCATGGTTTCACGTCTCTCGTTCGGGGCGCGCCCGCGCATCCTCGACGCCCTCACTGGCACGCTGCTCTCGGTCGCCGCGCTGTCCGCCTGCGAACCCCTGCTCGAAGACGGGCGCGGAGGTTCGGGCGGAGCGGTCTGCGATGGGATGCTCTGCCCCGCCGACTCGACCTGCCGCGCGGTGGGCGGCGAGCCGTTCTGCGACTGCAACGACGGCTTCGTCGGCAGTGCGGGGTTCTCGGCCTCGGCCTGCTACCCCGCGACGACCTCGACCGGCACCTGCCGCGACACCGACGGCGGCATCGTGTGCGACTGCAACGCGGGCTACACGCACACCGAGTACGCGGTCGAGTGCACCGACGTCGACGAGTGCAAGCTGCCCGATCAGGGCGGCTGTACCGCGTGGTGCACGAACCTCGAGGGCAGCGCGGCCTGCACCTCGACCGTGGCCGACGAGAGCTCGCCGTACTGGAGCAACTCGTGCGACCCAAACTTCTCGCACACGAACACGCAGACCGAGCTGCCCGCGGACTGCCGCTGCGGCAAGAACCAGCTCGTCGAGGGGCCGATGGGGCTCTGCCAGCGCCCGACCGGCGCGTATGAGCGCGGCTTCGCGTACGGCGAAGGGCCGCGCGTGAGCGACCTCTACGAGAACCTGCCGCGCGTGCCGGCCGGCGTGATGGACCAGGCGACGCGCAAGATCTACCTCGGCTTTGGCTACACGACGCCGGGCGATTCGTACGTCGGGGCGGTCATGGAGATCGACGCCGACACCGGCAACCGCCGCATCGTCGCGGGTCTCTGGCCCGACGAGTTCGGCGGCACGGTCTACGGATCCGGCATCACCCCGTATCTGCCCGAGGTCCAGAACCTGGCGCTCGGCCCCGACGGGTTCCTCTACGCATGGGTTCGCAACGTGCGGAACAACGCGCAGATCGTGCGCATCGACAAGGCCACGGGTGCGCAGACGGTCCTCTGGCACGAGCACCTCATCCTCCAGCCCGAGCTGAACGACCCGGCGCATGCGCAGTGCCCGAACGGGTCGCTGGTGCCGGGCTCGCGCGACTTCGTGCAGATCAACGAGCGCGGCTTCATGGTCGAGTCGACCGGCGACTTCCTCTTGAGCGCGATGTCGACCAACGCCGCCGCCAAGGCGACCCCCGTCGGCATCGTGCGCATCTCGAAGGACGGCACCCAGTGCACCTGGATGCGGCGCGCAGGCGGCGGCAGCGAGAACGCCTTCTACGGGCAGGACATCGGCTCGGGCGCCTCGCCGCAGCCCGGTATCCAGTTCCGCGCGTTCTATCCGCACGACGGCAAGATCTGGGCGATCGACAACTTCGCCGGGGTCTACGAGATCGACCCGGCCAACGGCTGGCGCACGCGCGCCATCGCGAGCGACCTGGCCGAGGACTGGATGGCCTGGGACCCGACGCGCAAGGTCATGTGGTTTGCGGGCTCGGGCGGCGGCAGCAACCGCATCGTCGCCTTCAACCCGAGCGACACGCCGAACCAGCGCTGGGCGCAGCCGATCACCTGCGACAACCCGGCGCGCGAGGGCTATGGCTGCATCGAGGGCCCGGCCCGCACCTGCTGCCTGAACCACAACCCGATGTTCTTCGATGAGCAGACCGGCCACGTCATCATCCAGCACGACCTCTTCGGGACGGTGCGAGTCGAGGTCGAGACCGGCAACACGGTTATCTTCTCACTGTAGAGATCGAAACGCACGGCCGCGCGTAGGCGGCCGGATGCGCGTCCTCACCTCGCTCGCACTCTCGCTCCTGGCGACGCTCGGACTCGGCCGCACCGCCGCGGCCAAGTCCTGGTGTGCCTATCCCCTCTTCGTCCACGAGTGGGGGGTGCATGTCTTCGACGCCTCGGGCCGCTCGCAAGACGGCCGGGCCGAGCTGCTCCCGTCCTGGTTCCTCGGCCCCGAGTCCGTGCGCCCGCGCGGGGCGGGAGGGGCCGTGCGTGATCTCCCGCGCGACTCCGGCGAGCGCGACCTGCCCGTCGTCCATTTCTACTCGCCGCATGCGCCGCGGATGGCCGAGCTCAAGGTCCCAGTGAGCATCCCAGTGGCCCTCGAGGTCGGGTTCGCCGAGGGGGCTGCGACCCGCTGGTTCCCGGCGGTCGACGCGCTGAAGCCGGCCGACGGCGGTGCCCCGCAGCTCGTGTGGGAGCGCCTGGA
Organism: Deltaproteobacteria bacterium; assembly: GCA_016792665.1. Lineage (GTDB taxonomy): Bacteria > Myxococcota_A > UBA9042 > PHBI01 > PHBI01 > WYBB01. The sequence goes on along the minus strand of JAEUKJ010000695.1, from coordinate 702 downwards.
CCTCGTCGTGAACGCGACGACGACCCCGAAGAAGACCGACCTCCCCTGGATCCTCGAAGCCCGGGCCCTCCCCTCGCTGTGGGTCCAAGGGCGCAGCGCCGCCGAGCGCTTCGTCTTCTACGAAGGCAAGACGCGCGAGGCCGTGCCGCTGGCGCTGGCGCGCGCCCCCGACTGGACCGCCACCACGCGCCGCTACGCACTCACGAACCGCGGGCGCTTCGCGATACACGACATCCATGTCGTCCATCGCGAGCCGCAGGCGAGCTTCCTCGTGCGTGTGGCGCGGCTCGACCCGGGGCAGAGCACGACGTTTTCGTTGGACGACCAGCGCGTGGCCGACGTGCGGCGCGAGGGGCTGAAGTCGCTGCGCGCGGCGCTCATCGACCCGAAGGTGTTGGCCGCGCCCACCCAGTACGACTGGAGCCAGGACCGCTGCGTCATGCAGCGCGACCCGGCCGTGCCCTTCGCGAAGGCCGACGGTCACACGCTCTACGCGGCCGAGGCCGACCTCGTGCTCGGCGTCTGGGGCGAGCGCTTCTTCGGCGGCCCCGCCGGCACGAACATCATCTATCGCGAGGACACGGCCGCGCTCGACGCGCTGATGCCGCTCGCGGTCTACACCGACATGTTGAACTTCGTGGTGCTGCACCGCGCCGGCCTCGCGGTCTGGAGCGGGGTCGCCCTGCCGTGATTCGACGACCC
>JAEUKJ010000688.1 GCA_016792665.1 Deltaproteobacteria bacterium | reverse complement strand
CGCCAGGCTTGGCACGGGGCCCGCGAGTCGCTAGGTTCCCGCCCGTGAAGCGTCTCCTCCGGCTGTTCTTGTCGCTGCCTGCTGCCTGGGTCGCGTTCGCTGCTTGCGAGTCCGACACGCCGACCGTGGAGCCCTGGGTCTGGGAGGTCCCGACCGGGTTCCCGACCCCGCGCGTGCCGGCGGACAACCCGATGAGCGCGGCCAAGGTCGAGCTCGGGCGCTACCTTTTCTACGACAAGCAGCTCTCGGGCAATGGCACCCAGGCGTGTGCGTCCTGCCACGTCCAGGCCCGTGCCTTCACCGAGCCGCGCGCGACGTCCCTGGGGTCGACTGGGCAGGCCCACTTCCGCAACGCGATGTCCCTCACCAACGTGGCCTACAACGCGACCCAGACCTGGGCCTCGGCCGTCGTCATCCACCTCGAGCAACAGGCGCTCCTGCCGATGTTCGGCGAAGACCCGGTCGAGCTCGGGTTGGCCGGGAAGGAGGCCGAGCTCGTCGCGCGCCTCGGCGCCGACCCGCGCTACCCGGCGATGTTCGCGGCGGCCTTCCCGGACGAGGACGGGCGCATCGGGGTCGACACCATCGTGAAGGCGCTGGCCTCGTTCGAGCGCACGCTCTTGTCGACGCGCTCGCGCTACGACGACTTCTGGTATCGCAAGGACCCGACCGCCCTCACCGAGGAGGAACTCGAGGGCTTCGAGCTCTTCTTCTCGGAGCGCCTCGAGTGTTTCCACTGCCACGGCGACTTCAACTTCCAGGCGTCGTCGACGCATCAGACGACCACCTTCGACGAGGTCGTCTTCCACAACAACGGCCTCTACAACCTCGATGGGAGAGGGGCCTACCCGGGGCGCGACCAGGGCCTCTACAACGCCACCGCCAAGGACTCGGACCGCGGGCGCTTCAAGGCGCCGACGCTGCGCAACATCGCCCTGACCTCGCCCTACATGCACGACGGATCGCTCGCCACGCTGGACGAGGTCATCGACATGTATGCCGCCGGGGGCCGCCTCATCGAGAGCGGGCCGAACGCGGGGGATGGGCGCGCCAACCCGAACAAGAGCACCTTCGTCAAGGGCTTCACCCTGACCGCGCAGGAGAGGAAGTCGCTGCTCGCCTTCCTGAACGCGCTCACCGACACCGCCTTCACCACCGACCCGCGCTTCGCCGACCCTTTCGCTGCCGCTCCCTGAGCCGCTGCGAGCCCCGGCGAGCGCAGGAGATCCGCCCTTGAAACGCATCACTACCCGGGCCGGCGAGCTCGACGTCCATGTTCTCGAGCCCGAGGCCGGTGCGCCCGCAGACGTCGGTCAGGCGCCGCGTCTCGTCGTCCTGGCTCACGGCTTCGGAGCGCCCGGGACGGATCTGGTGCCGCTCGCCCGTGAGCTCGTCGCGCTGGAGCCGCGGCTCGCGAGCGCGCGCTTCGCGTTCCCGGTGGGGCCCATCGATCTGGCTCCGCTCGGGATGTGGGGCGGGCGCGCTTGGTTTCCCATCGACCTCGAGGCGCTGGACATGGCCAACCGCTCAGGGCGCTCGGACGTCCTGGCTGCGGCCGAGCCACCGGGGCTCGCGCTCGCGCGGAAGAAGCTGCGCGTCGCGGTCCAGGCGCTCATGGCGCCGATGGGGATCGGCTGGTCCGAGGTCGTCCTCGGAGGCTTCTCGCAAGGGGCGATGACGACGCTCGACCTGGCGCTGAAGCTCGAGGAGGCGCCGCGGGCCGTGGTCCTGTTCTCGCCGACGCTGGTCGACGCCGAGGGGACCCGCCGCGTGGCCAAGACGCGGGACGGTCTCCCCGTCTTCGTGTCTCATGGCCGGCAGGATCCCCTGCTTCCGTTCGCTGCGACCGAGCGACTCGTGGCGTTGCTCGTCGAGGCTGGGGTGCGTGCGGAGCTCATGGCCTTCGACGGCCCGCACACGATCCCGTTCGAGGCCTTGCGCGGTGCCGCGCGGGCGATGGTGCGCGGCTAGGTCGCGGGCAGTCTGGCAGCGCCAGACCCGCGCAGATTACTTCGAGCGGTAGGTGATGCGACCACGGGTGAGGTCGTAGGGCGAGAGCTCCACGGTCACCTTGTCGCCCGGCAGGATGCGGATGTAATGCTTGCGCATCTTGCCCGACACGTGGGCCAGGACGATGTGCCCGTTCTCGAGCTCGACCCGGAACATCGCGTTCTTCAACGGCTCGACCACGGTCCCTTCGACCGTGATGCCCTCTTCCTTGTTCGACTGCTGCGTCATCTCGTCTCCAACCCGATCGCATCCGCCGGCAGCCTGACTGCGCCAGGCATTGTGCGGATTGGGTCCGCCCTCGGGCCAGACCGCTCGAGGCGGAGCCTTGTAACGGGCCTTGCCGGCAAAGGGAAGAGCCAAGCAGGTTTCTCGACCGCTTGGCGGCGGGATCCTGATAATGATCAGACACATTCTGTGAATCGTCGGGTCGCCCAGCGTGGCCTTTGGTGTTAGGCTCGGACGCGACCCATGACCTTCCCCTCGTTCCGCCGCTTCATCGAAGAGTCGAACGATGCCCTCGCCGAAATCGACGGGCACGGCCGCATCCTTTTCGTGAACCGCCACTGGCGCCACCTGGTCGGCGAAGACGGCCTCGAAGGTGGGAGCGTCGGGGCGTGGCCCAACATCCCGGATGCGCTCTTGCGCGCGCAGAGCTCGGAGGTCTCGTTCGCAAGCCAGCTCGTGCGGCGTGCGATGCCGGTCGAGGGCGCGTTGGTGCGCATGGTCCCGAACCCCGAGGCCGCGAGGGCGCGCCTCATCCTGCGCATCCGACCGGCGCACGCGGGGCTCGCCTCGACGCGCGACCGCTTCTTCACCCTCATCGATCAGTTCCCCTTCGCGATCGGGGTCCATCGCGATCAGCGCTTCCTCTATGTGAACCACGCCGCGGTGCGCTATCTGGGCTACGAGCGGCCCGAGGAGCTCGTCGGCCAGCCCATCCTCGGCATCATCGCGGCCGAGGAGATCGCCGTCGTGAGGACGCGCGTCGGGCACATGATGCGGACCGGACAGCCGCTGCCCGAGCGCGAGACGAAGATGCTGCGCAAGGACGGCTCGACCGTGGTCGCCGAGCTCGGCGCCTTCATGATCCGCGACGAGGACGGCTTGCCTTCGTATGTCGTCGTCGCGCGCGATGTCACCGAGCGGCGCCTCCTCGAAGAGAAGCTCCGGCAGGGGCAGCGCATGGAGGCCGTCGGCCGCCTCGCGGGTGGAATTGCACATGATTTCAATAACATCCTCGCGGTCATCCTGACCTACGCGGAGCTGCTCGGGGCCGGGATGGACGCCGACGACGTGGCCTCGTCCGCGGTCGAGATCCAGCGTGCCGCCGAGCGTGCGGCGGCCCTCGTCCAGCAGCTCCTGACCTTTTCGCGCGGGCACGTCACCGAGGCGCGACTCTTTCATCCCAACAAGGCCATCAACGCGCTGCTCGACTTCCTCAAGCGGTCGATCGGCACGAGCATCCACCTCGAGACCGATCTCGCGCCGAGCGTGCCGATGGTGCGGGTCGGCGCCTCTCACCTCGAGCAGATCCTCATCAACCTCGCGATCAACGCGCGCGACGCGATGCCGTCGGGCGGCCGCCTCGTCTTGCGCACGCGCGGTGTCGAGCTCGTCGACGTGAGCGCGTCGGGCGGGCGCGAGGGGGCGTGGCGCTACGCCACATCGAGCGAGGCGGCGGCGCAGGACGCTGGCGTGCTCGGGGTCGACCCCGGTCGTTATGTCGTCATCGAGGTCGTGGACGAGGGGCTCGGCATGGCGCCGGAGACCGTGAGCCGCGCCTTCGAGCCGTTCTTCACGACCAAGAGCCCGGGCAAGGGTACCGGGCTCGGGCTGTCGACCGTTTACGGGATCGCACGCCAGGGGGGTGGCGCCGTCGAGATCGAGAGCGCGCCCGAGGTCGGGACCTCGGTGCGGGTGTTCTTGCCCGCGCACGAGGTCGAAGAGGTCGGCGCGAGCCTCGATCCGAAGGGCGTCAGCGCGTTTCCGCCGGGCGCGCGCATCCTGGTGGTCGAGGACGACGAGGCCGTGCGCATCCTCGTGACGCGGATCCTGCGAGGCCACGGCGCGCACGTCTTCGAGGCACGTGACGCGGCCCAGGCGCTGGCGATCCTCGACCAGTTGGTGCTGCGCGGAGACGCGCCTCCCGCGCTGCTCGTGACCGACGTGGTGATGCCACTCATGAGTGGGCCCGAGCTTGCCAAGCACCTGCGCATGCGCGACCCGGCACTGCCGGTGGTCTACATGTCGGGCTTCGCCGACGACCACCTCACGCCCGAGGCCCTCGGGACCCTCGCGTGGTTCCTGGCCAAGCCGTTCTCGAGCCAGGAGCTGGTCAAGACCGTCGCGCTCGCGCTCGTATAGGCGGGCACGCGCGGCTGCGACGGGCGTCTGCGGCGTCGGCCGCTCGCTTGCTCCTGCAGGGCACCGCCGTGCCCCTCGTCGCGCGCTCCTTGGGCACGCGCGGCTGCGACGGGCGTCTGCGGCGTCGGCCGCTCGCTTGCTCCTGCGGGGCACCGACGTGCCCCTCGTCGCGCGCTTCGCGGGCCTCCTTGCAGCCGTCCCGTCTCGCTCGCGCTCGTATAGGCGGGCACGCGCGGCTGCGTCGGGCAGGTACGCGCGGCTGCTACGGGCGCTTGCTCAGCGCGAGAGCTCGGAGTTGATGACCGTCTCGAAGTCTTCGAACGGGCGCGCGCCGCTGAGGCGGATGCCGTTGATGAAGAAGGCCGGGGTGCCATCGACCGACACCTTCTCGGCGGCGGCCTGGTCGGCGCGGACGATCTCGGCGCCGCGACCCGAGCTGAGGCACGTGTCGTAGCGGGCCACGTCGAAGCCGGCGATCGCGGTGAGCACGCCGCGAGCCTTGGCGAGGTCGAGGTCGCCACCGTGGAAGAAGTGGTCGTGGAGCTCCCAGAAGTGGCCCTGCTCACCCGCGCAGCTCGCGGCCTCCGCCGCGGGACGGGCCGCCTCGTGGAAGGGCAGGGGGTAGTTGCGGAAGACGACCTTCACGTCCTTGGGCCAGGTCTTCTCGACCTGCTCGAGGGTGGGGATGCTGCGCACGCAGAAGGGGCACTCGAAGTCCGAGAAGACGACGATGGTCACCTTGGCGTCGGCAGGGCCGCGCGTGGGGCCCTTGGCCTCGACCTTGGTGCGGGGCGCGTCGAGGACGATCTTGACGCCGCTGGCCTTGCGGAGGTCGTTGTAGAAGCTGCGCTCGCGCGTCTTCTGGCGTTCCTTCGAGAGGTAGCTCCGGATCTGGTCCTTCATGTCCTCGAAGCCGGCCCCGTCCATCTGGCTCTTGTACTGCTCGTAGAACGTCTTGAGCTCTTCCTCCCCGAGCTCGGGGATGCGCGCGGTGACCTCCTGCGCGACGAGGGCCTCGACGGTGACGTTGCGCTTCTTGGCCTCGGCCGCGACCACGAGCTCGTCGATCTTGGCCTCGAGCGCGCCCTTCCGGGCCTCGAAGACCGCCATCTCGTAGGTCGCGCGGGCGCCGGCGAGCTGCTCTTCGATGCCCTTGTCGAGCTCGCCCAGGGTGATCTTCTTCCCGTCGACGATGGCCGCGGTGGCGGCGCGGTCGGACGCGCCCGGACCGGCAGGCGAGGCGCCCTCGTCGGCGTGCTCGGAGCGCGAGGCGCAACCGGCCAGCGGCGCGGTCACGAGCGGGGCGGACAGGGTCAGGGCAACGGCGAGAGCGGAGAGGCGCATCGATGCTCCGTAAGGAGAGGGGCGTCGCGGCGGCTCGGGGCGCAGCACAAGGCGCGTCGAGCGCCACGACGCGGGGTCACCTAGCACGGTGGACGCGACTGGGGTAGTGTCTGGGTGGACGTCATTGTGGGTCGGAGGTGAGCGGATGTCCGAGGGGAACGCGTCAGCGCAGAGCGCGGGTGTCGGGGCCGGGGTCTATGCGGGGCGGGACGTGGTCGTCACGGGCGGGACCGGCGCCCTCGGTCGAGGCGTGGTGACGGCGCTCCTGGACGCTGGCGCGACCTGCTACATCCCCAACGTGGACGCGCGATTGCTCGCGTCTTTCGAGCTCGCGAGCCATCCGCGGGTGAGGATCCTCGACGGGGCCGACCTCCTCGATGAGGCCAAGGTCGCCGAGACCTACGCGGCCGTGCCCGAGCTCTGGGCCTCCATCCACCTGGTCGGGGGCTTCGCCATGGCGCCGCTCGCCGACACCTCGCCGGCCGACTTCCTGCGCATGATGAACCTCAACGCGCTGACCGTCTTCTTGTGTTCGCGCGCCGCCGTCGCCCGCATGCGCGAGGCGGGGCGGGGCGGGCGCATCGTCAACGTCGCGGCGCGTCCCGCGCTCTCACCGGTAGGCGGCATGGCGGCCTACGCGGCGAGCAAGGCCGCGGTCGTCTCGCTCACCCAGAGCCTCGCCGAAGAGCTGAAGGCCGAGCGCATCTGGGTGAACGCCATCGCCCCTTCCATCATGGACACGCCCGACAATCGTCGCGGCATGCCCAAGGCCGACTTCGCGCGGTGGCCCAAGGTCGACGAGGTGGCGCGTGCCATCGCGTTCCTCGCCTCGCCCGACAATGCGCTCACCACCGGCCTCGTGATGCCCGTCTATGGCCTCGCCTGAACCTCCCGGCGGACGCCCGCCGCTCACACGTCCTGCCCCGCCCCTGCCTCCGTCCCGGACGGTGCCGCGTCCCGACGGGGAGGTGCCGCTGCCTCCCTCTCGCCCGCAGCCGCCTCCGAGGCCGCCGTCGCAGGTCGGCATGCAGGCTGCGTCGGTCCCAGAGGCGCCGCGCGTCGAGGCCTCACCGAGCGCCGCGTCCCCGCGTCCGGCACCGGCCGCCGCGTCCCCGCGTCCGGCACCGGCCGCCGCGTCCCCGCGTCCGACACCGCCGCCGCGTCCGACGCCGCCGCCGCGCGTGCCCGCGATCCCCGCCCAGCCCGGTCCGGCGACGCCTCCCACACGCCCCGTGCAGGCGCCCGTAAAGCTCGGTGAGGCGGCGACCTCGACCGATATCGGGCTGCGCATGACCGACAACGAGGACGCCTCGGTCGCGCTGCCGTCGGTGCCGCTCTACGCCATCGCCGATGGCAGCGGCGCCCTCTGGCCGGCCGGGCTCACGCTGAGGTCGCTCGGCGAGCACGCCTCGTCGCTGACCGAGTTCCAGTCGCGTGTCGCCAATGACGGCGACACGTCGTCGCGGCTCGCGGTCGGGCACTTCTTCGAGTCGGTGCTGAACGAGGCCGGGCGCGCCGTCAAAGACGAGATGGGGCGACGCGCCGAGGGGCGCGCGACCTCGACCGTGGTCGCAATGACGCTGATGGGCCCCTATGCGTACCTCGCGCACGTCGGCGATTCGCGGGCCTACCTCTTCCGCGACAAGAAGCTGCGTTGCCTGACGACCGATCACACGCTCGCGATGTTGCAGCTGAAGCGCGGCGAGACGACGGCCGAGGACTACGCCAAGAGCCCGTACAAGAAGACCCTGACCCAGGCGATCGGCGTCACGCCCGAGCTGCGCCCCGACATCGCCGAGGTACGGGTCGCGGCGGGCGACCTCTTTCTGCTGTGCTCCGACGGCCTCCACCGCATGGTGCAGGACCGGCGTATCGCCGAGATCCTCGCGGCCGAGACCTCGCTCGCCGAGCGCGCCGAGGCCCTCGTCCAGGCCGCGCGCGAGGGCGGCGGCAAGGACAACGTCACCGTCCAGCTCATCCCGGTCGAGTCGGTGGGCGAGCTCGGCGACAAGGTCGAGGCCAAGAGGGAGCGCCTCGACACCGCGCGCGTGCTCGGTAAGTGCTTCCTTTTTCAGAAGATTTCCGAGTCAGAGCGGCTGCTCGTCGCGCCCTATTTCGAGTACCAGGCCTTCGAGCCGGGCGACATCATCTGCCGCGAGGGAGACGCAGGCGACAGCCTCTACGTCGTCGTGGCGGGCAAGATCCGCGTGACCTTCCAGCGCGCACACCTCATCGATATCGGCCCGGGTGGCTGGGCTGGAGAGATCGCGCTGGTGCGCGAGGGGCCGCGCACGGCGACACTCACGGCGCGCGACAAGGTCGTCCTGCTCGTGCTCTCACGGGCGCGCTTCCTGGAGATCTTGCGTCGTCGTCCGTCGCTTGGAGCGCAGCTCGCCCAACCCCTCCTCGAGTTCGTGGGCAAGCGCGTGGTGGATTTGCGCACGCGGCTCCGCAAGATCTCCGAGGTCGTGGCGGGCGCGTCCCAGGTCGACGGCGGCTGACCGGATCTCTCGACCTCGCTGTGAGGCGCGCGTCAGCGGACGGTGAGCTGTCCGTTGGTCGCGTCGAGGCCGAGGCGGAGATCGCGCGGTGCCTCACCGTCGAGGTGCAAGGCCAGGTCGTAGGCCTCTGGCAGTGGGCGCGGGGGCAGCATGAAGCCGAGCCTCGCGTCGCCCAGCGGCACCGCGGTGACCGTGGCGACAGGTCGGCCGTCGCGACGCAGGGTCATGATCAGCGTGCCGCCGCGCACCGCAACGCGCCTGCCGTCGTGCTCGAGGGCGACCGAGATCGGCATTGGCGCGTAGAGGGCGGGAAGCCGCTCGGGGATTCCGAGGGCGATGACCAGCCCCGGATCGCCGAGCGGGATGCGCGCGTCGAGGCGCGCGACGTCGAAGGCCTTGGCGGTGATGGCGGGCTCCGTAGGGGCCTGGGGCGCGCGACCGGCGGTGGGTTCTGTGGGCGCGACCGAGGGAGCCGAGAGCGCGAAGTAGGCGACCGCGGCCCCGCCGCCACCCACGATGAGGAGCGCGACGATCCAGATCCACGCGCTGCTCTTGGCGCGTGCGCCGGGCGTCGCGGCGGCCCACGGGTTGCCGGTTCCGGGCGGGCCAGCCGCGATGGTGCGCGTCGAGCTCGGTGTCCCGGCGCGCTGCGGGTCGGCGCCGGCGAGGGCGGGCTCGGCGGTCAAGAGGCTCGGGCCCGACGCGGTCGCGTAGCGGCGCAAGAGCTCGGCCGGTGGCACGAAGTCCGGCGTCGTCTGCAGGGTCGGATAGCGCCCCAGGTCGTCCAGGAGCTCGCCGGCGTGCTGGTACCGTTCGTTCGGGTTCCGGGCGAGGAGGCGGTCGACGATGCGGAAGAGGTCAGGCGGGAAGGACGGGTCCTGGACGACGTCGCGGAGGCCCGGCGCAGGCTTGGTCACGCGCGCCAGCAACGATTCCATGGTGGCGCCCTCGAAGGGCTTTCGGCCCGCGAACATCTCGAAGGCGATGACGCCGAGCGCGAACATGTCGGCGGCCGGCCCGACGTTGGGATCGCCGACGGCCTGCTCGGGGGCCATGTAGTCCGGCGTGCCGCTGACAAAGCCGGTCTGGGTCAGTTTCTCGGCACCGGCGGCCTCTTGCTCGCGCACCGAGAGGGCCGCGATGCCGAAGTCGAGGATCTTGACGTGGGTCGAGCCGCGCTGCTGGACGAGGATGAGGTTCGACGGCTTGAGATCGCGATGCACGATCCCCTGCGCGTGGGCTTCTTCGAGGCCGCGGGCGACCTGTCGCAAGACATCGATTCCCCAAAGGAAATTGACCTTGCCCTGGGCTCGGAGGAGCTGCCCGAGGGTCGCGCCTTCGATGAGCTCCATCGCGATGTAGTAGAGCGTGAGCTCGTGCCGGCCGCTGGGGTCGGGGAAGGCGAAGGTGTCGAAGTCGTAGATGCGCACGATGTGCGGGTTGGTGAGGCGTGCGACGACCTGCGCCTCGCGCTCGAAGCGGCGCGCGATGACGGTGCGCGAGAAGCGCGGCGCCAACACCTTCACGGCGACGTGTCCGCCGAGGGCGCCGATGCGCGTCGCGCGAAAGACCGACGCCATGCCGCCCGTGCCGAGGCGGCCCTCAAGGCGATAGCGCCCGCCGAGGATGAGTCCCGTCAGCGGGTCGGGGAGCCAGCCGTCACGCGGTCGCACGTACCCGCACGCGCCGCAGACTTCGCTCGCGGCGTCGACCTCGGCCAGGCAGTCCGGGCAGACCGACGAAGGCCTCGCGGTGCGAGGCGCCCCAGGGACCTCCATGGTCAGAACTCTTCGACGGCCGTCCCGACGCGCGCGGCCACGCCGCCGCGGCCGCGGCGCTTCCGGTCTTCGGGCTCTTCGCCGGGCGGGACCTCTGCGTGCGGCGGCAACGACTCGTGGTCGCGCACGTAGTAGTCGAAGCGCGTGACGAGGATCTCCTTCAGCTTGTTCTTCATGCGGCCGGTGAGCTCGGGGTAGAGGGCCCCGCGGATCTCGATCCAGAAGTAACAGGTCTCGGGGGTCTCGGGGCCGTAGGCGACCTCGCAGGGGCGGGTGCCGCTGCGGATGGCGACCTCGAAGAAGGGGGCCTCGTCCGAAGCGTAGACGCCCTTCACGAAGAGCTCGTGCGCGCTGGGCCCGACCTTCGAGTAGACCTCGGCCCACTCGTTGGCGACGGCCTCGGCGTAGACACGGATGAGGTTGGTCGCCTGCATGTAGTTGATGAGCGACTTCATCCCCTGCTCGACGACGTTGAACGCACGGTTCTGGCTGACGGCCAGGATGTCGTAGCGCTTGGGCGCGGTCTTGGTGGTCGCTTCGGTGGCTTCGGCGGTCGCGGCTTCGTCGGTCATGGGGCCTCCTTCGGGCGCGAACCATAGCCCCTATTGGGCACGGCGTCGAATGCGGTGCTTTCACGCTCGCCACGTCGCGGCCGCTCGGCCATCATGCGCCCCATGTCCGTGCCCGCCCGCCTCGTCTTGGCCTCGACCAGTCGCTATCGACGCGAGCTCCTCGCCCGCATGGGATTGCCGGTCGAGGCGGTCGCCCCCGGGGTCGAAGAAGACCTGCCGCCGGGCCTGCCGGTCGTCCGCGCCGCGGCGCTGCTGGCCGAGCGCAAGGCGCGCGCGGTGGCATCGCGCCCCGAACATGTCGAAGACCTGGTCATCGGCTCGGACCAGATCTGCCTCGGACCCGACGGTCGCATCTTGTCGAAGCCCGGGACTCTCGACCGCGCGCGCGAGCAGCTCGGCGCGCTGGCCGGGCGTGCGCATCGACTCGTGACCGCGGTCGCGGTCATGCGCGCCGACCGCCTCGAGGTCGCAGTCGACGTGCACACGCTGAACATGTGGCCGCTCGACGCCGACGAGATCGATCGCTACCTGGCCCATGACGCGCCCTTCGACTGCGCCGGCAGCTACCGCTTGGAGGCGCTCGGTCTGGCGCTGTTCTCGCGCATCACCGCCGACCCCGAGAGCGCGGACGAGACCGCGGTCATCGGCCTGCCGGTGATGAAGACCCTCCGTATCTTGCGCGAGTCGTTCGGCTGGACGCCTTGGCCTCGGCCCCCTTCGGCACCTTAGACAGCCAGGCCAGAGACACCCGCGCCAGCGCCACGTCTCAGAGGCTCGCGGCCTCGACCTCGATGAAGTGCTTGAGCGCCTTCGAGAGCTGGGCCAGGTGGAAGCCGTCGACCACGCGGTGATCGAAGGTCCCGCAGAGGCGCAGGGTGCGGCGCGCGAAGACGCGCCCCTCGTCGTCGCAGACCGGGCGGTTGGCGATGGCGCCGACGAGGATGATGATCGGCGGGCCGCCCAGCGGGAAGAGCGGGGCGAAGGCCGTCTCGATGCCCATCATGCCGAGGCTCGAGATCATCGCCGAGCCGAAGGGGTCCTTCGGCATGCCGGCCCACTTCATCCGCCAGTTCGGCTCGCGCTGGCACCACGCGAAGAAGCGGACGATCCCCTTCAAGAACATGCGCGGGATCTTGGCGATGGTGTTCTTCGACTGCTGGAGCTCGGGGTCTTCGCGCTTGCGCACGAGCTCGACGCGCGCCTCGACCTCTTTGGCGATGGCGCCGATCTCTTTCTTGTCGCAGTCCAGGATCTTCACGCCCGAGAGGTCGGCCTTGCCGAGGTCGTCGCCCGAGGGCATCACCACCTGGAGGAAGATGTCGACGCGCTGGCGCGGGTAGATGCGGCGACGGCGCAGGATGACGTTGAGGTCGGGGTGGCGCTGGAGGCTCAGCGCCAGGGCGCGCGCGACGAGGTGGGTGATGGTGACGCGGTGGCCGGCCTGGCGCAGCGCGTTCAGGCGGGCCTCGATGGGGCCGGCGTCGAAGTCGAGGAAGCCGTAGATGGACGGGTCGAAGGGGTGGTCCCAGGCGACCGCTGCCATCTGGCGAAAGGAGCTGATCTCGAGGGGGCGGCCGATGTCGACGTTTGGCATTGGGCGAGGCTAGCATGCCTCGGCAAGAGCGGCCACCCTGGCCGTCCGCCGGCCCAGAGCGGCGCTCACGGGCTCAGGCCCCGAGGGTCGGGAACAGGTCGGCGAAGTGGCGCACGGTCGGCGAGAGCGACGGGCCCGCGAGGTGCACGATGTAGAGGGTGCGCTCGAGGTGCCAGTCGGCGATGGGCAGGGTCACGAGCGTGCCGCTCTTCAGCTCGGCCTCGACGCAGTGGTTCGGCAGGATGGCGAAGCCGATGTCCTCGGACACCATCGCCATGATCGTGTCGATGCTCGGGCACTCGGCGATGATGCGCGGCTCGACCCCGAGCTTGGCGAGGTAGCGGTCGGTCACGCGGCGCGTCGGCGCGGGCTGGTCGAAGGCCACCATGTCCATGCGCTTCAGGCGATCGGCGGCGTGAGGGCGCGAGCGGTCGAGCGCGAGCTCGTGGCGCGGCGAGGCGACCACGACGAGCGGCGTCTTCATGAAGGGGCGCCACACGAACTCGCTGGAGGGGGGCTCCTCGGCGATGAGACCGATGTCGATGCGGTGCTCGGACAAGGAGCGCAGGACCTGCTTCGAGCGCAGCGTGGTGATCTTGATGCGGACCTTCGGGAAGGCCTCGCGGTAAGAGCGGAGGTAGCCCGGCAGGAGGTGGGTCGAGATCGAGTTGACCGAGCCCAGCGTCAAGCGGCCCGCCGAGCCCTTCCGGCGCAGGTCGAGCGAGGCCTCGAGGTCGCGGAGGTGGCCGAAGATGCGCTCGCAATAGTTGAAGGCGACCTCGCCGTCGGCGGTCGGCTGCAGACCCTTGGGCGTGCGATAGAAGAGCTGTAGCCCGATGGTGTCTTCGAGGGCCTGGATCTGCTTTGACAGGGCGGGCTGCGAGATGCCGATCCGCGTGGCCGCCTTGCGCATGTTCCCGGAGCGCGCGACTTCGTAGAAGTATCTGAGATGGTTCAGGTTAATCTGATGTGGGTCGAGCATCGCTACCTCCGCGGGGGCCACCTTGGCCGATGCCGCGGCGCGTCGCAAGGGATTCGGTCGGCACGGTGGCGGCGACGAGGCCGGCGTGCGAGGGACGCGGCGCGGCGAAAATCGGCGGCTCGCGTAACCGGGGGCTGGTCGAAAACATAGGCCGGTGTAGAGTTCGGGGCTCGACGCGGAGCGCCGCATCAAACTCGGCAGGTCGGACCATGGGGACGGGTGAGGACGAGGGTCGCGACGCAGGTCGCATCGCGAACCGCAAGGACGAGCATCTTCGGCTGGCCCTGGAAGACCAGGTCGAGGTCCCTCTCGCGGGCACGCGCCCGGCCGGGTCCAGGGCCGAGAGGGCATCGGGGGCGGCGTCGAGCGATGCGCTCGGGCGCGAGGGCGCCTGGCAGGCCATTCGCCTGGTGCCGCGGGCCCTGCCCGAGATCGCGCTGAGCGAGGTCGACACCTCGGTGAGCTTCCTCGGGAAGCGCCTCGCGATGCCCCTCATCATCGGCAGCATGACCGGCGGGACCGAGCTCGCGGGCGAGCTGAACCGCCGCCTGGCGCGGGCCGCGGCGCGCGTCGGAGTCGGCATGGGGCTCGGCTCGCAGCGCGTCATGCGCGTCCGACCCGAGGCGCGCGCGACCTTCGCCGTGCGTGACGCCGCGCCCGGGCTGCCGCTGCTCATCGCGAACTTCGGGGCGGTCCAGCTCAACACGCCGCTCGACGCGGGCGGGGTCGACGCCGACGCGCTCGGCGAGATCGCGCGCGCGGTCGACGCCGACGCCCTGGTCCTCCACCTCAACGCCGCGCAGGAGGCCGTGCAGCCCGAGGGCGATACCGACTTCCGCGGCCTCGCGAAGAAGATCGGCGCGGTGGCCCGGGTGCTCGGTGATCGCGGCCTGCCGGTCGGCATCAAAGAGGTCGGTCAGGGCCTGACGACGCTCGACCTCGGACGCCTGGAAGATGCGCCGCTGGCCTTCATCGAGAGCGCCGGCGCAGGTGGGACCTCGTGGACCCTCATCGAGGGCAAGCGCGCGGAGGACGAGGCGGGGCGCGGGCTGGGGGCCCTCTTCGCTGACTGGGGTGTGCCCGCCGTGACGAGCCTCCTGGCTTGCGTCGAGGCGGGTCGCGGGGTGCCAGTCATCGCCTCGGGAGGGATGCGCACGGGCCTCGACATGGCGCGCGCGCTGGCGGCGGGGGCGTCGATGACGGCCATGGCGCTGCCGCTCTTGAAGGCCGCGGCCGTCTCGGAAGACCGCTGCGTCGAGGTCCTGCGCGAGCTGCAGCGCGCGCTGGCGACCGCGATGTTCCTGGTCGGTGCGGGTTCGATCGATGCGCTCCGGCGCACGCCCCATGTCATCGACGCGGCCTATCGGCCCGCGGCGTGGGAAGGGCGCGCAGGCTGACAGTAAGGAGAGATGGATGACGTCCCAAGGTCGCAACAGTCGTCTGCCCGGGTTCTCGAAGCTCTCGGCAGAGGCGCGTCTCGAGGCCATCGCGAGCTTCGCGGGCCTCTCGCCCGAAGAGCTCCTGCCGCTGGGCAGTCCCGACAACGGGCTGCCCCAGTCGATCGCGGCGCACATGAGCGAGAACAACGTCGGGCGCTTCTCACTGCCGTTGGGTTTTGCGACGAATTTTCGTGTAAATGCGAGAGATTACGTCGTTCCAATGGTCATCGAGGAACCGTCGGTGGTCGCGGCCGCGAGCTTCGCAGCGCGTCTCCTGCGCGATGGTGACGGCATCATCGCGCGCTCGACCGACCCCATCATGACGGGGCAGATCCACTTCCCCGAGCCGCCGCCCGAGGGGGTCCTCGAGCGCTGCATCGAGGACCACAAGGGCGAGCTCGCGGCCGCGCTGAACCGACTCCACCCGAGGCTGGTCGCCGCCGGCGGTGGCTTCATCGAGGCCCGCGTGAGGCGGCTCACGCACCCCGACGACGGGCATCCCCTGGCGGTCATCCACATCCACGTCGACGTGCGCGACGCCATGGGGGCCAACGCCGTGAACTCGATGGCCGAAGAGGCGGCGCCGCTGCTCGAGGCCTGGACCGGCGCGCGCGTGGGCCTGCGCATCTTGTCGAACCTGCCGATGCACCGCCGCGTGCACGTCGAGGGCCACGTGCCGCTGAAGGCCGGCGGCGGCGAGTCGGCGATGGACCCCGAGGAGGCACGCCGCATCGTCGAGGCGTCGCGCTTTGCCGAGGCCGATCCGTATCGCGCGGTCACGGCCAACAAGGGCATCATGAACGGCATCGACGCCGTGCTGCTCGCGACCGGCCAGGACTTCCGCGCGGTCGAGGCTGCGGCCCACGCCTTCGCGGCCTACGAGGGACGCTACGGGGCGCTCGCGCGCTGGCGCATCATCGACGAGCGGCTCGTGGGCACGATGGACATGCCGCTGGCGCTGGGCACGGTCGGCGGGATCACCGCGGTGCATCCGGCCGTGAAGGCGAACTTCAAGGTGCTCGGCGTGACCGAGGCGACGCGCTTCGCGGAGATCGTCGCGGCCATGGGGTTGGCGCAGAACCTCGCGGCCACGCGCGCCCTGGCGTCCGAGGGGATCCAGCGCGGGCACATGCGCCTCCACGCGCGGAACTTCGCGGTGCAGAGCGGCGCCACCGAGTCCGAGGTGCCCGAGGTCGTTGCGGCCATGGTCGCGCTCGGGCGCTCCGACCCGCAGGCGGCCGACCTCTGCCTGGCCGAGCTCAGGGCCGCGCGCTCGCGGTCCTAGTAGCGCCGTCTCGCCTCAGGCTCCGAGCGCGTCGGGGCCGAGGGCGAGGTCGTCTCGCTCGGTGCGCCAGTGGCCTTGGGTCGGGGTGGCGCCCTGGGCCGTGCGCGGATCGTGCGCGAGGGTCTCTTCGAGATGGAGGCGCAGGAGCGCGTGCTCGTTCGGATCGACCGCGGTCGAGAAGAGGCGCTGGAAGAAGGTCGTGCGCGGCTTCGCGACGAGACGCCAGAGGCCGCGCGGGGAGGCGGCGCCGATCGGCTCGGCGAGGAGCTCAAGCTCGACGTCGTAGCGCGCCGGCGCGCGTCGGGCTTCGAAGGCGTGGCTCGTGTAGGTGATCCAGCGGTGCTCGACCTCCCAGCCCCGCGCGAGGAGACCTTGTACGAGGAGATCTGCGAAGGACTTGCCGGCCGGCTCGGGCTCGTCCGGGCCCCGCTCGTGTGAGCGATAGTCGTCGTCGACCGGGTCGACCGCGATCGGATCCGGGGTCGGGGCGAGGGCTTCATCGGCCGCGGCCGGGGTTTCGAGGAAGGCCGGTGCCAGGAGCCGGAGGTGGGTGACGAGGTCGTTGCTCATGGCTCACCTTGGGCGCTTCGTTCGCGCGAGGCAAGCGGCGTGTCACGCGGCAGCGGCGGGCAGGCTCGACGGCGTGCGGCCGAAGGTGTGTCCATCGATTCGAAAGGAGCCTTCGCGCAGAGCGGCCAGGGTCGCGGCCGGGGTCTCGGGTTGGGCGCGGCACCACGCGAGGTAGGCCTCGAACGAGATGTCGGGATCGGCGCGGTCGGCCGCGTCGAGGAGGAAGTCCCCGCGGCGCGCGTGCTCGACGGCGGTGACCAGGGCCTCGTGGTAGCCCTCGAAGACGCACAGCGCGCGGAAGAGGCGCGCGCGGAAGTCCTGCCCGTCGCGGGTCGTCCGCGCTTCCTGTCCGAGGCGCTCGAGGCCGCCTTCGGTGAGCGCCAGGATCTGGAGATCGTAGGCGAACTGGTGGCGATCGTGGTGGGTCCCGACGAGGTGGCGGATGAGGGTCTCGGGCGAGGAGACGAGGCCCGAGAGGTCCCACGGGGTGACTGCGCCGATGCCGATGACGAGCGGGGCGCGCAGGGGGCGGAAGCGGAGGAGGCGCGCGGCCAGGGTGCGGAGCGGCGCGCGATCCCGCGAGAGGCCGATCGACTCGGGGCGCGTGGCGGTGCGGTGCAGCATGCGCAAGACCCCGAGGCTCACCTGCCACAGGTTCGGGGCGTGTGCGATGAGGCCTGCACGCTCGGCGCGCTGAAGGGCGGCCTGGACGCGGGCGGGGCGGATGAGGAGGAGGCGCGCGAGGAGCGGGGTGTCGTTCATGGTCGGCTCGGAGGGGCGGAGGGCTTCAGCGGGCGCGACGGCGGGGAGTGGGTGCCGGCGGCGCGTCGTTCGGAATCGTCGAGGGAGCGGTGTCTCGGCCCGCGATGCGCGCGAGCGTGATGGCGTCGCGTCGGGCCATGAGGGACTCCAGCGCGTCGAGGATCGGGCCGGGCGGCGACTCGGAGACGGGCAGGGCCCCGCGGCCGCGGAGGGCGGCGAGAGCCTGGCGCCAGCCCGCGGCGTGGCTCTCGGGCTCGCGGTAGATCGCTTCACGCAGCGGCGGACTCGCGTGGACGAGCGCGACCGTCGGGCTGACGAGGAGGGGTAGGACCGGGCGATCGGTCGCCGCGCAGAGGGCGCGGATGATGGCCGCGTCGGCGCTGGCGATCGCGGCGGGCGGGGCATCTCCCGGCAGGGCCGCCATGGCGTCGATGGCGGTCTCGATGGCCGTCAGTGCGTCCTCGAGCCGAGCGGTGTGGCGCTCGCGCTCGACCCGCGAGAGTAGGCGGGCGAACACGAGGCGTGCGAGGTGGCGGCGCACCTCGAGGAGGTCTTCCAGGGCGCGCAGGCGGAGCTCTGGGGTCTCGAGCTGGTCGAGCAGGGTCGGGATGAGGGCCGCCCCGCCGCCCTCGCGGTAGTCTCGTACCGTGTGCCCCGAGCCCTGGCGCGCGACGAGGAGCTGCTCCTGGGCGAGGCGCGCCAAGGCCCCGCGCAAGGTGACCCGCGTCACGCCGAGGGTCTCGGCGAGCTGGCGCTCGGGAGGGAGGCGGTGTCCCGGGGCGAGCTCGCCCGCCAGGATACGCGTGCGCAGGGCCTCGGCGCACAGGTCGGCGCGCGAGGGGCTGGGCGGGATCGGGGTGAGCGGTCGCGTCGCGCGGTGCGGTGACGCGGCCGGCGTCGGGGCGGCTGGCGAGCTGAGAGGCGAGCGGGAGGGGCGACCCATGAGTGGTATATTGGTCATACCAATTTTCGATGTCAAGTCACTGGGCAGGTCGCGACAAGGTCGCCTCGGCCAGGCGACTTCGACCTGCGCGAGGCCTGCGGGTTCAAGGCTCCCGGAGGGCGTGCGGATGGCGGCCCGGGCTCGCGCCGAAGTCTGGGCTGCAGGGTGGCGGCGCGGTTGGTACGCTTAGTGCGAAGACCTCTCCCGGCCTCGGCCCGAGGTCGCTCCAACCTAGACGCAGGAACTCCCATGTCGCCCCGAATCCCGATGTTCTCGGCCGCCTTGCTCCTCACCGGCGCCCTGACCCAGTGCAGCCCGATCGAGACCGCCTCCGTTCGCCTCGGACCCGCCGAGGTCATCGTCACGACCTGCAGCCAGATCGTGCGCCTCGACGTCGACCTCGAGGTCGTCAACGAGAGCGACGACCCGCTCGTGCTCGACTCGATCGCCATCGGTCGATCGGATAAGGACAGCGAGGCGGGTGCGTGGATCGAGGGGGACCAGAACCTCACCGGGACGCTGGACGCCGACTCGACCGAGACCCTCTCGTGCATCAACGGCTTCGACATCATCCGGCCGGTCAGCATGTCGGCGACCCGCTGGGTGACCCTGACCGTGCGCTTCTCCTTCGATGGTGAAGTCCGCGAGCGGTCCATCGAGGTGCAGGCCACGCTCATGCAGACCTTCGACAACTGCGGCGCGCTGCAGGCCGACCCGATGGCGTGTCACGTCGAAGAGTAGCGCTCGCGACTCACGCGCGGGTGTGCTTCCATGCGCCCGCGCGTCGCTCGCGTGGGCGACGCGTTCCAACGCTCCGAGCTAGGAAGTCGAACGATGCGCCTGTCCGCTCCGCCCGTCGCTCCGTCGCGTCCCCCCGCCTTCGACCACCGCTGGCGACGTCTGGCGGTGCTCGGAGTCGTCGCGCTCCTGGTGGCGTGCGGCGAAGACGGGGGTGGGAGCGATGCCGACACGCGCGACACCGCCTCGCAGGGCGACGCCCCCGACACGAGCCTGCCCGACACCGCGCCCGACACCATCCTCGTCGACGCGCCCGACACGTCCGACCCCGACGCGGTGTTCGATGCCCTCGACCCGGACGTGGGCGACGCGAGCGACGCCGACACGGGCGCGCCGCGCGACTTCACCGCGCGCGGCCCCTACCGCGTGGGCTACCGCAGCACGTCCTTCAGCTACGCGCCCCGCGACGGCTCGGCGGCCCGCACCCTGCGCCTGGTCGCCTGGTACCCGACGCTCGCGACGACCGGCGACGAGGTCCTCTACGCGGGCCTCCTGCCGGCCCCGGGCGTGCTCGGCGACGCGCCGCCGGCCGGGCTCGCCAAGGTCCCGATGGTCGTCTTCTCGCACGGCAACAGCTCTTTTGCGGAGCAGAGCTACTTCCTCACGGAGTTCCTGGCGACCCACGGATTCCTCGTCCTGGCGCCCGACCACACCAACAACACCTTCGGCGAGACGGTCCCCGCCGAGATCCTGCACTGGCGCCCGGACGACATCCGCGCGGTGATCGACTACGCCGAGGCCCTCCCTGTGGCCGACCCGCTGGCGGCTCTCGTCGGTGGCCGCATCGCCGTCGTCGGCCACAGCTTCGGGGGCTACACCGCCCTGGCCGTCGGAGGCGCGACCTGGGCCGTCGACCTCATGCTCGCCCTGTGTGACTCGGGCACCGTCCCTGCGCTCGACTGCGCGTCCCTCGTCGCGAACGAGGCCGTCTACCGCGCCGGCTTCGGGGATGCCCGCGTGAGCGCCATCGTGCCGATGACGCCCGGTGCGCTCTTGACCTTCGGCAGCGCGGGCACCGAGGCCATCGCGGTCCCGGCCCTGCTCATGACGGGCGCCCTCGACCAGACGACCCCCAACGAGACCGAGGGCGACCTCGCGTGGCAGGGCCTCTCCGCCAACCTCGGCAACCTGCGCGTCGACTTCGCGACCGCCGGGCACTACACGTTCTCGGACGCGTGCTCGCTGCCGATATCGGTCGGCGAGGATGACGGTTGCGGCCCCGGCTTCATCGCGCCCGAGGCCGCGCACCGCGCGATCAACGCCTACGTCCTGGCCTTTCTGGAGCGCGAGCTCGAGGACGCCACCGACGGCTTCGCGCTCTTGACCGGGGCCGACGAGATCGAGCCGGATGTCACGCTCACGCCTGCTTCGGCGCGATGATCCGCGACGAGGGGACGTCGGTCCGCGCACGCTCGCGGGCTCAGAGCGAAAAGACCTCGACCTCCTGCTCCCGCCCCTTGACGGCGTGGGTCCCACGTGAGGTCGCGCTGGCCTGCAGCTCGGGCGGCAGGGCGTCGTAGACCGTGCGCGACACGAGGAGGTCGGTGCCGAGGAGCTTGTTGAGCTGCTCCAAGCGCGCGGCCACGTTCACCGTGTCGCCGAGGATCGAGTACTTCATGCGCACTTCGCTGCCGAGGCTGCCCGCGACGACCCGTCCGGTGTGCAGACCGGCGCGCGCCGTGAGCCGCGCGACGCCGTGGTCCTGCCAGGCCTTGGCGGTGCCGTCGGCGACCCAGGCCGCGTTCATCTCGTCGAGACGCGCGCGCATGGCCATGGCGCAGCGGGTGGCCCACTCGGGGTGCGAGACGAGCGCGTCGGGCGCGTTGAAGACCGCGAGGATGCCGTCGCCCATGAACTCGAGTACGCAGCCGCCGTACTTGTCGATGACCGTGTTCATGGCGCCGAGGTAGGTGTTCATGAGCCCCAGCACGGCGCTCGGCGCCAGGTGCTCGCTCAGCGTCGAGTAGCCGCTGAGGTCGGTGAAGAGGACGGTCACGCGTCGCTCCTCGCCGGCCAGGATGCTGCCGCGCGTGTCGACCAGCAGCTTCTTGGCGACGTCCTCCGAGACGTAGCGGCCAAAGGTCGTGCGGATGTAGTCGCGCTCTTCGAGGCCGGCGGCCATCTGATCGAAGTGGCCGCCGAGGACCCCGAAGTCGTCCTGGCGCGCGAGCCCGACGCGCGTCCCGAGCTGCCCGCGCGCGACCGCCTCGGTGCCCTCGATGATGCGCGTCATCGGCCGCTGCAGCATGCGCCCGACTCCGTATCCGGCGAGCCCCAACAAGAGCAACGCCGCGCCGTAGGTCATCGCCGCGGCCGCGAGCACCTCGGCCTGGATGCGGTCGACGCTGGCCGCGTCCCAGTCGACCCCGACCACCGCGATGGCCTGGCCGCGCTCGTCGCGTAACGGCGAGAAGCCCGAGAGGCTCACGCCCCAGGCATCGGCGACCGGGCGGCGCTCGACCACCGGCGCCGTGAGGCCATCGTGCAGGTCGGGGTAGGGGCCGATGTCGTATTCTTCGAGGTATTTCGCAGGCTTGGCGCGCTTGTCCGTGTCGAGGAAGAAGCGCATCACCAGCGGCTTGTCGCTCGGCAGGAAGATGTAGACGCTGCCGATCTCGGACTCCTGTGCCATGACCTCACGGAAGCGCGCCGCGAGGTTCTGGCGATAGGGGTGGTCGGCGTGGTCGACTTCCGCGAGGCGGCGCGCGTCGACCATCGCGGCCAGGCTGATGGTCGTGAGCCGGATGCGGTCGCGCAGATCCTCGACCTGGCCATCGACCGCGAGGTTGTAGGTCAGGATGGCCGCGGGGGTCAGGACCAGCAGCACGGCCACGCCGTACAGCGCGGTCAGTCGCACGTGGATCCGCTGCCAGAGGCGGAGGGCGCGCAGCGTCGGGACCGCGCGCGGTGCCTCTTCGCCGTGGTTCTCGGGGCGTGTCACGCCACGAATCTAGCGCGTCCCGCGGGCCGTTGACCAGCCCTGCCTCGATACGCCGCGCCGCGGATCGAAGGTCTTGCTCCACGATGTGTGCCTCGGCTAAGGCTGCGCACATGGTGACAGCATCTCCGGAAGACGCCTCGGCTCCAGACCGCGCAGGTGAGCCCGTCGATCTGACGTGGCAGGTCGGCTTCGGCCGTCGCGACGTGTCGGTCTACGAGCACGGCATGACCATGATGGGCTGGGGCGTGCGCGAGAACCGCGCC
>JAEUKJ010000674.1 GCA_016792665.1 Deltaproteobacteria bacterium | reverse complement strand
AGCTCGCGGGGATCCTGCGCGCGCAGGCCGACAGCGAGCCTGATCCGGCGCGGCGCAGCGTCTATCTCGAGAAGCTCGCGCGCGTCGCGGAGACGCGGCTCGAGGACCCCGAGAAGGCCTACGATGCCTACGTCGAGATCCTCGATCTCGACCGTGGCTCGGAGCTCGCGGTGGGCGAGCTGCGACGCCTCTTCGAGTCCGGCGTGAACTCGCTGGATGCGGCCGAGAGGCTCGAGCCGATCTATCGCGACGGCTCGCGCTGGGACGAGCTCGACAGCCTCCTCCAGCTCAAGCTCTCGGTCATCGACGACCCGAACGACCAGCTCCAGTTGCTGCGCGACCTGGCTCTGCTCGCGCTCGACAAGCGTCACAACGAGGCCGAGGGCCTCGAGTGGTACGGGCAGGCCTTCCAGATCGACCCCGAGGACGACGGGCTCCTCATGGAGATCGAGCGGCTGGCTGGCCTCACCGGCCGCTGGGACCGCGCGAACTTCTACTCGCTCGCGGCCGCTGGCATCGCCAAGGACGGTGAGCGCAAGGTCCAGCTCTGGCACCGCGCCGGAGCCATCGCCCGCGATCGCCTGGCCGACCCGGCCGAGGCCGAGCGCATCTTCCGACTCATCCTCGGCGTCGAGCCGAAGAACGCCGACGCGCTGCGCGCCATCGACCGACTCCTCGTCGCCCGTGAGCGGTGGCAGGACCTCGAGCCCATCCTCGTCACGCAGACCCAGAGCGACGACGTCTTCGACGACGAGCGCGTGGTCGTGTGGACGCGTCTCGCCGAGCTCTATCGCGACCGCCTCGGCAATCGCCCGAGTGCCGTCGCCTCCTGGAAGGAGGTCCTCGAGCTCCAGGACATGCACGAGCCGGCGCTGGTCGCGCTGCGTGCGATGTACACCGAGGACGAGAAGTGGCCCGAGCTCTTCGACATCCTCCAGCGCCTCTCGGATCTGGCCCGCGACCCCGACGAGCGCGTCGGGCACCTGGCCGACATGGCGCAGATCGCCGAGGCCTATCTCGACAAGCCGGCCCGCGCCATCGAGCTCTGGGAGGACGTGCTCGCGTCGCGCCCGAACGACATCGAGGCGGTCCACGAGCTCCAGCGGTTGCTGATCGCCCAGGGCGAAGGGCAGCGTTCGAAGGACGGGCGCATCAAGGCCTTCGGTGCCCTGGCCGAGGCCTACGAGCGCGAGCTGCGCATGGAGATCGCGCACGAGAAGGCGCGCAAGCTCGAGGTGTTCCGCGCCCTCGGTCGCCTCTGGCAGGGGGATCTCGACGACGCCTTCAACGCGCAGAGCGCGTGGGAGCGCGCGCGCAACGAGGAGCCCTTCGACCGTGAGGCCCTCGATGCCCTGCGCGAGCTCCACCTCGCGTCCGGTAACGACACCGCGCGCGCCGAGGTCCTCGAGTCGGCCATCGCCTCCGAGCAGTACTCTCCGGAAGAGGAACTCTCCCTCTGGCGCGAGCTCGCCGAGATCCGCACCGAGGTCTTCGGCGACCAGGCGGGCGGCATCGAGGCCTGGCGCGCGGTGCTCGCGGCGGCGCCGACCGACGCCCAGGCGATCGCCCAGCTCGAGACCCTCTACGAGAACACGCAGCGGTGGCAGGACCTGGTCGATCTCTACGGTCGCAAGCTCGACCTCATCGAGGACGACGCCCAGCGCATCGAGACGTGGCTGCTCATCGGCACCATCCAGCAGGACAACCTGCACAACACGGCGGACGCGGCGGCGACCTATCGCGCCATCCTCGCGCAGAGCGGTGGTGAGCTCGAGGCCTCGCGGCGCCTCGAGGTCATCTACGAGTCCAACGGTCTCTGGCAGGAGCTCGCGGGCCTCCTCGATCAGCGCAACCCGCACCTCGACGCGGACGACCAGCTCGTCAACCTGCAGCGCCTGGCTCAAGTCCACGAGCAGCGTCTGGGCGATCTCGAGAGCGCGTTCCTGGTGCTTTCGCGCGCCAACGAGCTCGCGCCCGACGACACCCAGGTGCTCTCCGAGATCGAGCGCCTCGCGGCGCAGACCGGACTCTGGAAGGACCTCCACGAGGTCTACGAGGCGACGCTCGTCCACCTCGACGGCGACGCCAAGCTCGACCTGATGCTGAAGTCGGCCGACGTGATGCGCGACAAGATCGGCTCGCGTCCCGAGGCCATTCGCCTCTACGAGCGGCTGCTCGGCGAGAACATGGAGAGCGAGCCGGCGCTGCGCGCGTTGGTCGATCTCGATGAGTCCGAGAGTCGCTGGGAAGAGCTCGTCGACGTGCTCGCCGTGCTCGGCGAGGTCACGCCGAACTACGACGAGAAGAAGGGCATCTTCCAGCGCATCGGCCAGGTCCAGGAGCAGCACCTCCAGAACCTCGAGGCCTCCGTCAAGGCGTGGAACCAGGCGCTCGAGCTCGACGAGCGCGACGAGTTCGTCCTGAAGGAGCTCGAGCGGCTGCACATCGCGCGCCGCGACTGGCACGCGCTCATCGACGTCTACGAGAAGGACGCGATGGTCGCGCCGGATCGCGAGGTGTCGCGTCGGCTGCAGATCGCCGGCATCTACGAGGAGTACACGCGCCAGCCCGAGGAGGCCATCAAGGCCTTCGACGACGTGCTCGGGCTCGACCCGGGCAACGAGGTGGCGCTCGACAAGCTGGAGCGCATCTACACGGAGCGCGAGGACTACGACAGCCTGCTGGACGTCTACGAGCGCGCGTACAACGCGGCCAAGAGCGACGACGACCGGCTGCGCATGGCCAAGAACGCGGCCATCCTGCACGGCGACTTCCGGAACGACACGCGCTCGGCGGCCGACGCGTGGAGCCGCGTCCTGCGCATGCAGTCGACCGACGTCGAGGCGTACGAGGCGCTGGTCAAGATATACTCGAGCGAAGGCGAGTGGGACGACCTCATCAAGCTCTACGAGCTGCGCTACGAGACGGCCGATGGGGCCGACGGCCGCGCCGACGCGCTGCTGGCGATGGCCGAGACCTATCGCGACAAGCTCGACGACGTGGACAACGCCATCGCGATGTACGAGCGCGTGCTGCTCGAGCGTCGCGGGGACAAGGCCGCGCTGGATGCGCTCGACCACCTGCTCGCGAGCCAGGGCCAGTGGGAGCTCGTCCTCGAGAACCTCGAGAAGAAGCTCGAGCACGAGACGACGCCGGCAGTGCGCGTCGACCTCCTGTGCCGCCAGGGCCACATCGCCAAGGAAGAGCTCGACGACAACTACCGCGCCGCCACGAGCTACACGCGCGTCCTGAAGGAAGACCCGGGCAACCCGACCGCCGTCGAGGAGCTGCTCGCGATCTACCGGACCGACGAGCGCTGGGACAAGGTCATCGAGATCCTCCAGCACAAGCTCATGCACGCCAACACGCCGATCGCGATGGCGGCCGTGCATGTCGATCTCGCCGAGACCTACGCCGAGAAGTTGGACCAGCCCGACCGCGCCCTCGAGCACTTCGAGGAGGCGGAGCGCGCCGACCCCGAGTCGCGCCGTGCGCTGCAGGTGCTGGCCGACCACTACATGCGGACCGAGGGGTGGGCCAAGGCGATGACGCGCCTCGAGGCGCTGGTCGATCGCCTGGACGCGAACGAGGACAAGGAGCTCCTCGCGCAGACCCACAAGAAGATCGGTCTGTGCGCCGAGGCCCTCTACCTCGACGACCAGGCTCTCGATCACCTCGAGCTCACGCAGAAGCTCGTGCCGCCGGACCTCGAGACGCTGAGCGCGCTCGGGCGTCTCAACCACAAGAAGGGCAACTACCGCGACGCCGAGCGCTACCTCACCGAGGTGCTCGACAAGTACAAGCGCAAGCTCGAGCCGGATGAGCAGGTCAAGGTGCTCATGCTGCTCGGCGAGTCGGCGCTCAAGACGAAGAACATCGCCAAGGCGCAGGTCTACCTGAAGCAGGTGGTCGAGGCGCAGCCCAACGATCCGAAGGCGCTCGACAACATCATCGAGGTCCTCTCGGCCCACGGCGAGTGGAGCGAGGTCGTGCGCTACCAGGAGCGCCTGCTCTCGCTGAAGACCGACAAGCAGGAGCGCTACAAGATCCTCCTGGCGATGGGCGACACCTGCCTCGAGCAGATGAACGACCCGAAGCGCGCGGCCGAGTGCTACCGCGGGGCGCTCGACCTCGATGTGTTCCCGAAGCAGCCGGCGCTGAAGCTCGTCGAGCTGAGCCTGAAGTCGGGCGAGTGGGAGGAGTCGATCCGCCACCTCAACCGGCTCATCAAGATCGAGGACGATCCCAAGCGGAAGGCGCAGTTCGCGTCGATGGCGGCGGTGGTCTACCGCGACAACCTGAACGAGCCGAACGAGGCGGTGAAGTACTTCAACCTCTCGCTCGACCACAACCTCGAGAACCTCGGGTCGTTCCGCATCATCGACGAGCTGCTCACCAAGCAGCGCGACTGGAAGTCCCTCGACCAGAACTACCGCCGCATGATCCAGCGCATGCGCGACGCCGACGCGTCCATGCCGGGCCGCGACCAGATCCTCTTCAAGCTCTACGAGGGCCTGGGCGAGATCTACCGCAGCCGCCTCGGGCAGAAGGACAAGGCCATCTGGGCCTTCGAGCTCGCGCGCAACACGCGGCCCGACGACGCGCGCATCCGCGAGATCCTGGCGAGCCTCTACGAGGCCGGCGGGGTCGACGACGCGCTCGACAAGTCGATCCGCGAGCACCGCTGGCTCATCGCGCAGCAGGCCAATCGCTACGAGAGCTACCACAAGCTCGTCGAGCTCTTCAAAAAGGCGGGGCAGCCCGACGCGGCCTGGTGCATCGCGGGCCTGCTCTTGGCGTTGCGTCAGGCCAACCCGACCGAGACGCACTTCTACCAGTCGTTCCTGCCGCCGACGATGGCCGAGCCGAACCGCGTCATCGACCAGGCGCTCTGGATGCAGTGCGTGATGTCGCGGCAGGAGGACCCGGATATCGGGCGCGTCATCGAGATCGTCTTCGCCGGCCTCGGCAAGGCGCGCATCTCGAAGCCCGACAAGGACTACCAGCTCAAGAAGAAGTCGCGCCTCGAGCTGAACGAGGGCTTGCTCGTCACCAACACCATCGCCAAGGTGCTGCGCATGTTCGGCATGCCGGCCCCCGAGATGTATCGCGGCGAGCTCGCGACCGGCATCGAGTTCCTCCAGACCGACCCGCCCAAGCTGCGCTTTGGCACCGACGTCATCTCGGGTCTCACCGACAAGGAGCTCGCCTTCCACGTGGCGCGCCGCATGAGCTACTTCATGCCGTCGCACCTCGTGGCGATCCTCTACCCGCGCGAGTCGCTCGAGGGGCTCTACCTTGGCGCGGCGAGCATCGTGGATCCGAACTACCAGATCACGACGCGCGACGACGTCGACCCGACCGCCAAGGAGATGTTGCGGCAGGCGGCCGGCGAGACGCGCGGCGTGCTCGAGAAGTCGCTCACGCCCGAGCTGCGCCAGCAGCTGACGGCGGCGATGCGCAACCTCTGGAAGCGGACCCCGGTGCCCGAGCTCGGGCGGTGGCATCGCGCCATCGAGCTCACGGCCATCCACGCGGGTGTCTTGGCGTCGAACGACCCGGCCCTCTCGCTGGAGCTCTTGCAGCGCGAGGCGAGCGGCATGTCGAAGCTCGCCAAGCAGGACAAGCTGAAGGACCACGTCCTCTATGTGATGAGCGACCCGTACCTCCAGCTCCGCAAGCAGCTCGGGCTCCAGATCGACTACAGCGACCTGATGTGATCGTGGGCCCTTCGTGAGTGGAACGCTCTGGGTCGTCGCGACCCCCATCGGCAACCTCGAGGACATCACGCACCGCGCGGTGCGCGTCCTCGGGACCGTGAGCCGCGTCCTCTGTGAGGACACGCGGCGCACGCGCTCGTTGTTCGAGGCCCTCTCGATCCCCGTGCCCGCGCACGGTCTCGTGCGCTGCGACGCGCACGCCGAGCGCGACAAGCTCGACGAGATCCTGGGTTGGCTCGACGCCGGGGAGTCGCTCGCGCTGGTCTCCGACGCGGGCACTCCCGGTGTGAACGACCCGGGCGAGCGCCTCGTGCGCGCTGCCGTCGAGGCCGGGCATCGGGTCATCCCGGTGCCCGGGGCGTCGGCTCTCACCACGGCGATCTCGGCCAGCGGGCTGGGCGGTGGCGGGTTCTCCTTCGGCGGCTTCCTGCCGCGCGGCGAGCAGGCCACGCGCACCCTGCTCGCGGGTCTCTTGCCCGGCACCCACGCCTACTTTGCGCCGGCCCGCGACCTGGTGAGCGTCCTCGAGGCGATGGCGCTCTTGCCGTCGATCGGCCTCGTGGTCATCGCGCGCGAGCTGACCAAGCTCCACGAGACCTTCTATCGCGGGGCCGCGAGTGATCTCGTCGCGCGCATGAGCGGAGACCCCGAGGCCGCGCTGGGCGAGGCCGTGCTGGTCTTCGAGGTGCGCTCGGCCGAGCTCGGCGACGACATCGTCGAGGGGCTCCTGCGCGAGCAGCTCACCGCCGGCAAGAGCTCGAAGGATGCGGTGACCGCGGTCGCTGGCGCGCTCGGCCTGCCGCGGCGCCGCGTCTATCAGGTCATGCTCGCGCTTCGCTGACCACGGCGCTTCTGCGCCCGCGGGAGACGTGGTAGCGAGACCGCATGGACGACGACGCCCGCTTCCTCGATTGCCCGACCGCCGTCATCGACGTCGAGACGACGGGCCTCGACCCGCGTGTCGACCGCATCATCGAGATCGCGGTCATCCACATGCAGGGCGGGGTGGTCATCGACCGCTACGCGACGCTGGTCAACCCCGAGCAGGACGTGCCCGAGGAGGTCCAGCGCCTGACCGGCATCGAGCCGGCCCAGCTCACGAACGCACCGCGCTTCGCCGAGATCGCCGCCGAAGTCCGGGCCCGCCTCGAGGGCAAGGTCTTCGTCGCGTACAACCTCGCCTTCGACCGTGCCTTCGTCCACGAAGAGCTCGGGCGCGCTGGCCTCGACCTGCCGAGCCGCCGCTACGTCGACCCGCTGGTCTTCGTGCGCGAGCTCCACAAGAGCGAGGGGTCCAAGCGCCTCACCGCGGTCGCCGAGCGCCTGGGGATCCCGCTCGCCTCCGCCCACCGCGCGGCCGACGACGCCGAGGCGGCGGGCCTCGTGCTCTACGCGCTCTTGCCGCGCCTGCCCGAGCGGCTGGGCGAGCTGGTGATGCTCCAGCAGCAATGGGAGATCACGCAGAAGAACGAGATGGCGAACTGGAAGGGGGATCGCGGCGGCGGGGCGATCGACCAGGGCATCGGCCAGACCCTGGACCGCGGCAACGCGCTGGGGCCGGCCTACGTCTACGGGGACGACACCGACCCGGTCCGCGCCATGTTCGTGCACCTTCCGGATGCTGGCGCTGCACGTCGGGTTTGACCGGACGATCGCCCTTGACGACGCGACCCTGGGTTACGTGGCTACAACGGCCGCGACCGGTCATTGACGATCCGTTGACCTCGCCTTATGGTCCGCGCGCTTTCGCGAGACAGACTCGCGGGGCGAGCTCAGCTCGGCCTCGGCCGAAGAACTCCCTGTCCTGGTTCACTCGACGATTCGATGGCCCAGACGGGGGCACGCAGTTCGCATCACGCTTGGCTCGGTCAAGCGACGCGCGAACAAACTAACGATCGGGGGCCTGGCCCCCGACCTGGATGTCGGAGGAACCACGATGATGCGATGGCTGGGAGTAGCGGTGGTGGCCGCTGGGCTGACGCTCGGCGCATGTGGCAGCAGCGAGAAGAAGGACAACACGCCCTCGGGTCCGACCTGGACGGCGGCGCCCGACAAGGACGCGCTCGCGGGCAAGTGGTCCGATGGCACCAGCACGATCTCGTTCAACGGCAACGGGTCGTACAGCTGGGCCAAGGCGATCCCGTGCGGCAGCGGCGACTGCAAGACCACGAGCACCGCCGGCAAGTGGGAGCTCCGCAACGGCAAGATCTACCTCACGCCCGACGGCGACACGAACGAGGTGATCGAGTTCCAGTTCGGCAACCAGCAGAACACGCTGCGCCTGAACAGCAACAAGTCCGGCCAGACCTGGAACCTCAACCGTTCCTGATCTCCTGACCTGAGTCGTGTTGCAGCTGACGGCACCCTTCGGGGTGCCGTTCGCGTTCTGGGGGCTCCCCTTGATACGACGATACGACGTCTCGAGGTCTCGATGTTTCGATGCCCGTCTAATCAACGCGCCGTGCACGCGGTGAGCCGCGCATGAGCGCGCCGGCCACCCGGGCCCACGTCGACCGCGGCGGAACCTTCACCGACCTCGTCCTCGTCGACGCGCTCGGCCGCGCGCGCATCGCCAAGGTCCCTTCTGATCGCGCCGTCGTCGGCGCCCTGGTCGACCGCGCTGAGCACGTAACGTTCGGCACCACCGTCGCCACCAACGCGCTCCTCGAAGGGCGCGGCGAGCCGACCCTGCTCGTCGTCACCGAGGGCTTCGAGGACCTGCCGCTCATCCGCGAGATGGCCCGGCCCGACCTCTTCGACCCGGACCGCGACTGGCCGCCCACGCTCGCCACGGCCGTCGTCGGCGTGCCCGACGGCGCCACCGACACGATCCTCGCGGCGCTCGACGAGGCGCTGGGCACCCTCGACCTCGAGCGCTTCGCCGCCGCCGCGATCGTCCTCTTGCATGGCGGCGAGGACCCTGCCGCCGAGCTCCTGATCGCCCAGGCCATCGCCGTGCGCGCGCCGCACCTCTACCTGGCGCTCGGCCACCGCGTGAGCCGCGACCGCGGCTACCTCGCGCGCCTCGAGACGACGCTTGTCGACGCGGCCGTCACGCCGCGCCTGCGTCGCGCGCTGGCCGCCGACCGCATCCCGTCCCACGCGCTCGCCATGCGCTCGGATGGCGGCCTCGTGCCCGCGGCCGAGTTGCGCGCCCACGATGCCGTGCTCTCGGGCCCTGCAGGCGGTGTCCTCGCCACGCACGCGGTCGCCAGGCTCGCCGGGATCCGCCACGCGGTCGGCCTCGACATGGGCGGTACCTCCACCGACGTCTGCCTCGTCGACACGGCCCGCGAGCCGCCGCGCCGCGAGGGCGATCTCGAGGTCGCCGGGGTCCGCCTGCGCCGCGCCATGCTCGAGGTCGAGACCATCGCGGCAGGCGGTGGCTCGATCCTCGCGTGCGACCCGCGCGTCGACGCGCGACCCTCCGTGGGTCCGCGCTCGGCCGGCGCCGACCCCGGTCCCCAGTGCTACGGCCGCGGTGGTCCGCCGACCGTGACCGACGCGGCGCTGCTCGCGGGCCTCCTCGACCCGCAGGCCTTCCCCTTCGCCTTGCACCCTGGACAGGTGGACCTCCCCGGCCTCGATGGCCTCATCGGCGCGGACCTCGCGCGCGCCTGGCTGGCGCTCACGCGTGAGGCCATGGCCCAGGCCGTCTCGCGCCTCGCGATGTCCCGCGGGGTCGACCTCGCCGCGCACGCGCTCGTCGCGTATGGCGGGGCAGGGGCTCAACACGCCTGCGCCGTCGCCGAGATCCTGGGCATCGACACCGTGCTCGTGCACGCGGCGGCCCCGGTCTTCTGTGCTTGGGGCCAGGCGCTCGCGCGGCGTCTCGAGCGCGCCTCGATGCCGCTCTGGCGCCCCCTCGACGCCGCGCTGACGGCCGAGCTCCCGGGCTTCGTCGCGGGCCTTCTGGCCGGGTTGCGCGAGCGCTTCCCCGAGCTCGCCGACGCGACCCCCGAGGTCGTCCTCGCGGTGAGGCACGTCGGCACCGACTTCGCCCTCGAGATCCCGTGGCACACCGACGTGTCGCTCGCCGCCCTCGGCACGGCGTTCGACGCGGCCCATCGCGAGCGCTACGGATTCTCGCGCAGCCTCACCCTCGAGCTCGAGTCCGTGACCGTGGTGCTCGCGGCGGCACCTCCCGAGCCCCCGCGCGTCGACGCCGATCCCTTCGGACTGGGCGCGCGCGAGGTCGCTGGCCCGCGCGTCTTGCACGCCGCGGGCACGAGCCTCGAGGTCCCCGACGGCTGGGTGGCGCGCCAGGAGGGGCCCCTCACGCGCGTGACGCGTCGTGCGCATTCCGCTCCCGGCGCGGACGCATCGCTTGGCCTCACGGCCTCGTTGGAGCTCTGGTCGCATCGCTTCCGCGCCCTCGCCGAAGAAGCCGGCACCACCCTCGCGCGGCTCGCCCGCTCGGTCTCGATCCGCGAGCGCCATGACTTCTCGTGCGCGGTCTTCGACGGCCACGGCCGCCTCGTCGCCAACGCGCCGCACATCCCGGTCCACCTCGGCGCCATGGGCGAGACGGTCGCCGACCTCGCGCGCGAACTCGACCTGCGAGAGCTCCCCACCCACGACGGCGACGCCTGGCTCACCAACGATCCAGCGGCGGGCGGTTCGCACCTGCCCGACCTCACCGTCATCACCCTCGTTCTCAGCCAGGGCCAGCGCTTCTTCGTCGCGAGCCGCGCCCACCACGTCGACGTCGGTGGCCTCACAGCAGGCTCGATGCCGACGCGCTCGACCTCCCTCGCCGACGAAGGCCTCGTCTTCCGCCGCGCCCCGCTGCTGTCCCGAGGTCGTCTCGTGGTCGACCTCGAGGCCCTGGTCGGTGGCCCTCGGGGCTCGCGCCAGCCGGCCACCGTCGCGGCCGATCTCGAAGCCCAGCTCGCCGCCAATGCGCACCTCGCCCGCCGCCTCACGTCCCTCGCCGAGGGCCTGGCCCAGGCCGCTGCTCCAACG
Source organism: Deltaproteobacteria bacterium (assembly GCA_016792665.1). GTDB lineage: Bacteria > Myxococcota_A > UBA9042 > PHBI01 > PHBI01 > WYBB01. Next base: position 5,075 of record JAEUKJ010000674.1, on the reverse strand, counting down.
TCCCTCACGACCTGGATGGATCGCCTCTCGGCCCACGCCGAGCAGGCCACGCGCGCCTTCATCCGCACGCTCCCCTTCGACCGCGCGCACGCCGAAGACGACCTCGACGGGCATCGCTTGGCGCTGACGCTCACGCGCGAAGGCGAGCGCCTGCGCTTCGACTTCACCGGCACCGAGGGCCCGCACCCCGGCAACCTCAACGCGCCGTCCGCGGTCGTGCGCGCGGCGATCCTCTATGCCCTGCGCGTCCTCGTCGGGGCCGACCTGCCGCTCACCGATGGAACGCTGAGGCCGATCGATCTCGTGCTGCCGACCCCGTCTGTCCTCGTACCGCCGCCCGGCTCGGCGGTCGTCGGTGGCAACGTCGAGACCTCGCAGCGCATCGTCGACCTCGTCTTCGCCGCCACGGGTCGCCGTGCCGCCTCCGCCGGCAGCATGGTCAACCTCGTCCTCGCCAGCCCGGACAGCGCGGACGGCGTGGGACTCCCCTGGGCCTTCTACGAGACCCTCGGTGGCGGTGGCGGCGCCACGCCAGAGCGCCATGGCCCGTCCGCCCGCCAGCTCCACATGACCAACACGCGCGCCACCGATCCCGAGGTGCTCGCCCAGCGCCTGCCCATCCGCGTGCGCCGCTTCGCCATCCGACGCGACTCGGGCGGCGCTGGACGCCATCGCGGCGGCGATGGCCTCGTTCGCGAGCTCGACGTCACGGGCCCGGCCGTCGCGTCCCTCCTCGCCGCGTTCAGGCCCGAGGGCGCAAGCGGCCTCGCGGGCGCCGCGAACGGGGCCCCGGGCCGCGCCTTCATCGTGCGCCAAGGCCAGGCCCCGACCCCCTGGACCGGCGAGCCGACCGCACTGCGACCCGGCGATCGCGTGCGCCTCGAGACCCCAGGAGGCGGCGGCTGGGGCCGCGCGCAGACGATCAAAGCCAGCACTCTCTATCACCTCCAAGGACCCTGCATGACTGCGTCCCCCTCGACCTCGCGCGCCGACCTCGCCCGCCTCATCGCCGACGACCCGGGCCTCACCCAGGCCTTCGAGCTCGCGCGCCGAGACCTCTCTCCCGACCCCGGCCACGACCTCGCGCACGCCCTCCGCGTCGCCTGCGCCGCGGTCGATATCGGCAAGACGCTGGGCGTGCCCGCGCGCGAAGCCATCGCCGCCGCACTGCTCCACGACATCGTCAACGTCCCGAAGAACCACCCGGATCGCGCGCGCGCCTCCGAGCTCTGCGCGGCCTTCGCCGCCGAGGTCCTGCCCGGCTTCGGCTTCGATCCCGACGCCACGCAGCGCATCGCCCGCGCTATCGCCGACCACTCGTTCTCACGCGGCGCCATCCCGGTGAGCCCGCTCGGCGACGCGCTCCAGGACGCCGATCGCCTCGAGGCGCTCGGGGTCATCGGCCTCATGCGCTGCGTCTCGACTGGGGTCTTGATGGGCGCGCGCTACTTCCACGACGACGACCCGTGGGCCCGCTCACGCCCGCTCGATGACCGCGCCTTCTCGCTCGATCACTTCACGACCAAGCTGCTCGGCCTGCCGGCGACCATGCGCACGGATGCCGGACGCGCCGAAGCCCAGCGACGTGCGACATTCCTGTCGCATGTCATGGACGAGCTCGGTCACGAGCTCGGGGTGCCGCGGCCGTCGTAGCTGCGTGCCCCGCTCGGCCTGCGCTCAGAGCTCGACGCCCAGCTTGAAGTTGAAGACCACGCCGAAGTCGATGGCGCGCTCGCCTTCGATCGGGATGATCATGGACGCGCCCATGACGAGCTTGTCGAAGACCGCGTCCACGCCGACGCCGAGGTAGCCCATCCACAGGCCCTCGAGCGAGTCGCTCTGCAGGGTCGAGAAGTCGGGCTCGAAGCCGGTGTTGGTGACGCTCTCCTGAACCCCGAGCAGGAGATACGGCATGGCCGAGAAGCGCACGGTGTCGGCGACCTCGAGGCAACGCTCGGGGGCCTGCGGGTCGGGGGTGCAGGTGACGCCATCGCGCGCGTCGTTGAAGCGCCACCCGAACTGGAGCGCGACGTTCGGCAGGAAGAAGGTCTCGTGGTCGATGCGCTCGAAGCGGTAGAGTTCCTCGCCGTTGCCGCTCATCTGCTGGTTGTCGCAGCGCTCGGAGTCGCTGCAGACGAAGATCGCCTCGGGGATCGACGCGATGTTGAGCTCGGTCAGGACGGCGAGCTTCAGGCGCGGCTCGTCGACGTCGATGTTCACGCGCAGCCCGAGGCCGCCCATGAGGAGGTCTTCCTCCTGCCCGGCGGGGAAGGGGAGGACGCCGTTGAGGTTCGGCCGCGACCAGCCCATCGACGCGTAGGAGATCTGGCCGCCGAACTCGATCCCGGCCGGGAGGCCCGCCCACACGCTCGCCCCGATCTGGAAGTCCGGGATGAGGACCCCCGGATCGCCGACCTCGGCGATGCCCGGCTCGAAGAAGAAGAACGATCCGGTGTGTCCCGTGTTGGCGCCCGAGATGTGGCCTTCCAGCCGCACGTCGCCCCGCTCCAGGGGCTGCCCCTCGCGGGTCGGCGACTGCGGCGCGTTGATGAGTGCCGTGCGACGGATGATCGTGTTCGGGGCACAGGCGCCCAGCGCCAGGGTGCCGATCACGAGGAAGGAAAGGGAAAGAACGCGCTGCATGTCGAGCCTCGAAGGTGAGGGGGCGTCATCGCTCAAGAGCAATCGCCTTGCCAAGCCCCGAGCACGGCCTCATCGCCGAGGACGCGCGAGCGGCCTGCGTGCGAGGGACGGCCCCACGTGAACGGCTCGAAATGCTGCGTTTCGGTGGATGAGGGTTCATCCACCTGACCAGCGCCTCATCCTCCAACGGTCGCTACGGCGCCTCGGGCGTGATGCGCCGCCAGCGGTCGCGCAGCTCGGTCTGGCGGCTCGTCTTCGGGACCTCGACGCCGCGGATGTAGACGCGCTCGGCCTGGGTCGACAGCTCGAAGGGGTCCCCCGACCAGACCACCACATTGGCTACGGCCTTGGCCTCGAGCCGCCCGTAATCCGCGAGCCCGAAGGCCGCCGCCGGGCGCTCCGTCACAGCCAGCAGCGCGTCTTCCCACCGCAGTCCCTCGCGCACTGCGTTGCCCGCGACCTGCCGCAGCTTGCGGGTCTGGTGCGTGTTCATGACCGACATCAGGACCGGCACGCCGGCCGCCGCCAGCAGTGCCGCGTTGTCCGGCCGCGCGCGCAGCTGATCGAAGCCGCCCGGCCCGTAGAGCAGTGGGTCCACGATGACCGGCACCTTGCGGGCCGCGAGCGCCTTCGCGACCATCCAGGCCTCGGCCCCGCCGACCAACACGAAGCGCACCTGGGTCCCCTCGGTCAGGGCCAGCAGGCTCTCGATGTCGGCCGCGCGGTTCACGTTCGCGATCACCGGGATCTCGCCGCGAACGACCGGGCCCAGGGCCTCGAGGTCCACGATCGGCGTCGCGAAGTCGGCCCGCTGGCGCTTGTCTGCCTTGGAGCCTCCGGGCCCGGTCTGCTTCATCCAGAGGAGGGCTTCCTTCAGGGCCAGGTCGAAGACGTGCATGCCCGAGGCGCGCGACTCGGAGCGCGCCCCGAGGTTGGCGACCATGCCGATCGGCTCGCGCACGATGGCGGCCCGGCTCTCACCCGCGAGGTCGACCCAGAACGCGTCGCCCGATACGATGCCCCCGGTCGGCACGACCACCGCCGAGGTCACGCCGTGGAGCCGCGTCACGGGGATCGCGATGGACCGCGGGTTGTAGCCGAGCGACGCGCGCACGCCCGCGCGGATGGCGCTCTGGTCGTCCTGGTGGAGGGCCTTCAGCTCGGTGTCGACGGTCGAGTCCTCGCCCGAGATCTCGACCAGCCCGAGCGACGTGTACGGGTCGACGAACCCGGCCGTGATGGTCTTGCCCGCTGCGTCGACACGCGTGCAGCCCGCGCCGCTCACGCCCTTGCCGACGGCCTCGATGCGCCCGGCGCGCAGCACCAGATCGACCTCGGCCATGCGCGCCCCGGGCAGCCACACCTTGCCACCCTCGAGCACGATGCACGGCGTCTCGGCGCGGGCCTGCGCCGCGAGTCCGAGACCGATCACCAACGCGACGAAGCGCTTCATCGCGCACCTCCGAGCCCGAGCTCGAAGTCGCTCCACGGTGCCCGCGGCTTCTTCGGATCGCTGCGATCGAGGACCTCGACCCCGTCGATCCACACGCGCTCGGCGCGGGCATAGACGCTCATCGGGTTCTTGTCCCACGCGACCAGATCGGCCCTCTTGCCGGGCGCGATGGTCCCGACCTCGCCGTCGATCCCAAGCATCCAGGCCGCGTCCGCGGTCACCCAGCGCAGCGCGTCCTCCTCGTCGACGGCGATGCCTGCGGCCTTGCCGGCATACATCGCCTTGGCGGCCTCCTGGTTCAGGCGCTGGATCCCCTCGGACGAGTCGCTGTGGATCGCGACCCTGCCGCCGCTCTCGGCGATGAGGGCCGGGGCCTCCTCGATGCCGTCCCAGCCCTCGAGCTTGAAGCCCCACCAGTCGGACCAGGTGGCCACGCCGACCTGGCGTTTCGCCAAGATATCCCGGATCTTATAGGCCTCCAGCGCGTGGTGGAAGGCGCGCACCTGAAAGCCGAACTCGTCGGCAACCGCCAAGAAGTCGAGCATGTCCTGGACCGTGTAGCAGTGGACCTCCGGCAGGATACGCCCTTCGAGCACACCGGCCAGGGTCTCCATGCCGAGGTCGCGCGCGACCTCGTCGGCGGGCTTGTCGCGGTTGTCCTTCAACCACCGCTTGGCCTGCGCGAAGGCGTCCCGGTAGCCGCGCACATTGCCCATGCGCGTGGACGGCGCGCCGCCGCGGTTGCCGTAGACCCGCTTGGGGTTCTCGCCACACGCCATCTTGAGCGTGTCGGGCGCGCCCGGGAAGCGCATCGCGCGCACGCCGCGCATCGGCCGGAGGTGCAGGATGACGCCGCGCCCACCGAAGAGGTTGGCCGATCCGGGCAGGACCTGCATGGTCGTGACGCCGCCCTGGACCGCGCGCTCGATGGCCGGGTCCTCGGCCCAGAAGCTATGCTCGACCCACACACCGGCGGTGT
>JAEUKJ010000649.1 GCA_016792665.1 Deltaproteobacteria bacterium | reverse complement strand
CACCGCCACCAGCTGCCCGAACGGCTCGTGCCCCTCGGCCACGACCCGCACGATGTGGTCCCCGCGCGCCAGGTCTCCCACCGTTGCCGGCGCCGCCCCGCGGTTCTTCCCATCGACGAAGACCACCGCCCGCGGCGCATTCGCCGTCACGCGCAGCTGCACCCCGGCCGGCGTGACCCGCGCCTTCACACGCTCGCCCACGACCTGCGCGTTCTTCGGCGCCGTCGCGTCGATGGTGAAGTCCGGCTTCATCGCGAAGACCTTGCCGAGCTCTTCCTCGCCGTTGTCATCGTAGCCCGACGCGAAATACGCGTAGGCCCGCCCCGCCAGCGCGGCCACGTACTTGTCCGCGTCCAGGTCCGCGAGCCCCTTCTCATAGAGGGTCAGCGCCTTGGTCCAGGCCTTCACCGCGTCGGACCACTTCTTCTTCGCGACCAGCTTCTTCGCGTCCTCGGTGGCGAGGTCCGCCCTCTCGACCGTGCCCTGGGCCACGACCTTGTCGACCTTGCCCCCGGGCTTCGCCGTCGGCGCGAGGACCTCCATCGGGGCCAGGGCCGCGACCGTGACGATGTCGAGCTTCGAGTCCATCGCGAGGATCGTGTCGAAGTAGCCGCCCACCTTGGTCGCGACGATCGCCGGCACGTCGGCCGCGCGCTGCGTCTTCAACACCAGCACCCGCTTCTTCACGACCGGGGCCGCCGCCAACACCGGCCCGAGCGGCGTCACGAGCAGCGCGAGCAGCGTCAACAGCGCCACCCCGACCTCGGCCCGTGCCCACTTCACGGCCTTTCGCTTCCGCGCGTTCTCATGCATCCTCGACTCTCCGCCGACATGTGAACCATGTTCACTGTTTGGCTCGCGCACTTGAGCTACGCCCATCGCGGGGACGCGCGCAGAGCACATCCCGAATCCAAGCGGCGTAGACTGAAGCGATCGCGCCGCCGAGTCAAACACCGAAGCAGTCTCCAGTGACGAGCCCCGAACCTCCCCTCGAACCTCCGCCCGCCCTCGCGCCCGAGCCTGCGCGCGACCACGCACCCGACGCCCAGGACGCCCAGGATGCGCGGCGCGCTTTGCGTCGCGAGATCGGGCTGGCCCTGGCGATCGTCTTCGGCGGCACCTTCCTCCTCGCCATCGTGCAGTGGATCATCCCGGCGACCTCTTCGTTCATGCAGGTCGGCCTCGCCCTCCTCCTGCTCGAGGTCCCGCTGCGCGTCCTGCCGCGCGTGCCGAGCCTCTCGCCCTACCCTCACCCGCCGCAGGCGTTGAAGATCGGGCCGGTCGGCCCTGGTCTGCGCCTCGGCCTCGGCACGGTGCTCCTGGTCTTTCCGCTCTTCATCGGCGGCTTCCACCTCGCCTACACGACCCTCCTGGATCGACCCGTCGACTGGAGCGGCACACATCTCTTGCGCTGGTCCGAGGACCTCGAGGGCGCGCCACCGCAGCCATGTGGCCGGAAAGAGGCCTCGGTGTGGACCGACGAGGGTCGCCTCTGGGTGGTCGCCCCGCGCGACACGGCGCTGGCCGTGCACCTCACGAGCGCCGATGGCCCGGTCGTCCACGCGCGCGAGCTGCGCTGTCTCACGCGCCCGACGCTCGGCCCCGAGCTCATGCCCGATGCCACGGGGGGCTTCCACCCGCCGCGCGGGACGGGCCTCTTCGTCGACCTCGGGCCGCGCCACCACTTCGACCTGAAGATCCTCGGCGCGACCGCGGAGGTCCCCGCCCCGGAGATCCGACTCGGCCGTGCGGCGGTCGGCGGCCCGGACGACGGCCACCTCTCGAGCTCCCGCGACCTCTGGTGGTTGCTCGCCTACCTCGTCATCCACCTCGGCCTGGTCGCCTATCCCGAAGAATCGTTCTTCCGCGGCTACCTGCTCCCGCGCCTCGATGCCTTCTACGGCACACCGCGCCGCCTCTTCGGGGTCGCGATCGGCTGGGGCCTGCCCCTCTCGTCGCTCGCCTTCGCGCTCTTGCACCCCATCCTCATCCCGGGGCCGCATCGCCTGCTGGTGTTCTTCCCGGCGCTGCTCTTCGGTTGGCTCGCGCGCCGCCAGGGCTCGCTGGGTGCCGCCATCCTCGTGCACGCGCTGTCGAACGTGTGCCTGGCGATCGTCTCGCGCATGTACGGCTGACGCGTTTTCGATCCGCGTCGCCCCCTTCGTCTCCGCGGCACCTCCCCTCGCGACCGAGGCCTCCGTCATGCGACTCTTCGTCACCGCTCTTGCCCTCCTGACCGCGCTGGTCGACTTCGGCCCGGCCCACGCCCAGCCGGCCCCGACCCCCGACCGTCCGGTGCTGCGCCGCCTGGAAGAGCTCCTCGCCGCGCAGCCCGATCCCCTCGGCGGGGACGCGGACCTCCGCGGTGTCACGATGGTCGGCGTGCCGCTCCTGCCCGAGGCCGAGGCGAACCAGCGCCTGAACGACGTCGCGAAGATCGCCGCCCTGCGCATCACGCCGGCGACCGGGATCGACATCGCCTACTTCGCGAGCGCCCGCCCCGAGCTCGCCCCGGTGCACGACGCCTTCGAGCGCGGCCGCTACCTCGACCACATGCTCGGCGTCATCGACCGCGAGCTCGCGCTGCCGACCACGCTGCGAGTCGTGATGGCCGACTGCGGGCAGGTCAACGCGGCCTACCTCAACGGG
>JAEUKJ010000643.1 GCA_016792665.1 Deltaproteobacteria bacterium | reverse complement strand
GGAAACGCGCGCGGCGCAAAACGCGACATCATGTCGAGGAGGTTCGCCATCGCGACCCGCCCGAGGAGCTGCGTGTTCGGCCCGACCGTGTCGCTGAGCGGCTTGACCTCCCACTGGAGGACCGGCCAGAGCGGCGAGGCCTCGAGCTCGTCGCCGCATTGCCTCACGGCCCGCGCATTCAAGACGTCGCCTCGTAAGGCCTTCCACGACTCGACCCACCAACGATGCAAGCGCAGCTCTTCGGATAGCGACATGCCGAGAGCGTGTCCCAAGACCCGGAGCGCTGCAACGAAGGTGCGAGCGACTGTCCGCCCGGTCGTCGCGGCGTCGTCCTGCTCGTTGGGAGGATTCGAGATGAGCCGGTGCCAGTGCCCACAACCTGAGCTGTTATCGCGTGTTACGACGCGTTGCGAAGTCTCCGTCCTTGGTGCACCATCGCGAGCGGATGCCCGTCTCGTCCCCATTGCCTGTCACGTTTGGCGACATCGCTCCGCTCCTTCGAGGAACCTTCGAGGGTCGCGAGGGGCTCGCCGCCTTCGTCCGTCGGTATCGGGACGAGCTCGTCCGATTCGCGTCGTCCCAGGCTCAGGCACACGACGATCCGCGGTCCTTCGCAGGCGAAGTGCTCAGTCAGTTCATCGTCAAGGTTCAAGCGAAGGATGGCCTCCCGCCGCCCAGGGAGCCTCGAGCAGACTACTGGGGTTGGCTTGCCCTCACGATCGTCCGCACGGCGCGCGACCTCAATCGCAAGTCTCGGCGTCACGACGAGAAGCAGAGCGAACTGGACGACGCGAGCGACCCACGCCCCGAGTCCTTGGAGCGCCCTCCTTCGCCCGAGGACGAGGTCGTTCGAGCGATCGAGCAGCGCGCGCGGAGCGAGCGCGCCAAGCAGGCGCTCGCGGTGATCCAAGACCCCTCCTTTCCGCCGAACTATCGGCTTGCACTAATTGCATGGCATTGGTTCTCGCTCATACGGCAAGACCACCTCGAGACCGTCGCGAACCAACCGAACCGCGGTCGCGCCGGGACGGTCACCGGCCTCGCTCGTCCGGTCGCGGAGGCTTGGCCCCTGGCTCGCGGGCTCTCGCTGCGCCTGCCCGAAGGCATCGCGGATCGCGGCGACGCGCAGGACGAGTTCGCTTGGATCGTTCGAGCGACCCACGCTCTCTTCAGTGCGTGGCTCGAGGACACCCGGGCTGTGAGGTCCGCGCGCGAGACGATCGGGAAGTGGCATCAACGCGGCCGCGCAGAGCTCGAGCAGCGCATGCCACCGACGCGCGGGGAGGCCAAATGAAGGTCGTCCTCCCGGAGCCCGGCGCGCCAGGCAAGCATCTCGGGATATCGCACGCGATCAAGCACTACCTCAATCCCGCTGAGCTCTGGGACGACCTCGCCGACGACATCGACGCAAACCTGCGGCCGATGAACGTCTTGCGCGAATTGAAGATCCCCGAGCCTCCGCCTTTGCACGAGAAGCACCTTGAGCCTTGCGCCGCCATGCGCGCTGCATGGAGCAAATTCGGACTTGTCTTCTCGCAGGCCTACGGAAGGATCGTCTCGCAATACTGCGACCAGATGCCGCCGTATGCGTGGAAGAAGTGGAGGCCCCTGGACCGCTTGGGCATTCGCCACGCCGCCCACCTCGGCTCAGGAATCCTCGTCGTCGTGAGTCGCAGTCCGCACCACGAGGTCCTGCGCACCGCGTTTCGTCCTTCGCCTGCGACCTTCGTCGCGCCGCTTCCTGCGAACCCAGAGCATCGCGCACTGCGCAACATCGCCTTCGAGAAGTTCGCGCGCCGCAAGTTGGCGCTCTGGTCCGATGCCGCGTTCCTCGCCGAGATCGAGTCGTCGCCTTCTTCCGCGGAGGGCCCGTGACCACGCCTCGCGTCGCCTTCCTCGCGTCGGCCATCGACCAGGTCCGCGAGCTCGCCGACCCCGTCGTCGCAATGCTCGACGGCGAGTCGCAGAGCGATCCCTTCCTCATCGTCACGACGACCCAGCTCGCAGCATTCGTCCTCCGCGCCGCCGAGGACGACCTCGATCTCGACGACGACGAAGAGGTCCCGTCCGAGGCCCGCGCACTCGCGGAAGGCCTCATCGACCACGCTCGCCATCGTGGTCGGCTTCGCCTCGCCGAGGCGTTCGACGCGCTCGACCTCGCCGCGAGCTGCGCCCTCGACCTCGACCCCGAGGCCGACCCGTTCGAGCGCGCGAGCCGCCTCCACGACCTCTACGAGCTCGCGTTCCTGGCCGACGTCCTCGACCCAAATCGCCGCGCCCGCCTCATCGATGCGCTCGAGCTCGCGACCGCCGAGGTCCTGCTCGACCCCGAGGCGTTCTCCGACCTGCTGCTCCCGGCGCTCGAGCTGCGCGCGCTCGTCTACCTGCCTGACGATCACGCGGCGTCGATTCTCCTCGACGCAGTCATCACCGCGACCGACTGGCTCACCGCGCCACCGCCAGCCACCGAAGCCGAGGCCCAGGCCGTCGTCGCCCAGGCGCTGGCCGGTCTCGACACGCGCCTGCCGATCGCCACGCGCCTTCGCGAGTGGCTCCGTAAGCAGGTCGCCGCGGTCGCCGACGCGTTCCTGCCGACGCCGACGCCGCTCTTCGCGGCGAGCTCCGCCTCACAGACCTGGCCACGCCCACGTCTCGTTCTCGGCCGCGTCGAGACCGCGACCGGACCGCTCGACGTCTCGCTCGACACCACGCGCGACACCCTGTTCGTCGAGGCATTCGGCCCGGGCGTGGCCTCGCTCGGAACCCTCACCATCGAGTCGCCGCCGAGCCCGCCGCTCGGACCGATCGGCTTCGCGACCACGCCCGACTCGCTTCGCGCGCGCGTTCCATTGCCGGACGCCACGACTCTCGATGCCCTGACCCTCGTCGTCACGACCCGACCCCCGACGATCGACGGGGCGGCTACGACCGCATCGCCCGACCTCGCGACCGCGACCTCTGGCACACACCGCCTCGCGCTGTCCGAGGCGCTCAGCGAGCCACCGCACGCGCTGCTGATGACGGGCCATCCCCTCGCCGATGTTCGCGCCCGCGAACGCACCCTGGCCCTCGTCCCCGGCAAGTCCATCCAATCGATCCGCGCCCTGGCCGAGCGCGTCGCCGAGACCGACTTCGCGACCGCCGCCGATCTCGCAGCCTTCGCCGCAGGGGTGGCGCGCCTCGCGGTCCACCCCGCGCGAGGCATCGCGCACTTCGTCGCGCTGCTCGTCCGTCCCCGACCGACGAGCTCCTATGCGACGCACGTCGGGTTCGACCTCGCGTCCTTCTTCGACGCAGGTGCCACGGACCTCGCGACCGCCACGCTCATCCGCGTCTCGTCCGACCCGCTCGCGCCGCGCACGCCACTCTCCGCCGTCGGCGCCGACCCGGCGTCCCTCGCGCATGTCGCGCGCTGGATAGGAACCCTCGTCGGCGAGCCCGACGCGCTGACGGTCGATCAACTCGACCTCGGCCTCACCCTCCCGACCGCGCTCGCCGCCGAGCTCGTCGACCTCATCGGAGACTCGTGGCAGCTCGGGGCGGCGCTGGCCGTCATCTCCGAGCGCCTGGGTCAGGTGCCGGCGACCCCGCTCATTGCGTCGGGTCGACTCGGCGATCGACCCGGCGAGGTCCTGCCCGTCGAAGGCGTCGCCGAGAAGCGCCGCTTCATCGAAGACGAGCTCGACCGTAGCGACGCCCCCTTCCTCATCGACTCGACCCGCGACCTCCGCCCCGACCTCGATCGCCTCTTCGGTCCCGACTGGAGCGACCGCCTCCGCCGTGCCCTCGGCCTCGACGCCGACGCGCTCGCGCGCCGCGCCGCCCGCGCGTGGGCGGCCTTCTGGCAGCGTCGCAACGTCCTCGACCTCGGGCCCCGTCGCGACGAGGCCATGGACCTCGCCTCGCGCGCGCTGGCCGCCAACGTGACCGGCGCCCACCGCGTCGAATCCCTGTGGGTGCGCGGCGCCGGACACCTCCATCGCGGCGAGACCGACGCCGCGACTCGCGACCTCGACGAGGTCGACCGTCTCCTCGCATCGGCTGCCCCCGGGACCTTTGACGCCTGGAGGTCCGAAGAGCTCGCGGCCTACCGCGGCATCGCCCTCCTCGACCGGCTCGACCCCGATGCCGCGATCGCGCTCCTCACGTCGGCCCTGGGCCGTCTGGATGCGGTTCCCGCCGACGCGAGCCGCGACCGCCGCTTCCACGAGGTGCGTCTGCAGCTCGCGGGCTCGCTCCACCGCGCCCAGCTCTCGGTCGGAGACCTCGACGCTGCATATGCGACATTGATGTCGTCTATCGCGACCAGCCCGATCGCCTCCGAGCGCGCCCGAGCGCTGGGCGACCTCGCCGAGGTCGAGAGACGCCGCGGTCACCTCGACGCCGCCGCGACCCACCTCGCCGCTGCCTTCGAGGCCTTGGACGACATCGACTTCGACACCCTCCGCGCCTTCACGCGCCGCTTCCTCGTGGTCTACGCGAAGCGCCTCGACCTCGCGGGCGGCCTGTCACCCATCGCGCTGACCCGTGCGACCACCTTCGCAGCACCAGCCTGGGACCGCTGGCCCGAGCCGCTCGAGACCCTCGAAGACCTCCTCGCAGCCAACACCGCGACGCTCACCACGTGGTTCAAGGACCACGTCTTCGCGCGCCTCGACACCCTCGCTCCGATCCACCTCCTCGTGGTGCTCGGCACGCTCTCACGCGCCGCCGAGCTCGGTCATCCGGTCCTCGGGCTCGCGCGCACCCTCGGCGCCCACCTGGCCACGCGCACGACCTCCCCCGACGTCGCGGGCCGGCTCGCCACACTCGACGAGGCGACCCTCCGCAGCCTCGCAAGAACCACCCCCTACTGACATCCACGAACTCACCTGCAGCCCTGCCTTCCTCCACTCCAAAATTCGTTGGCGTCACTGTCCGACCGTTCTGCGCCTCGGCGTCTGGAACTTCGACGCAGGCAGTATGTCGAGATGCCGCCCAGTGTCGTCACCGAACTCGACTGATTGAGAGCCCCTTGACCGCCTGCACACCCCCTACGATGATTCCCACGTGAGCCTCCCGGACACCAACAACGCGGTGAGTGGCCGCTTCAACAAGGCCTTGGCCAAACCAGCTCACGCGCTGGCCTTCGAGGGCTTGCTCGACCTCCAGATCCTCGCATCACTCAACGAGGTTCGCTTCAAGCTCGGCCCTGCCACGACCTGGTGGTCACGGTTCACCCGATGCCTCGAGGTCTTCCTCTCTGCGTCGCGCGAGTTCGCTTATCCGGTTCAGTTCTTTCGCAACGAGCTGCCCACGAAGCGTGTCCTTCAGTCTACCGACCCCGAGTACGCCGAGTTCGTGCACCGGCACCTCGACGTCTTGACCACTGACGATCCTCGGGTGGCCTACTGGTTTCGCCGCCAGCTCGTCGTCTACCGCGCCTCCATAGGCGTCCCTGCAACCTTGAGCACGCCGCCGCTCGTCGCCGCGCGCGCTGTCCTTCAATCCATCGCACTCGGAATAGAGCCGGAAGGTCCAGCTCGCGCCGAGCCGAAATCGAGCCACAAGGAACCGACCATGGGTGCAACCTTCGATCTCTACACCTCGGAATCCCGTCGCCGCTTCATCTTCCAGTACTGGGTCTACGACGTGGAGACCGACCTCATCGCCGCCGAAGGCAGCTTCATCGCCAAGGGCGATACCGTGGAGGAGGCCACCAAGTACCTCATGGGTGGCCTGCGCGCTCGTCTCGGTGACCAGCCGAACCCGAACCTCAAGCTCCACATCAAGCTGCTCGACAAGTTCGAGAAGCCCGAGAAGGCAGGCCCCAGTCTCACCGAGCAGTTCGTGAACGCGATGCGCGACGAGATCCAAAAGGGCGGAAAGTGAGCGGCAACTTGCGCCACCCGAGGGCTGTCGACCTCCACGGACTCGGGCGTTGGGACGCCGTCGAGACGGTGGAAGAGGCGCTCCTCAAGCGAAGTGCCGCGAGCATTTGCGTCATCACGGGCCGAGGGCGCCACTCGCCCGGTCAGAAGCCCGTGATCAAGCCTCTGGTCGATGCCTACCTCCAGCGCAACGGGTACTGGGCGCGATGGCACTCGAAGGGCGGCGCTTGCACGGTCGATCTCGAACCCGGGCCGTCCGACGACTGACGATGTTCGATCCAGGTCATGAGGGGGAGGCCTCTCGGACCTGGATCAACTCGACCACCGTGGGGGGCATTGGACTCTTCAGGCGCCGACTCCCGCCGACGCTCGCAACCTGAAGTGGCAGACGTTCAGGTGGTGATGGCGACATCCAGGGTGGCGAGGAACCCCGCGTTCACGTCGCCCGTCACCGTGGCCATCTGTTGGTCCACGCCGTCGCGGAAGACGGTGTCCGAGGAGAGCGTGATCTGGGCCAGGTTGGTGACGCTCTGCGCGTAGCCCGTGGTCGCATAGACGAGCTCGCAGGCGGCTTGCGGCAGGGCGAGCTGGGAGGTGGCCACCTTGTTGGCCGCGTTGGTGGCGGCTGCGAGGCTCGGGTAGACCTCGAAGTGGATGTGCGGCCAGCGGCCCGCGTAGCAGGCCGGGAAGATCGAGTCGAACGTGACGAAGCCGTCGGCATCGCTGACCTGCACCCCGCGGAGGTAGTTCTGCGTCGTCAGCGTGTACATCGAGTAGTTGGCGTCGCGGTCGCATTGCCAGACATAGACCGCGTAGCCCTCGAGGCTCGCGCATGCGCCGTTGGCCTGGACCACGCGCAGCCGCACAGTGAGAGGCACGCCTTCGGCCGTGCCGGTCAGCGCCCCGAAGCTCGAGCGGATGTCGCGCCGCACGATGCTGGTACTTTCCAGCGCGTTGGGGCCGTTCGAGCCGTCGCCAGGGTAGGGGCCCGCGGTCTCGGTCGGGATGCGCGAGCAGGTCTCGGGCGTGGTCGTGTCGGTGGTCGGGTTCGTGTCGGTGCCCGTGTTCGTGTCGGTTGCGTCACTCGCGTCGAGCCCGTCTGCCCCGTCGCTGTCGGTGTCGCTCGCCGCCTCGGTGCCGTTGTCGTCGCAGGCCGCGAACTTCACGAGGGGCAGCAGGCTCAGGCCGCCGAGCCACTTCAGCGCGCGCCGCCGCTGCATCGATCTCATGAGCTCGAGGTCATGCTGGAGGCCCCGGTCGAAGGGGGCGCTCGGGTCGGAAGACGCGGCGGGTTCGGGCAGTCGGGGCGAGCTGGGCGATGTGAGCAAGGGCGGGCTCCTGGGTCGACAAGACCTTTCGACTCTAGCGACGGGCCCTCTCGTCCTCAACTCGGGATACGATCGGCAACCGTCGCGGCGCGACTCCTCCGTGAACTCGCCTCACCAATCACGAACGCGCCCGGCGAGTTGCACCCGGTTGCCTCCGACCTGTATAACCTTCGAGACGTTCGGGCCTGGGGGGGCTGCATGGGCGGCAAGATGCGTCGGACACGGTTCGTGTGGGGTGGGTTCGCCTGTGCGCTGCTCGCGGCGACGAGCCTCGGATGCCAGCAAGAGGTCGCGGCCGAGCCGGACTGCTCGACACTGCGCGACGAGTTCCAGGCCAAGGTCTGGGCCCCCGTGCTGGGCAAGACCTGTATCACCTGCCACCAGCCGGGTGGCCTCGCGTGGGCCCAGCGCGCGCGCTTCTCGATCGTGCCCGCGACCTACCCCGGCTTCGTCGACACCAACATCGAGGCCCTGCGCGCGATGCTCGGCTACGAGTTCGAGGGACAGCCACTGGTCCTCGCCAAGCCCTCGGGCGCGACCCAGCACGGCGGTGGCGAGGTCCTCGACAAGGACAGCCGCGAGTACAAGGACCTCGCCGCCTTCTTGGAGCGCCTGGCCGCCGAGTCCCCAACCGCCAACGCCCCCACCGCCGAGGTCGCTGGCGGTGAGTGCGCGCCCGAGGTGCTCTTGCCCGAGGTCGCGCGGCTGGACCCCGCGGCCACCTTGCGCAAGGCGAGCCTCCAGCTCGCGGGCCGCCTGCCCACCGACGCCGAGCTCGCCTCGGTCTCGAGCGGCGACGCCACCGCGGACGAGGCCTCGCTGGCCATCGCCGTGCGTGCGTTGCTCGACGAGCCGGCGTTCGACGACTGGCTGCTCGTGTCCTGGAACGACGTCCTGCTGACCGACCTCTACGGCAGCTACGCCGGTCGGTCGCTGGGCCTCCTGAACGGCACCGACTTCCCGAACGCGCACGACGGCTACTACGACCAGATAGAAGACGACGCGCTGAAGCGCGAGGTCGGCAACGCGGTCATGCGCGAGCCGCTGGCGCTCATCATCCACGTCGTGCGTCAGGGCCGCCCCTTCAGTGAGATCCTGACCGCCGACTACTCCCTCTTCAACCCGCTGTCGGCCAAGATATACGACACCGATGTCGCCTTTGGGGACAGCTACGACCCCAACGACTGGCGCACCGGCAAGATGAAGATCACGCGCGAGGGCAAGACCATCGCCTGGCCGCACGCGGGCATCCTCAGCTCGCCGATGATCCTGAACCGCTTCCCGACCACGGCCACGAACCTCAACCGACACCGGGCCTGGTGGCTGCTCAGGACCTTCCTCGCGACCGACATCCTCACCGTCGCGGACCGCCCCGTCGACCCCGACAAGGCCTCGCAGTTCGACTACCCCTGGCGCCAGGACAACCAGTGCGTCGTGTGCCACGCGGTCATCGACCCCATCGCGGGCGCGTGGTCCGGCTTCGACCCGGGCGACCAGGAGCGCTACTTCCCCGACCGTGCCCCGCCCGCCAACGTCTTCGACCCCGGCTTCGGCGAGGCCTCGATGCCGCCCGACCCGGCGGGGGGACGGCTGGCGTGGCTCGCCAAGAAGGTCACGCTGGACGCGCGCTTCCCGCTCGCCATCGCGCGCCTCACCTTCCAGATGGTCACGGGGCGCGCACCCATCGAGCACCCGCGCAACACGACGAGTCCCGACTACGCCACCCAGGAGGAGGCGTGGCGCGACTTCGATCACCACCTGAAAGACGTCGTCGATCGGTTCGTCGCGGCCCAGCTCGACTACCGCACGCTCGTCGTCGCGCTGGTGATCGGCCCGTACTTCCGGGCCCAGGCGGTCGATCTCGCGGCCGTGCCCGAGCGCGTCGACGAGCTGGCCGAGGTGGGCACGGCGCGGCTTCTCACGCCCGAGCTCCTCGAAAAGAAGATCGCCGCGGCGGTCGGCATGCACTGGACGCGCGGCTACGACAAGACGCCGTACCTCCTGTCCGACTTCGAGATCATCTATGGAGGCATCGACTCCGACCGCGTCTCGGAGCGCCTCACCATCCCCAACGGGGTCATGGCCGCGGTGCAGGCCCGCATGGCCAACGAGGTCGCGTGCACGGCGACGGCCTGGGACCTCGGCAAGCCCAAGACCGAGCGCCTCTTGTTCCCGACGGTCGCCATCGACGACCAGCCGACCACGGCCAGCGGCGACGTAGTGCCGGCTGCGGTCGCGCGCATCAAGGACACGATCGTGCACCTGCATGCGCGGCTCCTCGGCGAGCACTTGAGCCCCGAGGACCCCGAGGTCGCGCGCACCTTCGCGCTGTTCAAAGAGGTCTTGGACCAGGGGCGGAAGAACGTCGCCGACAAGAGCGAGAGTGACAGCCTGCGCTGCAGCGCGAAGAAGGACCCGCTGACCGGCCAGGATCTGGCGGCCGAGCGCAAGGTCGAGCGCGACCCGAACTACACGGTACGCGCGTGGATGGCGGTCGTGACCTACCTGCTCAGCGACTACCGTTTTCTCTACGAGTGAGAGGGGGACTGCGATGACTCGGAACATCACGAAGCACGGTGTGTCTCGTCGCGGCTTCCTCGGGGGCGCGGTGGCGGGGCTGGGGCTCATGCTCGCGGCCAAGCGCGGGTTCTTCTCGGGCGATGCGCGCGCGGATGCCTCAGGCGTGCCGTACGCGGGGCCGTTGCTCCTGGGAATCCACGCGAGTGGCGGCTGGGATCCGATCTTCTTCTGCGACCCAAAGCCGTCGGCCGAGCTGAACCGCGTGAGCCAGGCGGTCGCCTCGGTCGGGCCCTTCCGGGTGAGCGACCACGACGTCGATCCGGTGGCGTTCGGCTATGACGCGGCGCTGGCCGAGGACTACCGCGCCATCTTGCCGACCAACCGCCGCTTCTTCGAGAAGCTCGGCGCGCGCACGACGGTCTTCAACGGCGTCGACACGCGCACGAACAACCACGAGACCGGCACGCGCTACGTGTGGAGCGGCAAGAGCGAGGTCGGGCATCCGGCGCTGGGCGCGCTGGTCGGCGCGATGGGGCAGGGGAAGCCGCCCCTGGCCTTCCTGTCGGCGGGCGGCTACGACGACGTGGCGGGGCTCGTGCCGCTCTCACGCGCGACGAGCAGCTCGTCGATGCGCAAGCTCATGTTCCCGAACGCGAGCGATCCGACCAAGCCGACCGAGGCGCTCTACCACGCCGAGCACGCCATGAGCGCCATCAAGAAGGCGCAGGAAGCGCGCTTCGCCAGCCAGCTCGCGAGCGCAACCCTGCCGTCCGAGAAGCGGGCGCGGGCCGAGCTTGCAGCGGCGCGCGCGTCGATGGGCGAGCTCGAGGCCCTCGAGTTGCCGACGATGGTCGACCTGCCCGGCAACAACCTGGACGACATCCAGGGCGTCATGCAGTCCATCCAGGTGGCGATGGCCGCGATGAAGGGCGGGCTCTCGCTGTCGGCGAGCCTCAGCTACGGCAGCTTCGACACCCACGGCAACCACGACCGGGACCACGTCGTGCGCCTGGCGAAGCTCTTGGCGGCGGTCGAGTTCGCGGTGGCCGAGGCCGAGCGCCAGGGCTTGAGCGAGCGGCTGACAATCGTCGTCGGCTCGGACTTCGGGCGCGGGCCGTACTACAACGGCACCGGCAACGGGTCCGGCAAGGACCACTGGGCGACGACCAGCATGATGGTCATCGTGCCGCCGTCGCAGGCCGCGAAGTACGGCAACCGCGTCATCGGCGGGACCACCGACGAGGTGCGCCCGAAGAAGGTCGAGCCGGGGTCCTTCGCGCTCTCGGACGCGGGCGTGGCGCTGACACCGGCGGTGATCCACGCGGGTCTGCGCACGCTGCTCGGGCTGGATGCGAGCCCGGGGGCAACGCGCTTTCCGATCGCTGCGAGCCCGCTCGCCGTCTTCACTTGAGCGCTACTATTTAGATGGACGTCTAAGGAGTTCGGCTCAGCGCTCGGCGGGTACGCACACGCCGCCGCCGCAGTCGCGTGTGCAGATCCACTCGCCGCTCTCCGGGTTGCAGGTGCAGCTCGAGGGCTTGCAGGTCTGGCGGGTGTCGCAGACGAGGCCGCTCGGGCAGCCCTTGCTGGCACATCCCGCGGGGCTCGAGCCGCAGCTCCTGGGGAGGGGCCGCGGCACGAAGCCGAGGCGCAGCGTGATGCGCAGCGGCAGGTCTCGGGCGGGTGGCGGGTCGCCTGGAAGGTCGTAGATCGCGCCAGGCAGATCGGGGTCGTGCTCGATCGGTGGCAGCGCGGTCATGTCGATCGTCGTCTTTGCCAGGAGTCGCTGCGCGCACGTGGCGAGCGTCGCGGGCAGCGTGCCGCCGCGCTGGCGAGTGGCCGTGATGGCGCTCAGCCGACCATGGCGACCGAGGCGCATCTTGATGACGATCTCGCCCGCGGCCGCCGGGGCCTTTGCGAGCGCAGCGGAGTAGCAGGTCGCGTCGATGGCGGCCGACAGCGGGTTGAGGCGCGCGCCCGCCCAAAGGCCGCTGAGCGCTTCGCCGCGCGCGGTCGTGACCTTGCGTTCGAGGAGCTGGACGCCCGGGTCACGGGCGTCGCCAGGAGCCTCGGCGTGCGCCGCGTGCGCGAGCGTGAAGGCGGCGACGACGACCGCGAGGCCGAGGTGGAGGTGGTGACGCATGAGAGACCTCGCGACGGAGGGAGGGATCGGGCCCAACCCTATCACGTCGCGTCGGATTTCAGCGTCACGCCGCGAGCGATGCCCTCGGCGTAGGCACCGGCACGGCGGGGATGTCCCAGGCGTTGGCGACGTAGCGGGTGACGTCGGCCACGGCCGTGAAGTAGGGCACGCGGTGGTAGGTGAGGCCCATGCCCTCGATCCAGCGCTGCACGATCGGGGCGGCGCGCGGCAGGTTCGCGTGGGGGATCTTCGGGAAGAGGTGGTGCTCGATCTGGTAGTCGAGGCCGACGAAGAAGAACGAGAGCCAACCCGGCAGGATGAGGTTCCGGGTCGTGTCGAGCTGGAGCTCCCAGCCGTCGAGCGCGCCCTCGCCGTCTTCGCGGATGGGAAGGCCCATGTGGCCGGTCGTGAAGACGAGTGCCAGGAAGAGGCTCAGGAGGGCGAAGAGCGCCACGTAGAAGCCGAAGACCGGCAGGAAGCCGAAGGCGAGCGAGGGCAGGACGAGCCAGGCGACGTAGTGGAGGACCTGCGCGGTCGCGTCGAGGACCCAGGCGCGCGTGATGCCGTGCTTCTTCGCGTGGCGGACGAGGGCGCCGATGCTGTCGACCTTGATGGACCAGGTGAAGAGCATGGTCATCGGCCACCAGAGCCAGCCCTGTGCGTGGCGCTGCACGAAGCGGCGGATGGGGCCGGCGCGGAGGTGTTCCTCGCGCGTGTGGGCCAGCGGCCAGAGCTCCATGTCGTCGTCGATGCCGACGACGTTCGGGTGGCCGTGGTGGCGGACGTTGTGCTTGTCCTTCCATTGGATGGCGCCGAGGCCGCCCATGAAGGGGAAGACGAAGTGATAGAGGAGCTCCGAGCGGAAGCTGTTCGACGAGAAGCTGCGGTGCCCGCCCTCGTGGCCGATCATCGCGGCCGCCGAGAGGAAGAGCGCCGTCACCGGCAGGAGCAGGACGGTGCCCCAGAGGGGGAGCACGGTGTGTACGGCGATGAGCGAGAACGCGATGGTGAGCAGGAAGACGAGCTTGCCGAAGGTGCGGGCTTCGTTCTTTTCGAAGACGCCGGCCTGGGTGAGCTCGAGTCGGACCTGGCGGATATCAGCGGCGGTGATCACGGGGACTCCGGGAGATGAGAGGACTGCCCAGAGAACCTGTCCGAGCACGTTCCAGTCGTAAACACGTTCGCCGATCTGCGCGACCGCGAAGTGGTCCCTTGACCGAGCATTGACCGAACGAAGACGTTGGCACCGCGCGACGATCGCGTGACGCGAAGGTGCCGCGCGCTCGAGCACGGTCGAGGGCGTGGCGACCCAGGCGGCGCGGCGGCGCGCGCGAGGCCGATCTCCACGATGAGGTCGCATCAATTTGACGGACCTCGTCGTCGCGCGGGGGGCGATCGCCTCTCAGCCGACCGAGAGCGTGGTGCCGTCCATGCCGACGTTGACAGTGGCCAGCGAGCGCAGGGTGGAATCCCCCGCGCCGAGGAGCTCGATCGAGGAGCCGACCTGCACCACGTGCCAGTCGCTGGTCACGTTCTTGTGGACCGTCGTCGGGAGTGAGGCGCCCGGGCCGGTGTGGAGGCGCACGCGCACATCGCCGTCCTTCGCGGTGAGGCGGACGCGCACGGTCCCCGCGGCCGCGCTGGGGGCGGCGCTGGCGAGCCTGGACTGGCGGATGCGCTCGAAGGCGGCGGCCTTCGCGACCGGGTCATCGACCTGGTCGGCGCCGTGCTCGAGGTTGACGGCCGCGACCTGGCGCAGGTGATCGGCCGAGCCCTCCGCGAGCACGAAGTCGAACGTGACGGTCGCGAGGGGGCCCGCTTTCTGGAGGCCGTTGTCGGTCCAGAACGTCAAGGTGATGGGGTGCGTGCCGGGTGGCAGGGCCGCCATCGTGGCCGCGAAGGCCGCGTGGTAGTGCTGGCTGAGGGCGTCGGGGAGCTTGCACAGTGCGAACTTGAAGCGTCCGTTCTTGAAGGTGCGTGCTTCGTCGTTGATCTCGGCCAGGACCTTGTTGGCGCGCAGGGTGGAGAGCGGGGTGCCGCCGGTCGAGACGTCGATCCAGAACTGCGTGACGTCCTGATCGATGTACTCGAGGGCGTGGGCGATGGGCTGATCGAAGCGCACGTGCACGTCGATCGGGTCCCACGACTCGACGGTCGGGGCGTGGGTCTTGTCGTTCCAGGGGCTGTTCGAAACGATGAGCTCGGGGGTCATGGGCGGTCCTCGCGAGGGTTCGGGCATCAGTCGATGACGAGCGCGGTCAAGAGACTCCCGTCCTCCGCCTCGCCCTGGAGCTCGACGTGAGGGGTGTGTCCGCGTGAGGACAGGAAGGCTTTGAGACGCGTGGCTAGACGATGACCTTCGAGGTTGAACGCCGTCTTGTCGAGTGTGCCGGCGAGGTTTTCGAGGGTGTAGCGCTCGATCCAGTCGTCGAAGGCCTGCGCGAGATCGGCGGGCAGGTCGAGGGACGCGTGCTCGAGCATGCCGTGACGGAAGGGGCCGGTGGGGTTGGGCGAGACGCGCCAGATCCCCGAGCTGCCGTACTCGGCCATGACGCGCAGGTGCAGCGGCTTGGGCTTCTTCATCGGCACGGTCCCTGGTCGGCGACGTCAGCGACGACGTCCGCGCTGCTGCGGGTTCGGGCCGCGGAGGGCGGGTGGCGGCGGGCCGCGGCGCTCGATGTTCCGACTCTTCTGGCGCTGCGCGTCGATGAGGCGGCGCCACCGGTCGACCTCGCCGCGGGCGCGATCGGCGCGGGCGCGCTGGTAGTCGTGATAGTGGGCGAGCTGGGCGAGGGCCACCGACTGGCCGACCGGGTCTTTCTTGTCGCGGCGCGTGATGCGCTCACGCTGGCGTGACTGCGCGAAGGGGAGGAGGGTCTTCCGGAAGATGTCGACACCGACCATGGCGAGGCGCAGCGAGAGGGCGACGACGAAGAGGACGAGGCGACCGAGCGGGCCGCGAGGGGTCCAGAGCCACGGCGGAGGTTCGGCGGAGAGAGGCGTCGCGGACGCGGGCGCGCTGGATGCTGGGTGTGGGCTCGAGGTCGTTGAGCTCGAAGGGCCTTGGCTGCCCGCGGAGGCCAGCGCACGGACGGTCGCGACGTCCTGGGGGCGACGCTCGGGATCGGGCTCGATCATCTGCGACCAAGCCTCGCGCAGCGCGGGGATCGGGAACGTCGGCAGCGCGCGATCGAGGTCGATCTTCAGGCCCTTCCGCGGCAGGTGCTGGCCCTCGACGAGCAGCCGCGTAGCGGTGTGGCTCGTCACGCTTGGATCGATGCCAGTCGCCAGGGCGACCATGGTGACGCCCAGCGCGTAGAGGTCGGTCGCGGGGCCGGCCTCACCGTGGAGCTGCTCGGGTGCGAGGTAGCCAAAGGTGCCGACGACGGTCGAGCCGCCGTCGAGCCGCAGCGAGGTCTTCACGCTGCCGAAGTCGACGAGCGCGAGGCGGCCGTCGGGGCGCACGATGAGGTTGTGCGGCTTCACGTCGCGATGGATGATCGGCGGCACGCGGGAGTGCAGGTAGGCCAGGATATCGAGGGCCTGGTGGAAGAGGTCGGCGATGGCCTCGGGGCTGAGCGTGAGGCCCGCCTGGAGGCGCGTGGCGAGCGAGTCCCCAGGCACGAGCTCCATCGCGAGCCAGCGCTCCGTGCCGTCCTCGGAGGTGCCGTGTCCGAGGTAGTGGGGGATGGCGGGGTGGTCGAGCTGTGCGAGCGTGGCGACCTCGCGCTCGAAGAGATCGAAGTGCTTCCAGTCGGCGAGCTCGGACACCCGGAAGCGCTTCACCGCGGCGATCTGCCCGGTCTCGACGTGGCGTGCGCGAAAGGTCGAGCCTTGTCCGCCACGGCCGAGCGGCGCTTCGAGCTCCCAGGGGAAGGATGGGGCGACGGCGGACACGGCAACGCGAGCATGGGCACGTGTGCCCGAGCCCGCAAGGGGGGCGTTCATTCCACGACGAGGCTTCGGATGCGGAGCGCCCCGGCGCGGTCGAGGCTGTTCACGGGGGCGCCGAGAACCAGGGCGACCGAGCCGATGTCGTGGGGCAGGCGCCGCTCGGAGCGACGGACGTCATCCCATCCGCGGCGCTCGAGGCGTTGGTGTTCGAACGAGCGGAGCGTGAGCGTGTGGGTCTGCCAGGTCTCGCCGAGCGTGAGGGTCGGGGAGACCCAGCGTTCGTCGGGCGCGCCGTTGAGGACGATGCGGACACGCTTCAGGGTTCCCTGGGCTTCGAGGTGGAGCTGCTCGTGTCTCGCGAAGTCCGGCAGCGATTGGCCGACGAGCTCGACGGGCCACTGGCCGCGGTCGTCCTTTCCGAAGTCATCGATGAAGACGGTGGCGACCTCGCCGGGGCCGTCGGGCGTGCGCGTGAAGGCCGCGCTGGTCTCGTCGTTCTTGACGAGCGACCAGCGTGTGGTGTCGGTCAGGGAGTCGGACCACGGGTCGGGGGCGCGCAACATCACGATGGCGACGACCGCGACGATCGCCGCAGCGATCCCGCCCGTGACAATGAGGCCGGCGCGTTCGCGTGTGCGGCGACGCTGCGCGCGGCGTGCCTCGAGGTGGTGCTCGGCGTCGAGGGCGAGGGTGGGATCGAGCCCGAGCGATTCGAGCGTCTCGCGCACGAGCGCACGAGAGGTGGCCTGCTCTCCGGCGACGGCGCGCACCCGGTCGCGACGGGCGGCGAGGTCGAGGGCTGTCCGCAGGAGGTCATCGGTGGGGTCGGTGGGGTGCATGGCGGCAGACGGGGTGTTGACGGAGAGGCGTTGCATGCCGGGCCGCGGGAGCAAGGTCCGTTCCACGCGTTCGCCGGCTAGCGGACGGAGGCCGCGACGTCGTCGTGCTGGCCTCGGAGTGCGGTGCGAAGGGGGCTTCGCGCGGCGGCCCGAGGTGGATGGGGTGGGATCCGCGTGCCACGTGCGCGACGCGGTGCGCGGCGCGTTTCACGGCTCCGAGCGGCCGCGCGCTCCGAGCTTGACCCGCGGTTCGGGGCGGGAGATCGTGAGCGCGGTGCGGCGCTTGCGGAGCCCGTCACCGACGACAGGAGCATGCAGTCATGGGGATGCGAGCCACGGCCTGGCCGAAGGCGTCACGGCGGAGCCCTGGGTGGACCTGGGTCGGCGCCTTCTTGTTGGCGTCCCTCGTGGGGCTGACGGCGACGGCTGCACGCGCGCAGTACGCCGACCAGGGGGCGTGCGTGACGGGCTGCGGGGTCGGCGGCACCTGTGCCTTCGCGGCGGGCACCTGGAACTGTAGCTGCACGTCAGGATACCGGCTTAGCAGCGGGACCTGCCTCGACATCGACGAGTGCGTCGAGAGCTACGAGTCGGCGGTCTTCACGTCGCGCGTGGCCTACCTCGCCGCGGTCCAGGCGGCGCAGTTCGATGTGTCCGGGGTCGAGACCTTCGACAACCTCGGGGCGGGTGGGGCCGCGAGCGCGAACGGGCAGGGCATCACCGCCTCGCCGACGCTCGGCATCGGGTTCGAGCCACTTTGGCCGGGGCTCTTCGCGCAGCAGCCGGTCGCCTTCGCGGTCGGCACCTGCGGGGGTGCCACGAGCTCGGGCTCCTTCGCGATGTTGAACAACGCGCTCTGCGTGGTGAACTGGGCGGGGCCGTCCGGGCCGCCGATCCGGTTCTACCCGCTCGACCCCGACGTCGCGATCGTCGCGGCCGGCGTGTTCAACGCGAGCGTCGACGACACGCTCATCATGAAGTTCTACGCGGCCGACGGCTCGGTCCTCATCGCGGCGACGATCCCCGCGGGCTCGCCCGCCTTCGTCGGGGTCATCGCCCAGGTGCCGGCGACCGCGGTCTCGATCGGGCCGGCCCCGAACAACGGCGGCAACGGCCTCATCGCGTTCGACAACCTCGAGATCGCGACGCGCCCACGCGGCCGGGTCGGCGGCAACCTGTGCGGCCCCGACGCGACCTGCGTGAACCTGCCCGGCACCTATGCGTGCATCACCGACGACTGCCCGAGCGACCCCGACAAGACCGAGCCCGGGGTCTGCGGCTGTGGCGAGCCCGAGACCGACGCGAATCAGGACGGCATCGCCGACTGCGGGTTCGGGCTGTGCCCCCGCGGTGAGCCGCTCGAGTCCACGATCGCCTGCGGGGCGACCGGCGTCTGCGCGACGGTCTTTGGCACGCGGCGCTGCGACGTCATGACCGGCGTCACGAGCGACGACTGCGACGAGCGCCTGCCCGAGGTCCCGACCGAGACCTGTGACGCGGCCGACAACGACTGCGACGGGGCGGTCGACGAGGGCTTCGACACGAGCTGCGGGCCGGGGCTGCCGCGCTTCTACTATGCGGTCGTGCGGGATGCGGCGGGTGAGCTCGTCGGCACCATTCGTTGCCACGCGAGCGCGGGCGAGCTCGACTGTGATCGCGACCCGAGCGACCCCGAGCAGCTCCGGGTCTACCCCGAGCTCCTCTGCCCGAACCCCACGTCGGCCAAGTGAGGATGGCGATGCCGACTCTCTCCATCCCGTTCAAAGCGTCTCGGT
Source organism: Deltaproteobacteria bacterium (assembly GCA_016792665.1). GTDB lineage: Bacteria > Myxococcota_A > UBA9042 > PHBI01 > PHBI01 > WYBB01. Next base: position 2,593 of record JAEUKJ010000643.1, on the reverse strand, counting down.
TCGCCGGCCCCGGCCGTGCATCGAGGCGTGTCGAAGCTGCTCGCAAGGTCGGGCTGGCCGCGCTCATGGTGGGCCTCGGGGCCTCGTGCGCGAGCGAGCCGCGTGAGGGTGCGCGTGGCGCCGAGATCGCCATCTCGGTCAGCGCGCTCACGCTGGTCCCGGTCCTCGACGCCGACTACAAGCTCGCCGTGCGCAACGGCCAGGGGCAGCTCGTCTGGGAGCGTGACCACCTGCGCTCGATCACCTTCGGCGATGGCGCAGGGTCGCTGGCGTACATCGGGACCTGCGACGCGAGCTCGAACGACAACGTCGTCGAGCTCTGGGTCAATGACCTCTACTCGGCCCCTGGCGTGCCGCTCGCGGCGGGCTCGTGGCGGAACCCGACCGAGGCCGGTCCGATCCGGCAGACCGTGCGCTGCGTCGAGAACGCCGACCTCCGGGTCGCCTTCGACCTGACCTTCATGCGCAGCGCCAACCAAGGCTTCTTCGACATCGGGGTCCAGTTCTCCGACGTGTTCTGCTCGGCCAAGGTCGACTGCGTCGATGCCCTCCTGCACCGCCCCAACGGCGCGCGCGGCCCGACCGTCAACGTCGCCTTCGCGTGCACGGCGGGTGAGGAAGAGACCTGGCTCCACTACTCCGACGTCGCCGTCGTCTGCGGCACGCGCACGACCTGGCTCGACCCGCACGTCGGCCCCGGGCAGGTCGGCGCGCAGGGCCCGGGCGTCTATCAGCTCGCCACCTATCGCGGCCGCGAGCAGCTGGGCGGCTACGACAAGTGCTACTGGAACCTCGGCATCGGCCTGGACCTCGGCGCCGACACGCGCGACTGCAAGCTCGTCGGCTATGCGACCGCGAGCGACGCGAGCTTCGGCGACGGGCGCCGCACCCCGCCCGGCTCGGTGCATCCCTTCGTGCGCTTCGAGGTCCCGCTCACCGGGGCCGACGGTGCCTTCCTCGCGAGCTGCGGCGAGCATCGCCTCGACGCCCCTGGCAGCGGGGTCCAGAGCGACTACACCGAACCGAGCGGCACCGAGCTGGCCTGGGAATGGGCGTGCGACGAGGCCGCGACCATCACCGAGAGCCGCCTCCTGTGCGGCGCCCAGAGCGGCCCCGAGGCGGCGAGCTTCGTGTCGACGCCGGGCGGCGTGGTCTTCAGCCTGGGCGCGAAGCGGTCCCCGCTCATGAAGCTGCCGGCCGGGCTCGCGCTCGACGGGTGCTGCGGCAACCCCTGCCCGGGTTGCGAGTGAGGTGAGAAGCCCGGCGCGGATGCGCTCGGGCTTCATGGTGCAGCGGCGTCACGCCTGCGCGAATGCGCTCGGGCTTCATGGTGCAGCGGCGTCACGCCTGCGCGAGTACTACTTGGTCGGCGGCGGCGTGGGCAGCGTCCCGAGCGGGAGCGTTGCGCCCTCGAGGGTGCGTCGCGTCCAGGCCCCGCCGATCTCGGCATCGATCTGGAGGACGCCCTGGAGGTCGGGGCCGAGATCGCGAGTCGGGCGGAAGCCAACGACGCGTCGGCCCTTGATGTGGTCGGCGGCGCGCTCGAGGTCGGCCGCGGGGCAGGAGGTGCCGTCGCCGATCTTGCGATAGCTGCCGTTGCTCTTGCTGGCGAGCATGTTCACGTTGACGAGCGGCTCGGGCATGTCGAGGGTGCAGCCGAAGAGGAGGAGCTGCACGTGGCCAGAGGTCGCGGCGGTCGCGACCTCGTCGATCTCTCTCGCCAGGCCGCGGGCGTCGTCATTGCCGCGGTCCTTGCCGTCGGTCACGAGCAGCACGTAGCGGTGGGATGAGGCCGACTCGGTGGCCACCGAGATCGCCTTGGTGAGGCTCTTGTAGAGCGGTGGGGCCATGGAGGCCTCCTTGCTCTCGGGTGACCAGGCCTCGAGGGCCTTGACCGCGTCGGCGACCGGCGCCTCGGGGGTCAAGAGTCGGGACCCCTCGTTGTCGAACAGCATCACCGAGGCCTTGGCCTGGGCCGGAAGTGCCTTCAGGAAGGCGAGCGTGCCGTCTTTGATGGTCTGGATCGGGGCGGGGACGTCGTCCGCGCCGACCGTGTAGGACCGGGTTGCCTGGAGGACGACCACGACCGAGATCGCCTCGCCCGTGTCGCTGAGCGGGCGCGCGAGCCACTGGCCCGGCACGGCCTTGCCATCGAGGCTCACCGCGAGGGCTGTGAGCGGCTTGGTGATCGCGGCCCCGTCTGGGTCGCGGACGTCGACGGCGAACGAGAAGAACCCGTGCTTGCGGGCCTCGTCCGCGGGGCGCAGCGAGGCGCTGAGCTCGGCGTTGGAGCGCGTCCCTGCGGCGACAGCTTTGTCGGTCGTGGCGTCGGCCCAGCCGCTCTCCCAGCCTTGCGGCGGCGTCGGCTTCGGGGCCGGAGCGGCCTGGGCGTTGGCGGGTGCGGCAGCCGACGTCGAGCCGGGCGTCGTGGCAGGCGGCGAGCCGCAGGCGGTGAGGGTGACCAGGGCGGTGAAGGCGAGTGTCGATCGGATGCGCATGCACGCACTATCGACGGTGTGCCTTGTCCTTGGGAAGCGGTCGGAGGCTCGATTCAGATGGAGGTGAGATCACCACCGAAGGCCTGGCGTCGGCG
>JAEUKJ010000638.1 GCA_016792665.1 Deltaproteobacteria bacterium | reverse complement strand
AGGTCGTCGCGTCATCCCGACCTCTGGCGGCCCTCGGACTCGTCGCTCTCGCCGCGTGCGGTGCGCGACGTTGATCGGACTTCCGATGGGCCGCGCGATGGTGTCTTTCGACGTCGGGCGGTCCGCGGAGTTCGACGTGGGTTGGGACTCCGATGGGCTCGCGTTGGACGTCTTTCAACGTAGGGGCGGGGCCTGCCCTGCCTGCTGCGGGCTCAGGTTGCGGGTCAGGCGTCTTCGAGGCGGAGCAGCTGCCGTCCGATGAAGACGTGGTCGCCGGGCTCGAGGATGGCCTGCTCCTGGAGGCGCACGAAGGTGCCGTTGCGCGAGTCGAGGTCGGTCAGCACGTACTGCCCGCCGCGCTCCTCGAGGCGTGCGTGGTAGTGGCTGATGTAGGGGTCCTGGTAGAAGTTGATGTCGCAGTCTTCGCGCCCGATGGTCATCGAGCGCTTGCGCGCGCAGAAGGCGAGGCCGGTGTGGCCGCCGGCCAGGATCTGGACGACGCGGAAGCGCCAGGGCGAGATCGGCGTGCCGCCAAAGACGGCGCCGTCGACGCCGATCGTGACCGGCACGGGGCGGAAGCGCTCGAAGCGGAAGACCTGCTCACCACAGAGGAAGATCTGACTGTCCGACAGGGCGGTCGGCGTGTGGATGCGCAAGAAGACGCCGTTGGTCGACCCTTCGTCGCGCACGTGCACGCGCCCGTCGCTGACGTGGAAGGTGCAATGGCGCGGGGAGATCGCGGGGTCGTCGGGGAAGACGATGTCGCACTTGCCGCGGCCGAGGCTGACCTCGCGACGCTCGAGCGAGAAGACGGTGCCGTCCTGGCCATCACCGCGGATCAACATGAGCTTGGGCGTGCGCATCACCCGGGATCTTCGTCCGGCGCCTCGCTCACGTCAAGAAGACGCCCGCGGTCAGGTGGGATGCGGTCGTGCGGGATGTGGCAAGCGTGCGGCGTTCAGCGGATCGCGTCGCGCAGGGCGCGTTGGATGTGGGGTGCGGGCTCGGCGGCGAGGCGCTCGCGGGCCTTGGCGCTGACCTCGATCGGCTGGGCGAGGAGGGCGCGGACGGCGGCGACTCCGACCTCGGGCAGAGGGTCGCGGGCCAGCGCGTACAGCAGGGCGACCGCGTCCTCGTCACCGAGGGCGAGGCGGCGCTCGGCGATGGCATCCAGGGTCGCGAGGCGCACGATGGTCGCAGGGTCCTCCAGGAGGTCGGCGAGGTCGCGCGTGGTCGTGCGATCGCGGCCTCCGACGGCGACCCAGGCGCGGGCGATGGCTGCTCGCAGATCGGGCGCGGCCCCGCGCGACAACGCGATGAGCGTCGAGGCGAGGCGCGTCGACAGGGCCCGAGCCTCGGCGTCGTCCGAATCGAACGGGCTCGCCGCGATGAGCTCGAGGGCGCCGCGCAGCGGAGGCAGCGGGTCGTCGGGTCGCGTGGGCTCGACCGCCGCCGCGAAGACGACCTTGATCGCGATGCGCCGCACCCGCGACCAGGCCTCGCGAAGGGCCGCGGGGTCCTGCTCGTGCCAACGCGCAAAGATCGACAGCCAGCGGCTCAGCGCGAAGGGCTCGAAGACCAGGTCGGGGCTGCTCTTGCGAGGGGTGCCTCGCGGCTCGAGGTCGCGCTCGATCCGGTCGAGGAGGAGGTCGCGCACGCGCGCGAGCGCCCCGAGCGTCAGGGCGCGGGCACGGGGGCGATCGGACATCGCGAGGTCGGTGACGAAGGTCAGGTCGCCGCGGACCAGGTTCTCGGCGAGGCGCGCACGTCCCTCGGGTGCGTCGCTGGCGATGACCTCGCGGAGGCGCTCGACGAGGGGGCCTTCGCGCTGCGCGGTGCCGACGAGCGCGTCCAGGCGCGAGAGGTCGGTCCCACCCTCCATGCTCTCCGGGCTGAGCCTCACGGCGCCGATCGAGCCGCGCTCGCGCAAGACCAGAGCGTCATAGGCGGCGCTCAAGCCTTCCTCGTTGGCGCCGGTGTCCGGGGCGCCGACCAGCGCTGTCCAGATGGCCTCGGTCGAGCCGACGAGCTGCGAGCGCCAGAGACTCGTGACCAGTGCCGCCCGCGCCTGGGGCGTGTCGAGGCGCGCGAGACCCCACGCAGCCAGGGCGCCCTCGCGCAGGGTCGCCGCGGTCGCGAGGCGATCGGCCAAGAAGGTCACCGACTCGGGCTGTGCCAGGCGCGCGACCGCCCAGGTCCCGAGCTCGCGCACATCGGGAGAGCGATCATTGGCGAGCTCGATGGCCAGCGCGCCTCCGTCGCGATGACGACCACGTCCGAGGGCCATCGCGATGAGCACGCGGTCGCGCGGTGTGCCGGTGCGGGCGCGCGCGGTCAGGGCGGCGGCGGCCTCGGGCGAGGCCGACAGACCGAGACCCCAGATCGCGAGCTCGCGGGTCTGGACCGTAACCGTCGTCGAGGACACGAGGCGCGCGAGCACGGCGACGGAGCCCGAGCTGCCGATGCGCCCCAGGGTCGAGATCGCCTCGACCTGCGCCATCGACTCGGGGGTCGCGGCGAGGCGCGCCAGGGCCGCGGTGGCACCCGCGGGGTGGGTGAGCTCGAGGGCGTCCAGGGCGCGCGCGCGAACGGCGATGTCGTTGTCGTCGATGGCGGCGACCAGCGGGCGCAGGCCGCGCTCGCCGAGCTCGACCAGGCGGCGCTCGCGAACCTCTGGCGCGTCGTTCGCGTAGCGGATCGACTGCGCGAGGTGCGCATAGAGATCGACCACCAGCCGCAGGGCGTGTCCGTTGCCTCGCGCGTCGCGCCCCGCGCTCTGGTTCGGGCCGGCATCGATGAGCGGCCTCAAGAGGGCCTCGATGGCCTCGAGGCGGCCGTTCGCGAGCCCGAGCTGGAGCAGCCGACGGCCGGCCCGCAAGACGTCCGTGCCGTCGCTGGCCTCGCGCACGATCTCGGCCAGGGCCTGCTCTTCGCGGACCGCGAGCCCCATCTCGCGATAGAGGGACGCGAGCTTGAAGCGCACTGGAATATTGCGCGGCTCGAGGACGAGCGCCTGCCTCCAGGACTCGGCGGCCTCGGCCCGGAGCCCCATGCGCTGCTGGATCTCTCCGACCTTGGTGCGCGCGGTCGCATCGGCCGGCGCGAGCTCGAGGATGCGCGCAGTGGCCCGGCGCGCGGCCCCCTCGTCGCCGATGCTCAGCGCCAGCTCGGCGGCCCGATGCAGATACTCGGTCGCGGCCCGCGGCAACGCCGTGGCGAGGCGCTCGAGGACCGAGACGGCCAGCCTCGGCTCGGACTGGCGCGTGTAGATCTGCTCGAGCCCGAGCAGCGTCTCGGAGTCGTCGACGACCAGCCCGTCGAGGCGCTCGAGCGCTGCGCGTGCCTCGGTGAGTCGCCCCGTGCGCGTCAACGCCACCGCGAGGAAGCGGCCCGCCGCGAGATCGGGTGGGGTCGCGGCGAAGCGCTGGCCGAGGCTCGCGATCTCGCGGTCGAGGCGACCTTCTTTCTGCCAGAGCTCGATCACGCGCTCGCGCGCCTCGCGCGTCATGGCCGACGCGCGCCGGAGCTCGCCCGGGGCCGGGGTGTCGCCGCGCTCGAGGAGGCGGGTCCAGGCGGTCAGCGCTTCGGCCGGCCGGTTCATCTTCTCGAGCAGGGCGGCCAGTCCGCGCTGGTAGCGATCATTGTTCGGGTCGGCCGCGATCGCCTCGCGCATCATCGCGAGCGCGTCGTCGCGGAGGTCGTGATCGGCCAGCGCCTCGGCATAGAGGAAGCTGCCCTCGCCCTTCTTCTTGCCCATCTGGAGGAGCTTCTTCCAAATCGAGAGCGCCTTGGGCTTGTCCTCTTGAGACCAGTAGAACTCGCCGAAGCTCACGACGTGGCTCGGCTCGTCGGGCTCGAGGCGCAAGAGGATCTTGAACTCGGCCTCGACCTCCGGGCGCGTCGTCTTGTCCCCGACGCGCAGCCAGAGGTCGACCACCAGCGCATGCAGGCCGGGGTCGAGCGGGTTCTCGCGCGACATGCGCTTCAAGAGCTCGCCGCCCTCCTTGGGCTTGCCACGCTGGAAGTACAGCTCGGCAAGGCGCAGCTGGTAGCGCGGCTCGCGCGGGAAGGCGCGCACCAGATCGACCCACGCCGCGAGCACCTCCTCCTGCGTGCCGATGCGCTCGAGGATGCGCAACGCGGCCATGCGCGGCTCTTCGTCGCTGGGCTTCTTCTTCTGGGCGTCGCGATAGTAGGCGAGGGCGCGCTCGTCCTCGGCGAGCTCCTCGTGGAGGCGCGCGAGCATGAGCGTGACCTCGACGTCGCGCTGCGCCTCCTGCATGAGCTCGCCGATGAGCGCGCGCAGTCGGTCCTGGCGCCGATAGACCGAGACCAGCCCCTCGAGGAAAGAGCGTCGCTCGTAGTGGCCGTTGGGGAGCTTCTCGAGCCCCTTGCGCCAGGTCGCCTCGGCGTCGGGGAGGAGGCCCATCTGCGCTTGCAGCTCGGCCATCTCGCGCCAGATGACGACGAGGTGCGTGAGCTGACCGCTGGCCTTGGCCTCGACGTCCTTCCAGCGCGCCAGTGCCACCGCCGGCTGATCGAGGCGCGCCAGCGTGCTCGCGGCCTGCATGCGCAGGAAGAGATTGCCGGGCTCGGTCTGGATGAGCTTGTCGAAGTAGGCCTGCGCCTTCGCGACGTCCTTGGCCTCGACCGCGGTCTCCGCCGCCGCGTGCAGCGTCTCCTGCTTGGTGTCCTTGTCGCGCGCCAGCGCCGCCGCTTTGTCGTACGCCGCCAGCGCCGCATCCCAGGCGCGCCGATCGCGCTCGAGGGCCGCCAGCACGAGGTGGGGCTCGGCCTTGTCGGGCTTCAGCGCCGCCGCCTTCGCCAGCGACACGCGCGCGGCATCCGGGTCATCGGCCGTACGCTGGAGACTCCCCAACACGAGCCAGCCCGCGTAGTCCTTCGGGTCCTTGGCCAGGTCCGCATTGTAAAGCGCGATGAGCCCGCTCAGCCCGCCCACCGCGTGCGCGGTCTCGAGCAGGCGACGAAAGGCATATTCTTGCCCGGGCTCACTCGAGAGCATCTGCCGATACGTCTCGACCAGGCGCCGCTCGCGCTCGGGCTCGGGCTCGGCACGCGCGGTCGAGGCCGCGCCGAGGAGTCCCGAGACGCCGACCGCGACCAGCATCGACAGCAACGTTCCAAGTGCGCGCGCCTTCATCGGAGACCTCGCGGGGAGGATGGGCACCGGGTCGCCGCGACACAACGACCGGGCCGTCGCGGCGCCCTCGATTCGCGGGGCGGCTCCGGTCTGCGCGGCCGGCGGAGGCTCACGCGCGCTGGGCCGCGAGGCGACGGAGGGCCGCGTCGATGATCAGCGCCTCGACCTTGATGCCGTCGTAGGCGTCGATCTCGTGGATCCCTGTCGGGCTCGTGACGTTGACCTCGGTGAGTTGGTCCCCGATGACGTCGATGCCGACGAAGACCTGGCCGCGCTCGCGCAGCCATGGGCCGATCGTCGCGCAGATCTCGACCTCGCGCGGGGTGAGCTTCGAGGACTCGACCTTCGCGCCGACGTGGATGTTGCCGCGGTGATCGACCCCTTGCGGGATCCGCACGATGGCGCCCACCGGCTCGCCATCGACCAGGATGATGCGCTTGTCGCCGAGCTTCGCCTCGGGCAGGTAGCGCTGGGCCAGGACCTTCCTCTGACCGTGTTGGGTCGAGGCCTCGAGGATGACGCCGATGTTCGGGTCGTCCTTGCGCACGATGAAGACGCCCTCGCCGCCGTTGCCGTCGAGCGGCTTCACGACGATGGCGCCGAGCTCCTCCGCGAAGGCGCGGATGCGCTTGATGTCCTGGGTGAGGAGCGAGGTCGGGACGAGCTCGGGGAAGCGCATCGCCCAGGCCTTCTCGTTCATGTCGCGGAGCCCGCTGGGTGCGTTCAACACCAGGGTGCCGCGACTCTCGGCGATGTCGAGGAGGTAGGTGTTGAAGATGTAGCCCATGTGGAAGGGCGGGTCCTTCCGCATCCACACCACGTCGAACGCATCGAGCGACAGGTCGAGGGCCGGGCCGAGGTCGGCGTGAGCCCCCTGCACCTTCTTGAGTCGCGCAGTATGGGCGACGACCCGGACCTCGCCCGACCTCAGGTAGAGGTCGGGGACGAGCGCATAGAAGACCTCGTGCCCCCGGTCCTGGGCCTCGACCATCAGCGCGAAGGTCGAGTCCTTGTCGATGCGGACGGTCTCGATCGGATCCATCAGGAACAGGTGCTGCATCATCACTCCCCGACGCCGCGGTCCTTGATGACCTCCTTGGCGTCGTCTTCACCCGGGGCGGTTTCGCCCGTGTTCTTGCCAGGTTCCAAGGCGTACTTGGTGCGCAGGATGGCGCGCGAGGCGCCCTTGGCCCCGATGAGCTGGCCCTGCGCATCGACCCAGAGCTCGACCGACTCGCCCGGCACGCCGGACACCTGGAGGGCGTGCACGTCGACCGCCTTCTTCTTGTCGTCGTACACCTTGCGCGAGCCGACGCACTTGAGCGTCGCCTTGCCGGCTTCGCGCTTGTCGGGGTCGAAGTAGCTCAGCGAGGTCGTCTCGCACGACTTCGGCAGGCCCCACGTCTGATAGAGGTGCCAGAGCTCGGCGTCCCAGATGCGCGCGGTCGACAGGGTCCCGACATCGACCGGCTTGCCGCTGCCGTTGACCGGCGCCCAGCGCGTCTGTCCCTGCCAGTCGAAGAGCTTCACGCCGGGGCCCTTCAAGCCCGCCTCGACCCGCTGATACTTCGTGAGGCGTCCGCTGCCGTCGCGCTGCTGGTGGCTCTTCCTGGCGAGCTTGGTCTTGCCCTTGAGCTTCACCTCGCCCGAGGCGAACCACGAGCCGGACGCGCTCTCGACGATGCGCAACGACTCGGTGCCGATGGCCTCGGCCCCGTCCTTGACGGTCACGGTCCAGGTGACGAGCTTGCCGGAGCTGTCCTTGGGGTCGTCCGCGCGCGCCACCGACAGCATGCCCGCGGCCACCCAACCGATCCCCATCATCACGCGTCCGAGACCTTTCATCGCTACCCTCACCCGGCTATAGACCGTCCGCCTCGTCGCGAGGCACTCTCATCTCGCCCTCGGCCCACGCGCCGAGAGGCCGCTCCCGAACGGTCGTGCCGGCGACCTGCATTCCGCCGGGGCCGGCCCGACACCCGAGCCTGAGCCCGGGCGCGAGCCGCGAGAGTTGGAGCCGACATGCATTTCGTCAAGTATCACGGGCTCGGAAACGACTTCATCATCCTCGAGCCCGAGGCCGCGTCGCACCCCGGATTCTCGATCGATGCGGCCCTGGCTCGCGCCCTGTGCCACCGCGGCATGGGCATCGGGGCCGATGGGGTCATGCTGTGCGCCGCGCCGCGCGTGGCCGACGCCGACGTGCGCATGGACCTCGTCAACAGCGACGGATCGCTGCCCGAGATGTGCGGCAACGGGATCCGCTGCCTCGTGAAGTACGCCGTCGATGTCGCAGGGTTCCGTCGGAACCCGCTGCGCGTCGAGACGCCCGCCGGGGTCCTGGCCTGCGCGTGGCGCGAGGGCGCAGCCGGCGAGGGGGTCGTCAGCGTGTCGGTCGACATGAGCCGCCCGCGCTTCGACTTCGCGAGTGTCCCCTTCGACGTCGACCATGCCGCGCTGCGCGAGGACGGGCTCGCGACACTCGCGCTCGACGACCGCCTCGGCGCTCGCACCGTCGTGGGCCTGCCCGTCAACACCGGCAACCCGCACTTCGTCGTCTTCGGCGACGCCTCGCGCGAGCGCGCGCTGAGCGATGGCCCCGGCCTCGAGCGACACCCGGCGTTTCCAGAGAAGGCCAATATCGAAATGACCGAGGTTCTCGGCGACACGCACCTGCGCGTGACCGTCTGGGAGCGCGGCTGCGGCCTCACCCTCGCGTGCGGCACGGGCGCCACGGCAGCCACCGCCGCGGCCGTGCGACGTGGGCTCGTGCGCGCCGACGTGCCGGTGCAGGTCGACCTGCCCGGTGGGTCCCTCACCATTACAGTCGCCTCCGACTTCTCGGCCGCGCGCATGGATGGGCCCGTCGCCTATGCCTTTCGCGGTGAGGTCCCGGTCTCGGTCTGAGGCACTGCGCGGATTCGCCCTTTTCGCATCGATCCGCCCGAACGCGTGGCTCGTAAGGCTCGAGTCTCGCGCACTCACGGCGTGAGACGCGGATGCTGCGACGACCTGCGGAAGACAGGTCGCCAGAACGCCTGATCGAAGTCGGCGAGAGTAGCAACGAACATCCCGTTATTGCTGGCGAAAGCTGGCAGTGGCGGGCCGTCTCGTCACGCGCCGACGCTTATCCATGTCACGAGCTTCGAGCAAGGGGTCGAAATGTCACTTCGGAAATATGTTCACGCGCTCGCCACGTCGTCGCTCCTCATCGCCGCGGGTTGCGACGGACCGCAGGGAGAACCTGGTGCGACGGGGGCCACCGGTGCGACGGGCGCGACTGGCGCAACGGGTGCCACCGGTACAACGGGCGCGACTGGCGCAACGGGTGCCACCGGTGCAACGGGGGCCACTGGTGCGCAGGGGCCGGCCGGTACGAACGGTAGCAACGGCATGAACGGGACCGACGGCCAGGACGGTGCCGACGGTCAGGATGGTGCCGATGGCAAGGATGGCGCGCCCGGCAAGGATGGCGCGCCCGGCAAGGATGGCGCGGCCGGACCCGTCGGGCCCACCGGCTTCGCGCCCTCGCGCTGGTTCGTGGCTCTCAACGGCACGGCCAACGCGGGCGAGATCCAGGTCCAGGACGAGAAGCACCAGCGCCTCCTCGCCTTCACGGGGGGCGGCAACGAGGGCATCGCCTTCGATCGCCAGGGCAACCTCTATCACGCAGGCGACCTCGGCGCGACGGCCACCCCGGCCGTCCCGGGACGCCTCTCGGTGAGCTGCAACGCGCCGCAGATCGGCGACGCGGCGACCATCGACGCCGACTATGATCGACTCCTCGGCGGCCCCGGCTCGACCCTCACCGGCCTCGTCGCCCCGAAGGGCCTGGCCCTCGCGCACCGCGCCGGCCTCGTGCTCATCGCCAACAACGGCGCCTCGCGCATCTCGGTCTTCGGCTCGGCCGCCACGGGCGACGTCGCCCCGGTCGCCACCACGGCGCTCGCCGCGAACCCCTGGGACCTCGTCTACGACGAGCCGCGTGACCGCCTCTTCGTGGCCCTCGTCAACGGGACCGTCGCCGTCTTCGACGACTACCTCGTCACCTTCGGCGCGGGCGGCCCGGCCCGCACCATCACCCCTGCCGACGTCAACGGGGTCAAGCTGTCGGCGAACCTGCATGGCATCGCGTACCGCGCCGAGGCCGACCAGCTCGTCGTGAGCGACGTCGGCGCCCTCACCACCGCGGCCCAAGGCGCGGCCTTCAACACCGACGGCGCCATCTTCGTCCTCGACCGGGCGTCCACCGCCAACGGCAACGTCGTGCCCAAGCGCCACATCGCCGGCCCGGCGACGCGGCTCGGCAACCCGGTCGACCTCGAGCTCGACGGCCTCGACGCGCGCGTCACCGAGAAGGCCAACGACCTCGTCCTGGTCTATCGCAACGTGGCCACCGGCCCGAGCGGCGACGTCGCCGCCGACTTCGCGCAGGCGGTCACCAAGGCCGAGGCCCTGGCCGCGGCGCCGACCCCGGCCTACCGTGACGACGTCTCGGACATCGACGACCCGAGCGCCATCATCCTCTCGGTCGGCATCACGCAGAACCCGGCCTCGGGCGCAGGCACCGGCATCCTCCAACGCCTGGGCTACAACCTCGCCAACGCCCAGACGACCTTCGATGCGCAGCGCAGCCTCGAGAACGTCACCTACGATCAGAACGGCGACGCCTTCGTCACTTTCGACGACGGCACCAACACGGTCGGCGGCTTCGCGGTCCTGGGCCGCTTCGCGCGCGGTCGCAACGGGGGCTCGTTCACGCCGACCCGCGACCGCGTGGTGACCGGCGCGGCGACCGGTCTCGTCGCGCCCAAGGGCATCGAGATCGTCGACGCGCTGGGACTCGTGCTCATCGCCGAGAGCAACGCCACCACGCCGAGCATCCGCGCGTTCTCGACCTGCGCGGCGGGCAACGCGATGCCGGTCCAGGTGACGAGCCTCGTCGGGGTCGGCCAGCCCTGGGACATGGACTACGACCCGATCGGCGACCGCCTCTTCGTGGCGCTCACCAACGGCAAGGTCGCCGTTTTTGATAGCTACTCTCGAAACTACGGCAGCGCCGGCCCGAGCCGCACCTTCACGCCGCGCCGCAGCGACGCGGTCCTGGCGACCAACCTGCACGGCATCGTGTACGTCGCCGACGGCGACCTCCTCATCCTCTCGGATGTCGGGCTCGCGGCCTCCGCCACCGACGGGCGCCTCTACCTCGTCGAAGGCGCGTCGTTCGCGAGCGGCACGGTCGATGTCCGCATCGACATCGCGGGTGCGGCCTCGAAGCTCGGCAACCCGGTCGACATCGCCTTCGACGGCGCGCACCTCTTCGTGGCCGAGAAGTCGAACGGGGCCATCCTGCGCTGGGACTTCTTCGCCGACCTCGCGAGTGGCGACCTCGCGCCGGACCGCCAGTTCGCGGTCGGGGCGCCCGAGTCCGTGGCGCTCGTGCCGACCTGGGTGGGCGCTCGCTGACTAAACTTGCAACTTGATTGCATCACGGTTATTGGTGCAATCGAGTTGCAAGAGAGGTCCTGACGTGCGCGACCAACTTCCCGTGACAGTGCTCTCCGGCTTTCTCGGAGCCGGCAAGACGACCCTCCTGAACCAGCTCCTCGCGAATCGCTAGGGGCGTCGCATCGCGGTCATCGTCAACGACATGGCGGAGGTCAACGTCGACGCCTCGCTCATCAAGAGCGGCGGCTTCAGCAACGTCGACGCGAAGCTGGTCGAGTTCCAGAACGGCTGCATCTGCTGCACCTTGCGCGAAGACCTCCTGGTCGAGGTCGAGCGCATCGCGCGGGCGGGGCGCTTCGATCACCTGGTCATCGAGTCGACCGGGATCGGCGAGCCGATGCAGGTGGCCGAGACCTTCGAGTTCGAGCTCGAGGACGGCACCTCGCTCTCGGATCTCGCGCGCCTCGACTCCATGGTGACGGTGGTCGACGCGCAGAACTTCCTCCGCGAGTGGAAAGCGGCCGACAACCTGGCCGACCGCGGGGTCGGCCTCGGCGAAGACGACGCGCGCACGGTCACCGACCTCCTCCTGGCCCAGGTCGAGTTCGCCGACCTCCTCGTCATTTCAAAGGTCGACCTCGTCACCGCCGCCGAGCTCGCCGAGCTCGAGGCCATCCTCGCCGCACTGAACCGCAACGCCGAGATCGTCCACGCCGAGCGCGGGCGTCTCCCCCTGGACCTCCTCCTCGATACCGACCGCTACGACCCCGACGAGGCGCGCCGCGCCCCCGGCTGGATGGCCACACTGCGCGGCGAGGAGGTCTCCGACAGCGATACCTACGGGATCTCGAGCTTCGTCTATCGCGCCCGCCGCCCCTTCCACCCAGCCAGCCTCTGGGCGCTCTTGAACGCGCCCGGCACCTGGGACCAGGTCCTGCGCTCGAAGGGCTTCTTCTGGCTGGCCACGCGCATGGCCCACGTCGGGCTCTGGTCCCAGGCCGGCGGCTCGGCGAACTGCGAGGTTGCGGGCGCATGGTTCGCGGCCAGCGCGCCCGAGCACTGGCCCGCGGATCCCGAGGTGCGCGCCGAGATCGATCGGCTCTGGCAGACCCCCTTCGGCGACCGCCGCCAGGAGCTCGTCTTCATCGGTCGCCACCTGGACCCCGCGGTGCTCACGCGCAAGCTCGATGCGTGCCTCCTGAACGAACAGGAGATGATCGGTGGGCCGGAGCGCTGGTCGAGCTTCCAAGACCCGTTCCCCCGTGGGCTCCCGAACTCCCCGAGCCGGCCGACGGCGAGCCCGAAGGCGCCGACCACGGTTGAGTTCGGGGAACGCAAGGGGTTGGGGTGACCCGCTTCGCACTCGCCCTTGCCTGTGTCCTTGGAACCCTCGGCAGCGCGCACGCTGACCCCGTCCTCCGGCCAGTCGGCGAAGGCTGCAGCCGCGACAGCGGAGGCGAGCGCTGCCCTCGGCACGGTCCCCCGGGATCTCGAAGGGGTCACCCTCGACCCCAACAAGTCCTGCACCCGGTTCGTCATCGCGAGGGGAGACTCCGTGAGCTCGCTCCTCGCGACCGTCGACCCGAAGGGCCAGGTCGAGCCGGTCACCGTCAACAACGTGCCCGGCGTCCGGGACATCACCCCCTCCTGGTAGGAACCCCTGATGAAGCTACGGTCGACCTTGCTCTTCATCGCCTCCGTCCTCGTCGCCTGCGGCAAGCCCGCCGAGCCCACGGGCAGCTCCGCACCCGAGGCGCACGCGCCTGCTGCGGAGGCCAAGGCCCCCGAGAAGAGCCCCGAGCAGGGGCCGACGTTCGTCGAGCGCAAGATCACGTTGGTCTACACGACGCTGATGGACCTCGACGGCAACTCGCTCGAGCCCCCCAAGACGTTCAATATCCCCGTCACCGTGCGGGTGCCTGACGGCTGGGAGCTGGCCAAGGACGTCAGCGGAGCCCTCTTCGATGGCAACGAGGGCAGCTTTCAGCTCCGCCCGAAGGGCGCAGGTATGGGCGAAGAGCCCTACGTCATGATCACCGCGTCTCCGGTCCTCAGTACCGACCCCGCGATCTTCGATCGCGACTGGACCGGGTCGTCAGAAGATCTCGCAGCGTCCACGAAGGCCAAGGTCTTGCGATACGAGCTCCTGCGTCCGGGTCAGGGCGTCTACGTCATCGAGGGCAAGCGCTGGACGGAGGTCACCATGGTGGTGGGCGCGCCCGTACCGAAGTGACCTGCGTCTCGCCTCAGGCGACGAGGTTCTGCAGGAACATCGTCGTCATCTGCACCATCGGGTGCGGCGGCGAGAGCTGCATCATCTTGACGAGCTCTTGCACCTTGGCCCGGAAGGCCGGCCGTGTGCGCAGTTGGCGCAGCTTCAGGAGGGCCAGGTGATAGGCCTGGAAGTCGGCGGCCACCAGATACGGCGTCTGTTTCTCGGCCGCCGCGAGCTGCTGATCCAGATCCGCGCCGCGCACCGGTGAGAAGGCGCGCGTGAGGTCGAGCGCGCTGACGAGCAGGTTCTCGACGCCCTCGTCGCGCAGCGCCAGGCCGACGACGGCCGGCAACAGGATGACGTGCTTCACGTGCTCGAGGCCGGTGGCGTCGTCGTTGTAGAGGGCCATGACCTCTTCGCGAATGGCCGCGACGAGGTTGTAGTCCGGGGCCAGGGCCCCGACGAAGCCCTGCGCCGCGAGCAGGTTCTGGTTCATGATCGCGAAGCCCGGGTGGGGCTCGACCCGATGTTGGCGCATGGCCATCATGAACGCGCTGAGCAGCGACCCGAGCGGCAGACCCTGGCTGCTCGTGCTGCCCTCGCCGACCTGCGTGTTGACGGTGTGGATGAGCCCGTCGAGCGTCTTGACCAGGGCCGCGTGCTCGTCGGGGGACATCTTCGGCGGGGTCGGGGCCATCGCGATGAGGGTGCGCGCGACGCCCTCGGAGTCCCCACCCGCGGTCGAGAGCAGGCCGGCCGCGAGGCGCAGGCGATCGACATCGGCCACGCGCGAGCACAGCCCGAAGTCGAGGAAGATGACCGAGTCCTCGCCGAAGTAGACGTTGCCCGCGTGGAGATCGCCGTGCGTCACTTCGCGTCGCAGGCTCGCCCACACGGCTGCCTCGATGACGATCTCGCCGTGCTCGCGCCAGCGTGCCGCGGTCGCCTCGCGCGTCGCTGCGTCGGGGCTCCGAGCGCTGGCCAGGACCTTGGTCGCGGCCGTGCCGGAGATCCAGTCGACCACCAGCACGTCGCGGTCCATGTAGTGCATCTCGGGGATGACGATCTTGCGCTTCGAGCCGCGCTTGGCGAGGCGCTCGTTGAACGGCGGCGCGAAGGTCTCGAACATGAGGCGCGTGTTGTCGCCTTCCTCGCGCAGGTCGAGCTGCGCGTAGTAGCTGTCGGCGATCTTGCGGAGCTGGTCCGGCAGGCGGATGCGCTTGGCTGCCGGGATCCAGCCGATCAAGATCGCGAAGCCGCGCAAGAGCGCGCGGTCCATCGTGTAGGCGATGCGCGCCCCGGC
>JAEUKJ010000632.1 GCA_016792665.1 Deltaproteobacteria bacterium | reverse complement strand
CCGAGGGCGCCCGAGGTCTCGGGCTCGTAGCTCACGGCGGCGTCGTTCAAGCACAGCTTCTGGAGGGCCTCGCGCAGCGGCTCGAAGTCGCTCGTCTCGGTCGGATAGATCGACGAGAACACCATCTGCTGCGCGGGCTTGAAGCCGGGCAGGGCTTCGGGCGCGGGGCGCTTCACGAGCGTCACCGTGTCGCCGACGCGCACGTCGCGGATCTCTTTGATGCCGCAGACGATGTAGCCGACTTCGCCCGGCTGGAGGTCGGGGACGGGCGACATCTCGGGCTGGTTCACGCCGACGTCGAGCAGCTCGTACTCGCCGCCCGTCATCATGAAGCGGACCTTGTCGCCCTTCTTGAGCTGGCCCTGGAAGAGCCGGACCATGGCGATGACGCCGCGGTACGAGTCGTACCAGCTGTCGAAGATGAGGGCCTGGGTCGGCGCCTCGGGGTCGCCCTTGGGCGGCGGCAGGCGCTTGACGATGGCCTCCAGCAGCTCCGCCACGCCCATGCCGGACTTGGCGGAGATCGGCATGCACTCGCTGGTGTCGAGGCCGATCGAGTCCTCGATCTCCTGGCGCACGCGGTCGACGTCGGCCGCGGGCAGGTCGACCTTGTTCAAGACCGTGATGATCTCGAGGTTCTCGTCCAGGGCCAGGTACACGTTGGCGAGCGTCTGGGCCTGCACGCCCTGCGAGGCGTCGACCACCAGCAGCGCGCCCTCGCACGACTTCAGCGACCGCGAGACCTCGTAGTTGAAGTCGACGTGGCCCGGCGTGTCGATGAGGTTCAGGTGGTACTCGAGGCCGTCCTCGGCGTGGTAGCGGAGGCGGGCCGTCTGCGACTTGATGGTGATGCCGCGCTCGCGCTCGAGGTCCATCTTGTCCATGTACTGCGCGCGGGCCTCGCGAGCCGTGACCGTGTCGGTCAGCTCGAGCAGGCGGTCGGCCAGCGTGGACTTGCCGTGGTCGATGTGCGCGATGATCGAGAAGTTGCGGATGCGCTCGCGCGGGACGTGCACCGACCGGGAGTTGGGCTTGCTCATGGGGTCTTGGGATTCCGGGGGGCGGGAGACTCTTCGCCGAAGAGCCCGAGCTGAGTCGGGAGGCGGTCTTTGAAGCGCTCGAGGATATGGTCGATGCCGAGCCGTATGAGCTCGGCCATCGGAGTTCCCATCGCCTGCGATAGCAACTTCAACTGCCGGTCTTGTTCGTTCGTGATGTAGATGGTCGTCGCGACCTTCTTGCGGGTCATCGTCGCTCCAAGAGACGGCCCGTGTAGCAGAGCCCGGCGCGCGTGGAAAATCCAAAGATCGATTCGGCGGAAACGAAGCCCTTGGAACCCGTGACTTCGTGTGCTACCGCCTCGCCGCATCGTCTGGAGACTCCGAATGAGCGATACCCCCGATACCCCCGCGACCCCCGCGACGACGCCCGAAGGGCCCAACGTGGCGAAGAAGCCCGACGGCCAGGCCAGCGGCAAGGGACCGCGCCCCGAGCGTCGCGGCCCTCCCGGCCAGGACGGCGGCGCCAAGGCCCAGGCCGACGGACCGCGTGAAGGCGGCGCCCGTGGGGCCGGCGGTCGCAAGAAGGGCGGCGGCAAGGAAGCGGAAGAGCCGGCGATCGAGGTCGTGGCCCGCGGCAAGGGCCGGCGTGAGGGTGGGGACATCATCACCGTCGAGACCGCCACCTATGAGAACGTCACCGTCAACGAGGACGTGGACTTCGCGGCGATGATGAAGGGCGACGGCGGCGGTGGGCCCGTGACCCCCGGCTTCGAGCCCGGCACGCGCGTCAAAGCGATCGTCGAGGTCATCGCGCCCAAGGGGCCCGAGATCTTCCTCGACCTCGGCGGCAAGGCGACCGGCTACGTCCTGAAAGAGGACGTGCGCGACTCCGACGGCAACATCGTCGTCAAGGTCGGCGACGAGATCGAAGGCATCGTCTACGGCCAGGACGAGAGCGGCATCCGCATCCGCGTGCGTCTCGGGCAGGAGGCCGACCTCCGCGCCGTGCGCGCCGCGCAGGCCGCTGGCATCCAGGTCGAGGGCAAGGTCATCGGCCACAACAAGGGCGGCTACGAGGTGCAGGTGGGGAACCTCCGCGCCTTCTGCCCGCACAGCCAGATCGACCTCGTGCGGGTCGAGAACCCCGAGTCGAAGCTCGGCCAGGTCCTGAACTTCAAGATCACCGAGATCAAGGACAACGGCTCGGTGGTCGTGTCGCACGCGGCCATCCTGAAGGCCGAGCAGGGCGTGAAGGCCGCCGAGCTGATGTCCAAGATCGCCGTGGGTCAGCGTCTCAAGGGGCGCGTGCGGTCGATCCAGAAGTTCGGCGTCTTCGTCGACCTTGGCGGCAAGGACGGGCTCGTCCATGTGAGCGAGCTGTCGTGGAACCGCGTCGAGGATCCGCACCAGGTGGTGAAGCTCGGCGATGAGGTCGAGGTCGTCGTCACCGAGGTGAACAACGAGACCGGCAAGCTCGGGCTGTCGATGAAGCGCGCGCAGGAGGATCCGGTCGAGGCGATCGGGGCCAAGCTGCAAGTCGGCGAGATCACGACGGGAACCGTCACGCGTCTCAAGGACTTCGGGGCGTTCATCCTGCTCGGCGACAACGTCGAAGGACTCGTCCACATCTCCGACCTCGCCCACTATCGCGTGAAGCACCCGAAGGACATCCTGAAGGTCGGCGAGACGGTGCGCGTGAAGGTGCTCGAGATCGACCTCGACCGCCGCCAGATCAAGCTGTCGCTGAAGGCCCTGGCCGCCGACCCGTGGGACGGCGTGGCCGAGCGCTACAAGGTCGGGCAGACCGTGACCGGGCGCGTCGAGTCGGTGCAGGACTTCGGCGTCTTCGTGGCGCTCGAGCCGGGCGTGAACGCGCTGCTCCCTGCCAGCGAGTCCAAGACCGAGGGGCGGCCGCTGGCGGTCGAGTTCAAGGTCGGAAAGGACATCGAGGCCCGCATCCTGCGCGTCGAGCCGGGCGACAAGAAGATCGCCTTGACCCGCCGCGACGAGGAAGAGCTCCGCCAGCGCAGCCAGCAGCAGGAGCAGCGTGGCGGCCCCGGTGGGGGCGGACCGCGTGGCCCGAGCCGCAACACCGACCGCATGAACGACCTCGGCATCAAGCCGCGCGGCGACGCCGACTGGACGCCCCCGGGTGGCCGTCGCGGCGGGACGCTGGCGTACTCGGACACCCCCGACAAGGCCGACAAGGGCAAGAAGGGTGGCATGGGCTCGCTCGGTGAGCTGCTCATGAAGGCGCTGAAGAAGGACCAATGACCGGCGGGTCGACCGGCCTCGGCTCTCGCTCTGCGATGGCCTCGCGGTCGGCCTGGCTCGTGCGCTTGATGGCGGCCTGGGTCGCGACCGCGGCCCTGGGTGCGTGCACCGAGTGGCTCGAGGTCGATGACGAGGAAGACAACTACACGCTGCCGGTCGGGCGGCCGTGGGTCTATCCGAGTGAGCCGGCCCTCCTGGAGGCGCCGGGTCCCATCGTGCCGCAGACCCCGGGGCTGCGCGTGCCGCTCGCGGGCTACTGGACGCGGGC
>JAEUKJ010000610.1 GCA_016792665.1 Deltaproteobacteria bacterium | reverse complement strand
GCTCGCGGGCGAGCTCGATGTCGATCTCCTCCTGCGCGCGGTCCGCGACGGTCGCGAGGTCGTGCGCGCCAACGCCGCCGGCGTCCTCGGCTTCGTCGGCAACGCGCCCAAGCGGGCCGCGATGTCGCTCGCGATCCTGCTCCGCGACAGCGAGGCGATCGTGCGCAGCGCGGCCGCCGAGGCCCTCGAGCGCCTGGGGCCCGAGCTCGCCGCGCCGGTCGCCTTCTGGCTCACGGTGGCCTTGGCCGATCCGGATGCCAACGTGCGCGAGCGCATGGTCAACCTGCTCGCGGCCACGCACGCCGTCATGCCCGAGGCCCTCATCGAAGGCCTGCGCGTCGACGCCGACGCGGCCTGGACGACCATCCTGCCGGTCTTCGATCGCCTCGGGAACGCCGGTGTCCCGACCTTGGCCAAGGCGCTCGCGAACCCGTCGGGCCTCATCCGCATCAACGCCGCCCAGGGGCTCGAGCTCCTCGCCAAGCGCGGCGCCGACGCGGTCGTCGACGCGCTCGAAGCCAAGTTCAACGACCCCATCAACCAGGTCCGCTCCGCGGCCGCGCGCGCCATCGACGCCATCAAGGGGGGCAAGCCCCGCCCGCCCCGCGTCCTCGAGCCCGACCCGATCGACATCGCCGGCTTCTACGAGCGTCGCCTCGACGCATCGTCGCTCGAAGGCGATCACCCCACCGCCACGCCGGAGCGACTGGCTCGCGTGCTGCGCGACGGCCGGGCCTGGGTGCGCGCCAACGCCGCAACACTGCTCGGGTTTTCGCCCTCGGCCGAAGTCGTCCCCTCGCTCGGCAGCCTCGTCGCCCTGGCCCGCGACGAGGCCATCGAGGTTCGTGCCGCCGCCATCGATGCCGTCGGCCGCATCGCCGCGGACTTCGACGCGCCGCGTGGCGGGTTCGATCGCCTGACCCTCGCGGGCGTCCTGGTCGAAGCCCTCGACGACCGCGCCCTGCGCGTGCGCAAGACCGCATCGGCCGCCCTCTCCGCGCTCGGGTCCGCGGCCTTCCCGGCGCTCAGCCTCGGCCTCGACACCGTCACCGAGCGCAATCTCGCCGAGCTCACCGCCCTCCTCGTGGCGCTGGGGGACGACGCGATGAACGCGCTCCCCGACGCGCTCTCGCCGCTCGCACCCGAGCTGCACCTCGGCGCACTGCTGGTCCTCCGTGCCTTCCCGCGGGACGGGCTCGCGCCGCACCGTGCACCCGTCGAAGCGCTCTCCGACGCGCAAGACCAGCACGTCCGCGCCGCTGCCGTCACGCTCCTCGACAAGATCGACGGCAAGGATCTCGTCCCCTCCACGCTCGAGCCGACGCCGCTCCCACTGCCCGAGTTCGCCGACGCGCTGCTCTCTCGCGACGTCATCGCCGAGCGCGCCGACGAGCTCCGCTTCGATCTCCTGACCCACGCCATCAGCGACGGTCGCGACGTCGTGCGCGCCAACGCGGCCACCGGTCTCGAGGTCCTCGGCACCGGTCGCGAGGTCGCCTGGCCCTATCTCGTCCGCGCCCTGCGCGACCCCAGCGTCGAGGTCCGTGTCCGCGCCGCCCAGGCGCTGGCCGTCTTCCCGCCGCGCCGCGACGTCGCCTTCGACCTCGTCCAGGCCTTGGACGATGCCTCGCCACGCGTCGTCCAGGCAGCCGAGGCCGGGCTCCGCGCCTACGGCGAGTTCGCCATCGACGCCTTCATGTACGCGCTCGACGACGCGCCCGAGCTCGTCGGCAAGACCATCCTGCCGATGTTCGGGGCGCTCGCCGAGAAGGCCGTCGACGCCTTCATCCTGGCCCAGCGCTACGACTCGACGCAGGTCCGGAAGAACGCGCTCATCGGCCTCCGTCTCCTCGACAAGTCCCTCGCCAAGGGGGCGCGCCCGACCGTCGCGCTGGCCCGCCGTGACGAGGACCGCGAGGTGCGCATGGAGGCGCTCGCGACCCTCGACTGGCTCGATGGGGTCGAGCACTCGATGCTGCGCGAGCCTCGGCCGCTGCCGTCCGAGGGGTTCGCGACCGGGCCCATCGACGAGTCCGAGCTCGCTGCGCTGACCGAGTCCTTCGACGCGAAGATCCTGGTCGAGCTGCTCTGGGACGGTCGTCGCGCCGTGCGCGAGAACGCGGCCACCGCGATGGGGCTGCTCGGCCGCTTCGATCCGCTCCTGGCGATCCTGCTCAAGGACCCGGTCGACGCCGTCAAAGAGGCCGCTGCCAAGACGCTTCTCTCGCTCGGCAAGAAGTCGCTCCCGGCTGCGTCGTCGCTGGTCGAGGCCCTGTCCGAGGACAACGACCTCGTGCGCACGGCCGCAAGAGACTCGCTGATCGGTCTCGGCAAGGCCGCACTGCCGGCGCTCATCGCGGGCCTCTGGGTGCCCGGCGACCTCGCGCGCAGGACCGTCGTCCCCATCCTCGAGAAGCTCGGCAAGGTCGCCACGCCGGCCATCATCCAAGCCCTCGAGCACCCGTCCCAGCTCGTCGTCCTGAACGCCCTCCAGACCCTCGGCCGCCTCTACGCCCAGGATCCCGAGGGCACGACGCGCGCCATGGACAAGGTCAAGGCGTTGGTCCGGCACCCGTTGCCGGCCATCATCGGCGCGGCCCAGAAGTGCCTCTTCCGCCTCGAGGGGCGCACGCCGGCCGAGTTCCAGAAAGACCCCGTGCCGATGCCGATCCCCGGCTTCGACAAGGGGCCGCTCGCGCTCGACGTCCTCCGCCAGGGGGCCCCGAACCTCGACACCGCCTGGATGATCTCCGCGCTGGCCGACGGTCGTCCCGTCGTGCGCGAGAACGCCGCGCGCGCCGCCGGCTTCATGCAGCGCGCCCTGAAGGACCTCCTCACGCCGCTGACGATCGCCCTGAAGGACGGCATCCCCGAGGTGCAGGTCGCCGCCGCCGAGGCCTTCGCAAACCTGCGCACCGCCGACGACGTGGCCGTCCCGGCGCTCACCTTCGCGCTGCGCGGCGCGACCGAGCGGGTCAAGCGCGCCTGCCTCGTGGCGCTCGATGCCTACGGGCCGGAGCGCGTCGCGGCCGCCATCACCCAGCACCTGGTCGGGCGCGAGGACTGGATGCTCCAGACCATCGGCAAGGTCGCGGCCCGCATGTCCGAGGTCCTCGTGCCGGCCCTGGCCCGCTTCGCGCAGAAGCCCGACGAGAGCCTCATCGCCCGCGAGAACGCGGTGCGCGTCATCGGCGACCTCGGGCAGAAGGCGCGCGGGGCCGAGGCCGCGCTCGTCTCGCTGCTCCCCGAGATGGAGGGCATGCTCGCGTGCAAGGCCGCCTTCGCGCTCGGCGCCGTCGCGCGCCCCTCGAAGGAGCTCATCGCGGCGATGCAGAAGCGCCTCGAGGTCGACCCGCGCCCGTCCCTCCACAAAGAGGTCCGTTCCGCGGTGAAGATCATCAAGCGTCGCCTGCCGCCCGGCGCCTGACCGCCGCGCCATCGTCCCGGCCCGTGCGGGCTCGGCTCAGAACCCGAGCACCGCCACGCCGCCATCGACCACGACAAAGCGCATCGCGTAGCTGTCCTTGCGCGCCCCGTGCTCGACCTCGACCGTGGCCTTGACCAGCGCGAGCCCGCGCTTGGCCTTGCATTCGCCGACCGCGCCACCTGGGGCCACGTCGTCGCGCTGCCCGACCACCACCGAGACCACCTTCGCGGGCGCCTCGCGCATGCCCTCGAAGTCGCCGCTCAGCCCCTCGAAGCGCTTGGCGAGATCCATCCCGGCCGGGCACGCGAAGAGCTCGGCCACCTCGTCCGGGCTCGGGAAGGCCGCGCGAAACGCCTCGGCATCGCCGCCCCGCGCCGCGCTCACGAGCTTTTCGACCGCGAGCTCGACGCTCGCCGGGCGGCCGCCGCCGCATCCCGCGCCGACCACCATCACCAGTCCGAGCCAGAGCCCCGGCCTCTTCAACGTCCCGACCATCGTGCCTCCGTCGCTCGCTCCAAGGGCCATCTCAGCCAGCGTCCGCGGTCCATCTCTCGCCGATCTGACCGTGTATCGCGCCGTCGGGAACAGACCCGACCCGCTCGTGGGTTCGGTCGCGGGGTCCGCGGGGCTATGCTATACGACCGCGGTGAGCAGTCTATGGGGCTCGACGTCGACACCACGTTCGACGCGCGCGTGACCGCCCGGCGTTTTTCAATGGGGACCGAACCAACGTCCCAGTGAGGCGATGGCAGCCAGTCGAACACAGAACCGAGGGCCGAGTCCGACCTGGAAGCGCGTGCGCCACGGCCTCGCCCTCGCCAGGGACCTCTTCCCGTTGACCCCGGCCGGTGTAGTGCTCGCGGCGTTCGGCGCCTGGGTCTACTTCGCCTTTGCCGAGGACCAGGCCGACTTCATCCTGCTCGGCTTCGCGCTGACCGCGATGGGTCTCGTCGCCCTCGCCCTCGTGCCTGTCCTCATCGCCTCTGGCATCCTCTTCTGGCGCCTCGGCAAGCGCTCGGTCGGCCTGCCCGAGTCGCTCACCGTCGGCGTCGAGAGCGAGACCACGTTCCGCGCCCCGCGCCTCCGCTTCGTCGCCATCGTCGAGGTCGAGCACGCCTGGGCCGAGCCCGCCGGTGTCCAGGTCCGCCTCGTCAAGGACGGCCCGCACTGGGCCGAGTACGTCACCCCGCACGAACGCGGGCGCTTCACCTCGGTCGCGCGCCGCTTCACCGTGCAGGACGTCTTCGGCTTCGCCCGCATCCGCTTCGACCGCCGCTGGCAGACCACCCTCCGCATCCAACCCGTCCCCGGCCGCGCCGAGCTCACCCTCGCCATCCGCCGCGCCACCGATGACGGCTACTCGCATCCGTCGGGCCAGCCGCTCGGCGAGCTCGTCGAGATGCGCCGCTACGCCGCGGGCGACCCCGTGCGCCACATCCTCTGGAAGGTCTTCGCACGCTCGCGCAAGCTCATGGTGCGCGAGCCCGAGCGCGCCATCGCCCCGAAGCCCGCCATGGTCGGCTTCTTCGTCGCGGGTCGCGACGACGAGCCATCGGCATCCACCGCGCGTCTCTTCTTGGAAGAGGGGCTGCTCGGCGCCGACTTCGTCTTCGCGGCCGAGGGCAGCCACCGCCCGACCTCGAACGTGACCGAGGCGGTCGAGCAGGTCATCGAGTCCGCGGCCTATCGCGAGTCGGGCGCCGAGTCGCTGGGCCCTCTCCTGAAGAGCGTCGATCGCGGCCGCCTCGACAACCTCGTCGTGTTCGCCCCGGCCACCGACGGCGCCTGGGTCGACAAGCTCCTGGCCGCCACGCGCCGCCTGCCGATGCCGCCCACCGTGGTCATGACCGTCGATGGCTCGCTCGAGCGTCGCCACACGAAGACCCTGTCGCGCTTCTTCTTCCGGCGCCCGCGCGACGAGTCCCCGATCAGCGAGGTGCCCGCGGTCTACGATCGCTTGCGCCAAGCTGGCGTCGAGCTCCGGGTCATCCACAAGCAGACCGGCGCCGCCATCGACCAGAACGGCATCGAGGCCTGGAGGTCTCTCGGATGACGTCCACCAACCCCGCCGCACGCTCTGCCACGAGCGAGCTCCTCCTCGGCACGCCGCCCGCGACCCTCGCGTCCGAGTCGGTGCTCGTCCAGATCGTCAAGGTCCTGCTGTATGCCGCGGCCTTCGGCAGCGTGCAGCTCTACCACCCGATCGCCACGCCGGTCGGCTTCGCGGCCTTCGTCACCGCCACCGTCCTTGCGACCGTCCTCGCTCAGACCGCCTTTCGCGCCGAGCTGAAGTCCATCGCCGGGTTCCTCATCACCGCGGTCTTCGCGGTCGTCTTCCACGTCCTCGCGGGCTGGGTGCGCGAGTCGACCTGGGCCGCCGGAGCGCTCGGCGTCGACGGCACGATCTACGCCTCCGACATCTTCGAGTTCGGCCTCGCCGCCCTGTCGATCCTCTTCGGACTCCGCTTCTTCGCCAAGCGCTACCGCGTCTTCGCCGTGGTCGAGATCATCGCCGTGGTCGCGGTCGCCAGCTACACCCTGGTCGAGCATCGCGGCCTCCAGATCAATCGCCCCTATTGGTTCGCCGACGCCCTCTTCGCCCTCGGCTGGGACCCGGTCGTCTTTCTCAAGGCCTTCGGCGTCGGCCTGATGGTGCTGGGCCTGGTCATGGCGCTCCGCCGTCCCGGGGCGGGCAAGGGCTGGCTGTCCTTCCTCGTCGCCATCGCCGTCGGCGTCCTGGCCTTCATCATCCTCATGAACCGCGAGCCGCCCTCGGCCCAGGCCGTCCCTCCGACCGCCAACTTCATGCCCGGCGACGAAGGCGACGAAGGCGGCGGCGAGGACAAGGACGGCGACGGCAAGCCCGACAAGGGCGACGGCAAAGGCGATGGCAAGGGTGGGGGAGGCGGCGGCAGCGGCAAGAACAACTCGCCCTTCGGCAAGTCCAACCAGCGTCCGCCGCCCCAGCCCGTCGCGGTCGTCACCTTCCACGACGACTTCGAGCCGAAGGAGCCGGTCCTCTACTTCCGCCAGCAGGTGCTCTCGACCTTTGACCAGACGCACCTGAACGTCGACCAGTCCGGCCGCTTCGACACCGATCTGCTCACGCGCTTCCCGACCACCGCGCCGCTCACGCCCGCCACCATCCCGGAGCCGAGCCTCCACAAGCGCGTGCCGACCTCGATGTTCCTCCTGACGGACCACCCGCAGCCGGTCTCGCTCGCCCACGCCATCGAGCTCAAGCCGCTGGACAACCCGAACCCGAACCTCTTCGTCGCCGCCTACGAGGTCACCTCCGAGGTCCTCGACACCGAATGGCGCCGCCTCATCGGGCGTCGCTCGGTGCCCGACTCGTGGGACGAAGAGACGCGTCGCCACTACACCGAATACCCGAACGACCCGCGCTACCTCGCCCTCTCGGACGAGCTCGTCCGCGACCTCGACCCGCGCTTCCAGGACGATGACCTCATGAAGGCCATCGCCATCAAGCGCTACCTCGAGAAGAACGGCTTCTACACCATGAAGGAGACGCACAAGGACGAGACCGATCCGACCGCGAGCTTCCTCTTCGGATCGATGCGCGGCTACTGCGTCCACTTCGCGCACTCGGCCGTCTTCCTCATGCGCAGCCAGGGCATCGCCGCGCGCGTCGCGGTCGGCTACGGCGTCGACACCGCGCGTCGCGGCAGCGGCAGCTCGATGCTCATCCTCGGCAACATGGCCCACGCCTGGCCCGAGATCTACCTCGACGGGGTCGGCTGGGTGACCTTCGACGTCTACCCCGAGCAGAGCGACGAGCCCCCTCAGGAGATCGTCGACCAGGACCTGGCCTCGATGCTCGGCGAGATCGCGCGCAACGACCCGACGGGCGGCATGTCGGCCACCGGCAAGCGCACGCCCTTCCCGTGGCTCGAGATCTTGATCGCCCTCGCCATCCTCGCCGGCAGCGGCATCGGCAGCGCCTACGCGGTCAAGTACGCGCGTCTCTTGATGCCGTCGCTGGTCGGCGCCGACAAGGCCCACCGCTGGGCCTTGCGCGCGGCCCTCGATCGCCTGGCCGACCTCGGCATCCGCCGCGCCCCGGGTGAAACGCGTGAGCGCTTCGCGGAGCGCGTCCAGCACCTCACCCCGCATCTGCGCCCCCTCACCATGGCCCACTATCGCGCCGCCCTGGGCCCGCCCGGCCCCGACGCCCGGTCCCGCACCGCGGCCGAGGCCAAGGCCGCCCTCACCGAGGTCCGCAAGGACCTGCGCCGGTCCATCCCGTGGTGGAAGCGCCTCGCCGGTGCCGTCAATCCCATCGGCTGGTGGCTCACCCGCTGACCCGACCCACGAGCCGCCCGCGGCCCTCTGAACCCCGCCAGGAGCACGCCCTTGTCCATCGCCCCCGACTTCGCCCCCGCCGCCCTCCCTGTCACCCCGCAAGGCTCGGGCGGCCTGCAGACGCTCGCGGACGTGCGCCTCACGACCGAGCGCGTGCGCGCC
>JAEUKJ010000604.1 GCA_016792665.1 Deltaproteobacteria bacterium | reverse complement strand
GCGCGTCGCGGCCGAGGGGCACACGCGCGCGATGGGCTGGACCTACCGCGAGTGGTCGGCCCACCTGCTCGAGCGGCTCGAGGGCTGGGCCGCCTGAGGGAGGTCCACGGCTCAGGCGTCGGGGTCGAGGCCCGCGGCGCGGAGCTTTTCTGCCAATCGGCGCGCGCGCTCGGCCTCGCGGTCAGCGCGGGCGGACTCGGCTTCGGCGCGGGCGGACTCGGCGCGAGCCTTGGCGGCTTCCTCCTCGGCGCGCTTGCGCAGCTCGCTCGGGGCCTCGAAGCGCTGACCGTCGCGGTCGTAGATGACCAGCGCGCCGCCGCTGAGGTCGAAGCGGATCCCGAGGCGCGGACTCACCCAACCGTCGAGGGTCTCGACCTTCTGGTGGCGACCACTCTCGTCGCGGACATGGCCCCAGGCGGTCTCGTTGTCGGGGTCGTAGAGGTAGAATTCCTCGACGCCGTACTGGAGGTAAAAGGCCGCCTTGTCCATCATCTCGCGCAGCGTGTTGCTCGGGGAGAGGACCTCGAAGACGACCTGCGGCGCGACCCCGCCCTCGACCCACTGCCGGTAGCTGCGGCGCGGTCCCTTGGGGCGACCGATGGCGACGAAGACGTCGGGGGCAACGACGATGTCGGGACGACCCTCGACCGGGTACCAGAAGTGATCGCCGGCCACGAAGTCGGGGACGCGGTCGTCGATGTTGGTCTTGATGAGGACGATGGCGTCGAACTGCTTGGTGTTGTCGGCCATCGGCTTTCCATCGGACTCCGGGTAGACCGGGTCCCGTGGCGGCAGCTGAGTTGCGGACTGAGGCTGAGCGACCATGGCGACACCATACCCGAGAGGGAGGTGAAAGGGGAGGGGCGGGCCGGAACGATGGTCGGCGCGACGTCGGTGCGAGGACGTCGTCGCGACGTCGGACTCAGGGGGTTGCGTCCGCGGCCGGGGGCTTGGGAGGCAGGCAGCTCGCCGCGGCCTTGTCGACGCGGGCCTTCACGGTCGCGTCTTCGCCGAGGCGCTGGTCGAGGTCGACAAAGCTGCCCGCGCCTTCGAGGCCTTCTTCTTTCTCGATGGCGGTCAGCACCTGGACGACCTGGTCTCCGGTCCAGCCGGCGGGAGGGCGCTCGCCCGCGAGGCAGCGAAGGCGCGCCGCGGCGATGACGTAGAAGCTGCCCTCGAGGAGGCGAGTCACCTCGGGGTCGGTGCCGTTCAAGCGCGCGGCGATGGTGGCGCGCTCGAAGGCGCGTTGATAGTTGCCCTCGGCCCACGCGATCGCGGCCAGGGCGCGCTGCGCCTTGAAGTGCTGGGGGTAGCGCTCGACGATCTTGGCCAGCTGCTCCTTGGCGGGGCCGAGCTCTTTCTGGGCGAGGAAGGTCGTCGCCAGCAGAAAGCGCGTCTCGAAGTCGTCGGGATCGTTCTCGACGAGCGCCGTCAGCTCTTTCCGCGCGACCTCGTGCTGCCCCTTGTCGGCCGCGATGCCGGCCAGGTTGAAGCGCGCCGCGCGCGAGCTCGGGTCGAGCTCGAGGGCTTTGCGCAGGGCAAGGTCGGCGGCGGTATAACCACCGGTCATGCGCTCTGCGGCGCCCACCGCGACCCACGCCGCAGCGTTCTTCGGGTCCAGCTCGACCGCGGCCTTGGCGGCGCGGAGGGCCTCCTTGTTGTCGCCAGCGATCTGGTTCGCGGTCGCGTACACGAGCCAGCCCTCGGCATCGATCCGATGATCGTCCAGGAGCTCGCGCGCGGCCTTGAGGCCCGCGTCGGTCTCGCCCGCCTTCAAGAGGCGCCGCACCGCGTCGAGGCGCACCTGGTAGGAGGACGGCGACGGCGGCTCGGCGGGGCGAGTCGCTGGCTTCCCGGTGTCTTCGGACGCGACGTCGATAGGGCTGAGAGAGGCCTCGCCCTTGTTGCCGCAGGCCGCGATCGGCGAGAGCCCGAGGCCGACGATGACCGCGATCCAGACCGGAGTCGACCGCGCCCCGCCCGCCATGGCCTGCACGCTGTGGATGCCAGAGTCGTCCTTTCGCATTGCCCACCTTCTCCTGCTCGCGCTATCGAACCCGGCATGGGCGTTCTCGATACCGTGCGTTTCATCGTCCGACATCCGCTGGGACGCAAGCACCCTGTCGCGAACCTCGTCGACTGGGCGCGCTGGCAGATCGGCAGCCGGCTGGCCCCCGGCCCGGTGATCGTCCCCTGGATCGGATCGACGCGCCTCGTCGTGAGCCCGGGGATGGCGGGCGCCACCGGCAACATCTACGTCGGGCTGCACGAGCCGGACGAGATGGGCTTCCTCCTCCATCTCCTGCGCGCCGGCGATCACTTCATCGACGTCGGAGCCAACATCGGCTCGTTCACGATCCTCGCGGCCGGCGTCGTCGGCGCCCGCGTCGACACCTTCGAGCCGGTGGGCGAGGCGCTGGCGTCGTTGGCGCGCAACATCCGCGTGAACGCGCTGGAGCTGCTGGTCTGCGTCCATGCGCAGGCGGTCGGGAGTCACGTGGGCGAGGTGCTCATGGAGACCGGGCGCGACAGCATGAACAAGGTGCTCACCGGCCCGGCCGAGGAGCCCTCGACCGGACGCCAGCGCGTGCCGATGACGACCCTGGATGCGTCGCTGCCGGGGGCGACGCCGACCCTCATCAAGATCGACGTCGAGGGCTTCGAGAATCAGGTCCTGGCCGGCGCACCGAAGACCCTGGCCCACACGGCCGCGGTGCTCATCGAGGTCTCGAAGGACCCCGAGCAGGTCTATGCCCACCTCGTCGCGGCTGGCCTTCGCCCCGCGCACTACGACGCGCTGCATCGCCGCCTCGAGATCCTCGACGCCCCGCGCCTCTCGGACCGGGGCAACGCCCTCTTCGTGCGCGACGCGGCCTTCGTGTCAGAGCGTTGCCGCACAGCGCCGCGCATCGCCGTCAAGCGCACCTCGATCTGAGCCGCCAGGCCACCCCGGTGGACCTCGCGCCCCCGCCTGGCGACTCGCGGTCACAGAGGTACCCGGGCCCGCTTAAACGATGGTGATTGCTTTGTCGCTTTGGCGCTGCTAGACGGCGCGCGCCTATGGACCTGCGCAACATCGCTATCATCGCCCACGTCGACCACGGAAAGACGACCCTCGTCGACGGGCTCCTCAAGCAATCCGGCACGCTTCGCGACAAGGGTGACGCGAACGAGCGCGTCATGGACTTCAACGATCAGGAGAAGGAGCGGGGCATCACCATCACGGCCAAGAACACGGCCGTGACGTGGAACGGCTACCGCATCAACATCGTCGACACCCCGGGCCACTCCGACTTCGGCTCCGAGGTCGAGCGCGTCCTGCGCATGGTCGACGGCGTGCTCTTGCTGGTCGACGCCGCCGAAGGGCCGATGCCGCAGACGCGCTTCGTCCTGCGCAAGTCCCTCGAGCTCGGCTTGAAGGCGCTGGTCTGCATCAACAAGATCGACCGCAAGGACGCGCGCCCGAAGGAGGTCCTGGACGAGGTCTTCGACCTCTTCGTCTCGCTGGGCGCCAACGACGAGCAGCTCGACTTCCCGGTGATCTACGCCGTCGGCCGCGACGGCTGGGCCGTGAAAGAGCTCGGCAAGACCTCGACCGACCTCAAAGAGCTCTTCGAGTTCATCGTCGAGCACATCCCGGCTCCGACCTCGGACCCGACGGCGCCCCTGCAGATGCAGGTCGCGACGCTGGCGCACTCGCCCTTCCTCGGGCGCATCGCGGTCGGCCGCATCTACGCCGGCCACATCAAGCGCGGCATGCAGGCGACCGTGTGCCGCCCCGATGGCAGCCGCGAGAACTTCCGCGTGACGCAGCTCATGACCTTCAAGGGTCTCGAGCGCATCGACTGCGACGAGGCCACGGCCGGCGACATCATCGCGCTGGCCGGTGCCGGTGACGCGACCGTCGGTGACACGGTGTGCCTCGCGGCGCAGCCGCTGCCGATGGCGGCGATCCCGATCGACCCGCCGACGATGAGCATGACCTTCTCGCCGAACTCGTCGCCGTTCGGTGGGCGCGAGGGCAAGTTCGTCACGTCGCGTCAGATCCGCGACCGCCTCGATCGCGAGCTGCTCTCGAACGTCGGCCTCCGCGTCGAGCAGGGCTCCTCGATGGAGCAGTTCGTCGTGTCGGGCCGTGGCACGCTGCATCTCTCGGTGCTCATCGAGACGATGCGTCGCGAGGGCTTCGAGCTGTCGGTCTCGCCGCCGCAGGTCATCACCCGCGTGGGCGAGGACGGCCGGGTCGAGGAGCCGATCGAAGAGGTCGCCATCGACTGCGCCGAGCCGTACTCCGGCTCGGTCATCGAGAAGCTGAACCAGCGTGGCGGTGAGCTCCTCGACCTCCAGTCGAGCCTCGACGGCCACGTGCGCATGCGTTGGTACTGCCCGTCGCAGGGCCTCATCGGCTACCGCTCGGAGTACCTCACCGACACGCGCGGCACCGGCACCATCATGCACCTCTTCAGCCACTACGCGCCTTCCAAGGGCAAGTCGCGCATGCGGAAGAACGGCGTCCTCATCGTGCAGGACGATGGCGAGACCATCACCTACTCGTTGAACACGCTGCAGGAGCGCGGGGTCCTCTTCACCGGCCCCGGCGAGAAGGTCTATCACGGCCAGATCATCGGGCTGCACGCGCGCGAGAACGACCTCGTCGTGAACCCGTCGAAGGCCAAGAAGCTGACGAACATCCGCAGCTCGGGCAACGACGAGAACATCTTCCTCACGCCGCCGCGCACCTTCAGCCTGGAAGAGGCGCTCGAGTTCATCGGCTCGGACGAGCTCGTCGAGGTCACGCCCAAGCACATCCGCTTGCGCAAGAAGTACCTCGACCACAACGAGCGCAAGCGCTTCGACAAGACCGGTTGATCCGCGAGCCGCGTGAGCGCAGAGTGAGGCCCATCATCCCATGACTGGCTGGCACCCGCGCTCACGCGTCTTCGAGATCGAGGTCCCCAGCGACTCGGCCCGGTCGACCGAGTTCTTGCACGCGCACGTGGTCGACCTCGGCCCGCGCGAAGGCCCGGTGCTCGTGCTGCTGCACGGCATCGCGCAGTCGTCGTGGGCGTGGCGCATGAACGTCGAGCCACTCGCGCGTGCGGGCTTTCGGGTCGTGGCCCTCTGTCAGAAGGGGCACGGCTGGAGCTCGCGCGGGCCTGGCCGCTACGATCTCCGAGCGCTGTCCGAGTTCGTGCTCGCAGCACTCGACCGCCTGGGCATCCACGAGGCGACCTGGGTCGGGAGCTCGCTCGGTGGGGGCGTCGCGCTGTGGACCGCGCTGCACAAGGCCGAGCGGGTCTCGCGCATGATCCTCCTGAACCCGGCCTGCCACATCGAGCAGTTCCCGTGGCCGACCTTGCGCACCCAGATCGAGGCCCTGGCCCCGGTCTATCGCGCGCTGGTCGGGCCGACCTTGTTGCGCATCCCGCTGGCCGCAATCGCGTATCGCAACCTGCCCATCGACCGCGACTACATGGCCGGCTTCTGGGCCCCGTTCGTGGCGAAGGGCTCGATGCGCGCGCTGGTGAGGACCGCGTCCGCGTTGCCGTCTGCCATCGCCGAGCTGGACCTGCACCTGCCCGAGATCGAACAGCCGACGCTGATCATCTGGGGCGAGAAGGACGGCCTCCTCCCGGTCTCGGGCGGGCGGCGCCTCGTCCAGCGCTTACCGCACGCGCGCCTCGTCCTCATCCCCGAGGCCGGCCACTGTCCGCACGAAGAGACGCCCGAGCGCTTGAACAAGCTCGTCATCGACTTCGCCTCGGCAGGCCTCACATCCCGCTCGTGAACGCGAAGACGGTCCAACACACCGACCACGCGTAGAGGAGATAGAGCACCCACCAGCCGGTGCGCGTGCGCGGCCGCGCGATGAACCACGCGGCCCCGAGCCACACCAGGAGCAGGGTCGTCGCGGCGATGGGGCGCTCGGCGGAGCGCTGGCCGACGCGCTCGAAGACCGAGAGGGGATCGGTGCGGCGCCCTTCGAAGTCGGTGCGCACGTACCGACCATCATGACTCTGCGCGAGGTACCCGTCCGGCTCGGGGATGACGCAGCCTCGTCCCATCTCGACGGCCGTGACATCGAAGGCCCGGCCGCAAATCGTGAGGCCCGTCGACCAGAATCTCACCTCGCACGGGTTGATCTCGCCCAGAAAGTCTCGGGTCTTGTAGGGGTGGCCGAGAATCGTCTCGCGGTAAGGGCGGGTCGCGTCGTGCTCGGGGAGTTTGGGACAGAGCACGTGGGAACAGCACCGAGGAGCGCTCAATCCGGAGATCAGCGTCGAGAGACCGTCGATGCCCATGACAAACAACGGGAGGACTAGCATCAACCAACGACCCCACCGCTCCCAAGCCGTGCGACGTTGACCCGGCTCTGAACGCGCCGGTGAGTTTGTTCCGGTCATGCCTCAAAGCCTCTGCGGCGCGAGGTCGCGTTCGACCAGGATGCTCGCGATGAGAGACGGATCGCCGTTGGGGCCCATGCCGAGATGCTCCCGCCCAAAGTTCCGGAGCCACGACGGGCTGATGTGGTCCGCCACCACCACGG
>JAEUKJ010000584.1 GCA_016792665.1 Deltaproteobacteria bacterium | reverse complement strand
CTACGGCGTCGAAGCCGCGAGCCAGTGCCTCTGCGGGGCCACCGGCACCTTCACCGCCACGCGCGCCGGCGACTGCAATGACCTCCTCGGCGCCGTGAACCCCGCCGCGGCCGAGCGCTGCAACCAGGTCGACGACGACTGCGACGGACAGACCGACGAGCGCGATGCGCTTGGCTGCACGAGCTATCTGCGCGATGTCGATAATGACAATTTCGGAATCACCGGAGATTCGCAGTGCCTCTGCGCCGCTGCCAATCCGTATCGCGCGGTCCTGGGCGGTGACTGCGCCGATGGGGACGCGACCCGCAACCCGGGCCAGACCGAGACGTGCAACGGCAAGGACGACGACTGCAACGGCTCGACCGACCCCGACGGATCGCTCGGCTGCTTCACGCGCTACCGCGACGGCGACGGCGACACCTACGGACTCAGCGAAGACGTGCGCTGCCTCTGCACGGTCGCGGCACCGTACTCGGCCTCGGTGGGCGGCGACTGCAACGACAGCTCGTCGGCCATCAAGCCCGGCGTGACCGAGGTCTGCAACGGCAAGGACGACAACTGCGACGGCCGCGTCGACGAGGCCGGCTCTCAAGGGTGCACGACCTACTACCTCGACGCCGACGGCGATCGCTACGGCGTCGCGGGTCAGAGCCTCTGCCTCTGCGCCCCGCAGGCGGCCTACTCGGCCACCGTCACGGGCGACTGCGACGACGGCAACGCGCAGAAGAACCCGGCCCGCACCGAGGCGTGCAACACGATCGACGACGACTGCGACGGGCAGACCGACGAGACCGGTGCGCTCGGCTGCGCACTCTATTGGACCGATGCCGACAGCGACACCTATGGGATCACCGGCAGCGAGCTCTGCGTGTGCGCCGCGTCGGGCACGCGCACGGCGGTCCGCGGCGGCGACTGCGACGACACCAGGAGCACCGTCAGCCCCGCGCGGGCCGAGGTCTGCGACTCGATCGACAACAACTGCGACGCCGTCGTCGACGACGCCAACTGCGGCCTGCCGACGACCGGCTGGCCGACCTTCATGCGCGACGCCCGCCGCAGCGGCCACCCCTTCTTTATCGAGGGCCCGACCGACACGACCTCGGCCTTGCGCTGGAAAAAGCAGCTCGTCGCCAACACGAGCTTCGACAACTCGCCGGTCATCGACGAGGACGGCAACATCTACATCCTGCTCGGCACCAAGCTCTTCAAGCTCGATCCGAATAATGGCAATACGCTATGGCAAAAGGATCTGCCCGCGACGCCTTTCCCCCGCGCCAGCCCGACCGCGCGCGTCGGTGGCACATTGCTCGTCCCCGCCGGCAATCGCGTCCTCCTCTACGCCAAGGACGGTACGCTGATCTGGACCGCCGACTTCGGCGGGGTCGCGAGTGACAAGGTCATGGGCTCGCCCGTCGTCGACCAGAGCGGCGCCATCTATGTGGTGTCGAACACGCATATCCGATCGTTGGGCCCCACCGGCAATGTGCTGTGGGCGACGGCCATCACCGCCGACACGACCAAGTCCGCCGACCCGGCCATCGGCCCCGACGGCCGCATCTATTTCACCGGGACCTCGCGCGTGTACTCGTTTGCCAAGACCGGCACGAAGAACTGGGACTGGTGCCCGCTCTCCGGCGGCAATTGCGACGCGACCAAGACCCCGGGCACCTCGGTCACGGTCAACGAGATCGGGCGCGTGCTCGCGCCGATGGGCAATACCCTCTATCTGCTCGCCGATGCGCAGACCCAGGCGACCCAGGTCTCGAGCCTCGTGTTCACGACCAATGGCGGCAAGCTCTGGGCAAACCTGCCGATCTTCTCGACCGGCTACACCTGCTGCAACCCCGAGGAATATCCGCTGGCCACGCCGGCTGGCAGCGACGGCCTGCGCGCGCTGACGGCGTCGATGGCGGTCGAGTACACCAAGGCGCTCAACAAGCGCGACCAGGCCAACGGCGCGGGTGTCTATGACCGCGACGGCGACATCTTCATCGGCAACAACAACAGCGCCCAGGGCGGCAAGGCGCGCTTCTCGGCGCGCAAGAATCGCGACGCGGGCAGCAATGCGTCCACCGGACGCGGCACCGAATACTGGGGCTACGACGTCGACGGCGCGCATATCGACGGCGCGCCGGCGCTCGGTGGAATCGGCAATATCCGTTACGTCGTCTTTGGCGACTCGAGCGGCACCATCTATCAGATCGGGAAGTGACCATGAGGATCCACCATGTGATCGCGCTGGCACTCGGCCTCGCCCTCGCGGGCTGCCCCGCGAGCGACGGCCAGAACGCCGACGACACCCGAGATGGCGACGTCGACAGCATCGACACCAGCGTCGACGGGACCTCCGACGACACCCGAGACGGCGACGTCGACACCGGCGACGCCGACACGGTCAGTGACGCGGACACGCCGCGCGACGGCGACGATGCGCGCGATGGCAGCGAGGTCGTCGAGCCCGGCGGGTTCGGCACGACCTGCGACTCCAACGACGACTGCCTCTCGGGATATTGCCTGGACGCCTACGAGGGCAAGGTCTGCTCGAGCACCTGCGGCGAGGCCGAGGCCGGCTGCCCGTCCGGCTGGAGCTGCCGCCGCGACCTCTCGGTCTTTCCCGATGTGATCTTCGTCTGCGTCCCGAGCTTTCCGACCTTGTGCCGCCCCTGCGACGACACCGCGACCTGCGTCGCCAACGGCAACTCGGTCGGTGCGCACTGCCAGCTCTCGGGCGGCACGGGCGACGACGGCGCCTTCTGCGGCGGCTCGTGCGCGGGCGCGAACTGCCCGCCGGGCTACACCTGCGATGCCGGCCTCGACGTCGACGGCAAGGAGACCCTGCAATGTGTGCCGATCGACGCGGCCGAGTGCGAGTGCTCGGCCCAGGCCATCGCCGAGCAGGCCTCGACGATGTGTCGGCGCGACAACACCTTCGGCGTGTGCGTCGGCCGTCGCACCTGTCTCGCGGCGGGCCTCAGCGAATGTGATGCGCCCGAACCCGCGCTCGAGGCGTGCAACGGCCTGGACGACGACTGCGACGGGCAGACCGACGAGGGCTATGTCGCCGAGGCCTGCGAGACGCGCAACGCAATCGGCGTGTGCTCCGGCCTCACGGTGTGCCGCGGCAATGGCGGCGTGGCCTGCGGCGCGCCCGAGCCGAGCGCGGAGAAGTGCGGCGACGGCATCGACAACGACTGCGACGGCGAGACCGATGAGGCCGGGGCCACCGGCTGCTCGAGCTTCTACCCCGATCTCGACGGCGACGGCTTCGGCGCGGGCGCCGCGGCCTGCCTGTGCGCGAAGGCCGGCGACACCGCCCCGGTCGGCGGGGACTGCGACGACACGCGCGGCAACGTGCGCCCGAACGCGCCCGAGGTGTGCGACGGGATCGACAACGACTGCGACGCCATCACCGATGACGCGGGCGCCATCGGCTGCTCGGTCTTTTATCTGGACTTCGATCACGACGGATTTGGCAATCCGAATGACTTCCGCTGCCTGTGCGCGGCCGACCCCGAGCACGGCTACACCTCGAAGAGCCCGACCGATTGCGACGACCAGAATGCCAGCGCCAACCCGGGCCAGGCCGAGGTGTGTGACGGAATCGACAACGACTGCGACACGCTGGTCGACGAGCAGGGCGCGGGCAATTGCATCTTGCACTTTGGCGACGGCGACCACGACAGCTGGGGAAATCCGGCGGTCTTTGCCTGCCTGTGCGAGCCCGACGAGGTGCACACCACCACGCGCAGCGGCGACTGCCAGGATGGGGATGCGACCGTCAACCCCGGCCAGACCGAGCGATGCGACCTGAAGGACAACGACTGCGACGGCTCGACCGACGAGGCCGACGCCCAGGGGTGCACGAGCTATTATCGCGACTCCGACGGCGACTTCTACGGCGTGACCAATGACGTGCGCTGCCTCTGCGCGCCCGACGCTCCGTGGGATGCGACCCTGGCCGGCGACTGCAACGACGCGGCGCAGGCCATCCACCCCGGCGTCGCCGAGGTCTGCAACGGCCAGGACGACGACTGCGACGACACCGTCGACGAGCCCGGCGCCACCGGGTGCTCGACCTATTATCGCGACCTGGACTTCGACAGCTTCGGTCGCACCGGTGACGCGGCCTGCCTGTGCGCGCCGAATATCCCCTATGTGTCGTTGAACGACGACGACTGCCAGGACGAAGACCCGTTCATCAACCCGACCGCAGCCGAGGTCTGCAACCAGCAGGACGACAATTGCAACGGCCAGACCGACGAAGGCGTCCAGGGCAATTGCTCGCCGTTCTACTATGACGGGGACGGCGACGGCTGGGGCCTCGCCAACAACAGCCGCTGCCTCTGCGCCCCGGAAGGGCTCTACCGCGCCGTGAAGGCCGGCGATTGCAACGACACGGTCGCCACCACGCACCCGTTCGCGGCCGAGCTGTGCAACGCAGTCGACGACGACTGCGACGCGGCCACCGACGAAGAGGGCGCGCGCGGCTGCACGACGTATTACCGCGATCTCGATCGCGATGGCGTCGGGCAATATGGCGAGACGCGCTGCCTGTGCGCGCCGTCGGGTTCGCACACCGCGACGAGCGGCGGCGATTGCGACGAGACCGATCCCGACATCCACCCCGGTGTCGCCGAGCTCTGCAACAGCCAGGACGACGATTGCGACGGCGTGGTCGACCCCGCCCAGAGCCTCGGCTGCGGCGATCTCTACCGCGACTCCGACCAGGACGGCTTCGGCGTGAGCAGCGACGTCCTCTGCCTGTGCTCGGCCACCGCGCCGTACACCGCGCTCCTGCCAGGCGACTGCAACGACGCCGATGCCAGCGCGAGCCCCGCCAAGACCGAGGTCTGCAACGGCAAGGACGACGACTGCAGCGGGGTCGCGGACGACCCCGGCACCAATGGATGTGTCACGTTCTTCCGCGACGACGACTCGGACACCTGGGGCAAGACCGGCGACGGGCAGTGCCTCTGCGGGCCGAGCGGCGCCTATCGTGCGACCAGCGGGGGCGACTGCGATGACGCCCGCTCGACCGTGAACCCGGCCGCCCCCGAGCAGTGCAACGCCATCGACGACGACTGCGACGCCCAGACCGACGAGGCCGGCTCGGCCGGGTGCTCGGTCTTCTTGAAGGACGTCGACGGCGATCTCCACGGCATCGACGGCGACTTCCAGTGCCTGTGCTCTGCGGGCGCGACCTATCGCGCGACGGTCGGCGGCGACTGCAACGATGCTCGCGCCGACGTGCACGTGGACGCCCCCGAGAAGTGCGACGGCGTCGACAACGACTGCGACCGCCTGGTCGACGAAGAGGGCGCGCTCCAGTGCACGACGTATTTGCGCGACATCGACGGTGACAACTTCGGCGTCACCGGCGACTCCCGCTGCCTCTGCGCGGCGACCGCGACCTATCGCGCCACCGTCGGCGGCGACTGCAACGACGGCACGACCCTCATCGCGCCGGGGGCCACCGAGTTCTGCAACGGGGTCGACGACAACTGCAACGCGCAGACCGACGAAGAGGGCGCCACCGGCTGCCAGAGCTACTACACCGACAGCGACAACGATGGCTGGGGCGTCGGCGCCGGGCGCTGCTTCTGCGCCGCGTCGGGCGCGTTCACCGCCACCCAGAGCCCGGACTGCAGCGACGGCGATCCGGAGCGCAACCCGGGCCTGCCCGAGCGCTGCGGCGGCAATAAGGACGAGGACTGCGACGGCGTCACCGACGAGCCCAACGCGGTCGGCTGCGTCGACTACTACGAGGACCAGGACAACGACGGCTACGGCGTGACGACCTCGCGACTCTGCCTGTGCGGGGCCAGCGGCAACTTCAAGACGACCGCCAACGGCGACTGCAGGGACACCGGCGCGGGCGCGGCCAACGTGAACCCCGGCAAGGTCGAGGTGTGCAACGGCCTGGACGACGACTGCGACGGCAAGTACGACGAGGGCTGCGGCATGCAGACGGGCGGCTGGCCGACGGCCAAGTACGACCGGCGGCGCAGCGGCTGGGGCGCGGCCTACAACGGCCCGACGGTGAAGACCATCAAGTGGAAGGTGCAGCTCAACACGGCGAACGACGGATATGCGTCGACCGACATCCAGACCTCGGCGACCTTCGATCTGGACGGCAACCTGATCATCGCGGTCGAGAATCGCCTCTACAAGCTGAACCCCGCCACGGGTGCCACCCTCTGGCAGAAGACCTTGACCCAGCCCATGTCGGACGCGGCGAGTGTCACCCTGCGCGACGGCGGCACCATCGTCGTCCCGACGGGGAATGGACTGTCCATGTACGACAAGGACGGCAATCTCCTCTGGTATACGAAATTGCCAGGGGCCGAGACCGAGCCCATCACCGGCTCGCCGCTCGTCGACTCCGACGGGACCAGCTATGTCGTCGGCTTCTCGGCGGCCTATGCGGTCGACGCGGGCGGCGTGGTGCTGTGGTCCATCGCGGTGCCGAACTCGCAATATGTGCAGTCGCACGTGGCGTGGAGTCCGACGACGGACCGACTGTATTTCGGTTGCTCCAACCACACCCTCTTCTGCGTGACGCGCACGGGACAGATCGCCTGGACCTTCGTCGTGGCGAGCCAGGACATCGACGCCTCGACGTTGGTGTTGCTGGACGGGACGCTCGTGCAGAGCTTCGGCTCGAGCTACTACCACGTGCGTGACGACGTCACCGTCGGGACCCAGCTCGGCTCGGTCAACACCGGGGGCGACAACGACACGCCGCCCGTCGCGTGGCGCGACTCGAACAACCTCGAGCACTTCCTCTCGAACGCCAACGGCAATACCGGGGTCCGATCGTACCGCGCCGACACGCGCGCCCTCGAGTGGACGTACACGATGCGCAAGGACGAGAGCATCCCCAACTCGACGGCGGCCATCGACAAGAACGGGCGCATCTACGTCGGCGATGACGATGGCAATTTCCACGCGTTCCAGCACGGTGCCTCGAGTGCCACGGCGCTCTGGAAGTTGGTGAAGTCGGCGAGCGAGATCCAGGGCACCGAGATCCAGTCGACCACCGCGCTGCAAGAGAACGCGGTGTATTTCTCCGACAACGCCGGCTGGCTCTACCGGGTCGGTCCGTGAGCGTCGGGTTCGCGGCTCGTGGGGCTCTCGGGGCTGGCCGCGTGGCCCTCGCGAGGTCGTGACATGAGGCTCGCGATCGCGTCCACGTGGGATGGCATGGCCCTCACCGAGGGCGAAGTCGCCAGCGTCGAGGTCGCGCGTGACAGCGACGGTCTGGTCATCGCGATGCGCGCGCGGAGCTGGGGTGATCCGATCCCTGACGGCCCGGTCGGCCGCCGCGACCGCCTCTGGGAGCACGAGGTGGTCGAGGTCTTTTTCGCCGAGGCGGCCCGGCGCGACGCGCGCTATCTGGAGATCGAGGTCGGCGCGCACGGTCACTGGCTGGCACTTTCCTTCGATGGCTATCGAACTTTGCGTGACGACCAGGTGACGGTCGCGGTCGAGCACGCGCGCAGCGGAGTCGGGTGGTCGGCGGTGGTCAGGGTCGCGCCCGAGGTGGTGCGCGCGGCACTGCCGGGTGGGATCGGGGCGTGGAATGCGTACGCCATCCACGGACCCGGCACCCGCCGCTACCTCGCCGCCGCTGTGCCTCACGAGCAATACCCGGGCCCCGACTTTCATCGCCTCGAGCACTTCGTCGCGCTCGCGAGGTGAGCGCGCGGCGTTCGGGTGGGCGACTTCAGGTCGAATCTCGCTGCGTTTCGCGCGACGAAGCGGCGCGGCGGACCGCGGCTTGCGAGCGCGCGGGGATTGTGTGAGGGTCGATGGGATTCTCATCGACTTTGGCGGGTCTCTGGCCCGCACGTTCCACACGCCATCGGAGCCCCGAATCATGTCCCGTATTGCTTTTGTGTTCAGCGTATTCGCGCCACTTTCCTTCGTTGCGATCGCGGCCTGCGACGAGCCCGGGTCGAGTGGAGGCCTCCCGTGCCGGGGCTTCCAGTGCCCCGATACGATCTCGGACACCACCTCGGACACCGAGGTCGCGGTCGAAGAGACGACCGATGTCGTCATCGATACCTTCGTCCCCCCGGCGTGCGAAGTCGGCGAGAGGCGCTGCAACCTGGGCCGGCCGCAGGCCTGCAACAACGGAAGCTGGTTCAACGAAG
Source organism: Deltaproteobacteria bacterium (assembly GCA_016792665.1). Taxonomy (GTDB): domain Bacteria; phylum Myxococcota_A; class UBA9042; order PHBI01; family PHBI01; genus WYBB01. The sequence continues at coordinate 824 of JAEUKJ010000584.1, read as the reverse complement.
CCGCGTGTCAGGGGCTCGACGTCTGCGAGGACGGGGCCTGCGTGCTACGTCCCTTCTATGCGGTCATCGTCGACGACTCGATGATCTTCCCGAACCACCGCACGGCCGGCACCGACCCCTGCGCGACCGCCTCGGCGCCGCTCTTCGGACACGGCGCCGACATCGATGCCGTCGGCATCTTCGATGGCACGATGCTTCTTGGCTACTTCGATGTCGTCGACTATCAGGAAGGCGGCATCTGCACTGGGACGCGGGCCAACACCATGACGGATGGGACCCAGGCCAAGGGTGCTCCGGACGGCAAGATCGATCGCGGCTTCGTCTCGCTGGGCGGCGGCTTCGTGACCGGCGAGTTCGACGCGCAGGTACGCATCCTCTCGGGCTACACCATCGTCGTCTACGAGGTCGGCAAGAAGTGCGGCGGCAACACCAGTTGTGGGGGCGTCGACGAGGGCTACGAGGTGTTCCTGGCCGAGGACCTCGACTGCGTCAACGTCGGTGTGGGCCACCCCTACACGACCTGCGCCGTGCAACTCTCCGAGCGGAGCGCGGGCGAGGCGTCCATCCCCGTGCCGGCCTTCTGACCCGCACGCCAGCCCCTGCACGACGGCCTCGGCCGCACGAAAGTGTTAGATCTCGGGCAGGTGACGGCGCCTTCGCGACATGAGACCTTCGCGCCGCAAGAGCGCACGGAGGATCTCATGGCGAAGTCGGCGAGTGGAAGTGTGAGAGGCTGGGCCCTCGGGCTGGTCAGCGGGGTGGGCATCATCGGGGCCGCGATCCCAGCGGTCGCGAAGTCGCCCGATCCGATCCCCGAGGCCGAG
>JAEUKJ010000563.1 GCA_016792665.1 Deltaproteobacteria bacterium | reverse complement strand
GGTCCGGCTTACCCGCTCCATGACGTTCCTGGTCCGTGCTCCGAGGTCGGTTCATCGCGCACGAATCCGCAACTGGTCTCAACAAGAACCCAGCAACGGACTCGTGCGCCCCAGCATCCCCGACTCGGGCACTTCTCGGCCACTCTTGACGCTCATCGGAGGAACGAACGAGCGCGCGACGCCCCGGGCGCTCGGCGCAGCCGCGCGTGTTCACCGGGGGAAGGTCATGCGCATGTTGCGGACGCACGGATCATTCGCGTTGGAGCACCCCGTCCCGGCGGCGCACGTGTCGGTGATGCTCCACGAGAAGCGGATCTGGTGGTCGGCCGTGACCGCCTGGGTGAGGTAGGCCTTGGGCACGGTGTAGGTCGCGGTGCCGTAGCTGCAGTTGCCGGCGTTGCCGTTGCCGAGATCGATCTGGCCTGCGTTGTTCGTGTAGATGCGGAGGCGCGCCGTCGCCGCCCCGCAGCCCAGCGACTGCACCGTGAGCGTCGCGTCGCCCGTGGCGGTGGGCGTGCCGGGGAAGTAGAGCTCGTTCTGCGAGGTCGACGAGCACAAGCCGTTGGGGTGCTCGAGGATCGTGTAGTCGTAGGGCTCGGTCACCGACTGGCAGTCGAGGCCGAGGTCGACCTGCCCCGGCGGGCACTCGAAGCACGCCTCGCAGTTGTAGGTGACGCTCATCTCGAGGCAGTTGTTGGTGGCGCCGTTGGTGAGATAGCTCCAGCGGAAGCGCAGCCACCCCATCGCGGTGATGGCCTGCTGCGCGGTCGCCCGGTCGATGCGGAAGTTCTGGGTCTGGGTCGCGAGCTTCGACGGGTGGGTCGTCGCGATCGACACCCAGGTGTTGGCGCCGGTCTGGACCTGGATCGTGTAGGGCCGCACCCCGTAGCTCGAGAGGCCCGAGTACTTCACGGTGAGCTTGAGGTCGGTCGTCGGCGCCACCGGATCGGACACGACGTAGTAAAGGTAGCTGTCCCCGGACGCGAAGCACTGGCGCGCCGAGCTGTACACGACGGGCACCTCGGCCGCCTCGATGGCGACCCCGCAGCTCGCCTGGTCGACCTGGCCGCCCGGGCTGGTCGCGGTCGCCGTGACCGTGTAGCTCCCCTCGGAGGCAAAGGCGTGGGTCGCCGTCCGGAGCGCCGAGGTCTGGGGTGCTGTGCCGTCGCCGAAGTCGAAGGACACGGTCGCGATGTCGCCGGTGGAGGCGCCCGCGTCGAAGCTCAGGCTCTGGCCGGGCTCGCCGCTCGCGGGGCAGCCGAGCGCCACGTCGGGCGCGACCTCGGGCAGCGGCGTCGGCAGGCCGGGCGTCGCGGGTCCGGCCTTGAAGTCGCGGGCGTTGTCGTCGGTGTCGGTGTCGAGGTGATCGCGCGCCAGGCTCTCGCCGACCGCCGTCCCGACGTGCGGCGTGCCCTCGCCGCGCGCGATGTCGCCGGCCTCGAAGGTGCCGTACGCCACGGCGTCGAGGACCTGGGTTGCAAAACGCAACTGAGCACTGTCCGGCCCGTTCTGGAAGTCGACCTTGGCATCTAGGAGATCGGCCACCGCGGTGACCTCGCTCGATGCGTTGGGGTGCGCGATGACGAAGCGGCCCGACGCGTCGAGCGTCCCCGAGAGCGCGATGGTCGCATAGTCCCCGCCACCGTTGCCGTTGACGGCGACCAGCGTGACGCCGTCGAGGCGCGTGCCGGGAGGCCCGTGGATCTCGACGAACGCGTCGGTGTCGGGGAAGCCCTGCGAGTCGTAGCGCAGCTCGGCGATGACGAGCCCGGTCGGCGCCTTGCAGCGCGCGGCCGCTCCAGCAGCGCCGGCCTCGCACCCGTGGATGCATGCGGTGGTCGTCGTCGCGTAGCTGCACGTCCCGCCCGCACAGGTGCCGGTCGCCGCCGGCGTCTCCAACGTGTTGGCGTCCTTGCACTCGGCCGCGGCCGCCTCGTCGCACACGACGTCGGCGCACGGGTCGCCCGCGCAGCGCCCCTTGCCCTCCACCTCGAGGCACCCGAAGCCGCAGGTCACGAGCCGCTCGGTGTAGCGGCACGCGCCCGCCTCACACGTGCCAGTGCTCTCGCTCGTGCGCAGCGTCTGCGCGTCCTTGCAGGTCGGCTCGGGCGGGGTCGTGCAGGCCTTGGCGGCGCCGCCGCAGGTGCCGCTCGTACAGACATCCGCGGTCGTGCACGGGTCGGCATCGTCGCAGCTCGCGCCGTCGTCGAGCTCGTAGTCGCAGACCCCATCGCGGCAGAGTCCGACGGCCGCGTAGCACCCGGACGGGGGCTGATTGCAGGACACACCCGCGCACGGGTCGCCGAGACACTGCCCGTCCTGACACCCGTCCGCGCACGCGACGCTGCTCGGGTCGTAGTGGCACCCGCCCGCCTCGCAGCGGCCGTTGGCCCCGTACACGAGCAGCGTGTCCCCGTCGCAGGCCGAGGCCGGCGGCGTCTGGCACGCCACGGCCGAGCCCGCGCAGCTCCCCTCGGCCAGACACGTGTCCGAGGCCGTGCAGGCGTCGCCGTCGTCGCAGCTGAGACCCGCGCGGACCGCGTAGCTGCAGACCCCGCTCGCACAGGTTCCGACCTCGGCGTGGCACGCCGACGGCGGCGCGTCACAGACCACCCCGAGGCACGGGTCGCCCTCGGTCGTGGCGTCCCCACCACACCCCACCATCACGGCGAAACCGGCGAGGGTCGAGAGGATCCATGAAGACAAAGGCGAGGGTCGGATCATGACAGCTCCAGGGTTCCATGCCGAGCGGCGTACCGCGACGCGATATGGACCAGGTCGAGGCGCGACGTAAACCGTCATCGTCGGCCGTGCAAAAGCGGTCGCGCGCCTGCGATTCACGCCCACCGACGACACCCCACGCGAGACCCGATGACACCTCGCGAAACGCGCACCCTACCGACCCACCCGCATTCACGCGAGCGAGCCCGGCCACGCGACCGCTACCCCGAGGTCGCGCACGCCGGGTCGGCGACCCATCAGGGTGCGACGGTGAAGCTGTGGAGGACGGTGCCCTGGAGGTCGACCGCCTCGACCGTGAGCTGGGCCCCCTCGAGGGTTGCGCGGAGGAAGTGGTGCTCGTGGATCGTGGTCTGGATCTGCGGCCAGGTGCCGACGCGCCACCAGTCGAAGAGGCCGCGGACGTCGAGGCTTCCGCCGCCCCCGCCGGTCGTGACCCAGGTGATGCCGCCCGGCGTCTCGGGCGTGTAGGCGTAGAGGTGGTTGTGGCCGTTGAAGACGATGTCGACATCGAAGGACTCGAGGAGCGGCTCGAGCTCCTTGCGGACGAACGGCGCCTCCATGTCGGCGTTGAACGCGAGCCGGCCGCCGACCCACCACTCGATGCGCGGCGGCTTGTGAAAGGCCGCGGCCCGGATCTGCGCGCTGGTCGCGGCATCCGATGACAGGGCCTCGGTGATGCAGGCGCGCTGCTGGGCTGCGCCGTCGAGGCCCAGATCGGTGTCCAGGAACAGGACGAAGAGGCCGCCGTAGCGCCAGCCGAAGCAGTGCTCGTTACCGGGCTGCGAGAGGTACTCGTCGAACAGCGACGCCGACGAATCGAAGTAGCGCTCGTGGTTGCCGGCGGCGACGAGGAACGGGACCTCATCGGCGAACCCGTCGAGGGGCCCGAAGAGCTGCGAGCGATACTCGTTGCGCGTCCCGTTCTGCACGCAGTCGCCGACCGAGAACGCGAAGCGCGGATCGAAGTCCCCCATCCACGGGATGAGGTCGCTGAACGTGCCGGGCCCGTCCTGGTTGTCGCCCCAGACGATGAAGCGCAGCGGCGTGTCGGTGTCGTCGGGCGGCGCCGTCCGGAAGTGGCGAACGGGCAGCGCGCCGCCCCCGTAGATGACGCGGTAGCTGCTCAGGTGATCGGCGGGCAGGCCGGTCAGGCGGAGCTCGTGGCTCTTGGTGGCGGCGGGCTCCACCAGCGTCGTGCCGAGCGCGTCGCTGGGGCCGTACTCGACGGAACCGATCACCGCGGTCTTGGTCTCCCAGCGGACGCTGACCTCGTGCTGGGTCACCCACATGAGGTAGGGCGGCGCGAGGAGCTGGCTGCGGTCGGCCGGAGGCAGCACCACGGGCTCGACCCACGTGTCCGGCGCGGTGTCGCCGCTCGCATCGGAGGCGCTGCTCGTGTCGAGCGTGTCGGGCCCTTCGCCCGTGTCCCCTTCGCTCGTGTCCGCTTCGCTCGTGTCGGCCGAGTCGACGGCGCTGCTCGTGTCGAGCGCGTCGGTCGCGTCCGCGTCGCGCGTGTCGAGCGTCACTGCGTCGGCCGCGTCGACATCGCTGGCCTGCGTGTCCGGCGCCGGCGCCGTGTCGCTCGCGTCGACGTCGACCGCGCCCGTGTCGCGCAGGGTCGTATCGGTCGTGTCGGTCGCGTCGGTCGTGTCGGTGTCGCCCTCGCGCGTGTCGCGCGCGTCGGCG
>JAEUKJ010000550.1 GCA_016792665.1 Deltaproteobacteria bacterium | reverse complement strand
AGGTCGTGCCCGACGACCTCCCCGACGATCGCCACCGCGATGACCAGGAGCGGCGCAATCGAAATGAGCGCATAGAACGCGAGGCCCGCCGCCATGAGGTCGGCGTTGTTGTCGCCGAGCCCGCTCACGGTCCTGCTGAGCACCTTCCAGACCGGCAGCACCACCGGCCTCACGACCATCCACGCGGGTCGCAGCCGCCGACCGAGCTTGACCCCAAGGCGCTTCAGAGAAGCCACGGTTCGCGCGAAAACACTCATCGCGGGAGAGTAGGCACGCCTCGGCGATCGCTCGTTTGTCGTCGCTCGGGCCTCATGTTAGGCCCCGAGGCCCCTTCGTCACGAGGTCCCTCATGCGCTCCAGCTCGCTCCTCGCGCTCTCCTTCGGGCTCACCCTCGCCGCGTGCGGCAAGAAGAACGACCCCGCGCCCGTCGCCGCCGACACCAACACCCCGGTCGCCGCCGACACCGCCGCGCCCGCGCCGGCCGCCGACACCAACGCGCCCGCGCCGGCCGCCGACACCGCCGCGCCCGCGCCGGCCGCCGACACCAACGCGCCCGTCGCCGCCGACACTGCCGCCCCCGCGCCGACCGACGCCGCAGCCGCCCCGAAGTCGACCTCGCTCGGCTTCCTCGCCTGGACCGAGAACGACGACGACGTCGCCACCGCCACCCTGCTCGTGCCCAAGGACGACGGCTCGGTCACCGAGGTCGGCAAGAAGACCGGCGACCTTGTCGTGGCCTTCGAGGGCAAGGCCTGGAAGCTCGGCCGCGAGGCGAGCAAGCTCGCGCTGAAGCCCTGCGGCGAGGATGGCGAGGCCGTCTTCCTCGACCTCACCGTGACCCCGCTGGTCCCGGCCGGCGACAAGAAGGTCATCCCGCTGAGCGACCCCAAGACCCACCCCAAGGCCGGCGAGAGCGCCATCCACAGCGAGCGTATCCGCTTCGTGGCCCAGCTCGGCCCCTTCGTCTACCTCCACCACGAGACCAACAGCGACATCTGCCCCGTGCCCGCGGGCGGCGCCGTCTATGACACCTATCGCGTCCTCGACCTCCGCGACGGCACCCTGAAGGCCCCCCTCGACCTCTACACCGAGGCCGAGCGCGCGCCGCTCGACAAGGCCGCCCTCGAGGCCGCCGTGCCGCTCATCAAAGAAGGCTTCCCCGACGCCCCGGCCGAGGAGATCGCCAAGGTCGTCCGCATGTTCAACGCGCAGTGGAAGTGGACCGACGAGGGCCGCTTCACCATCGAGCTCATCGTCGTCGGCAAGTCCAAGCGCTTCTCCGAGATCGTCGACGAGGAAGAGTCCACCAGCGCCAACGTTCCCGCCCCGACCCTGCCCGCCGCGCTGAACGGCTTCGACACCACCGCCCCGGCCCCGGCGCTCAGCACCTGGAAGGCCAACGGCGGAGACCGTCGCGGCTACATCAAGCTGGAAGGCGACGCCTTCGACGCCGTGCGTCGCGCCTTCGAGTAGTCCCGCGGCGAGGGCCGATGTCCTGAATCCGTCCACCGGGTGTTCATCCACGGACACCCCGCGGGGCCGCTTCACAGGCTAAGGTCCGCCCACCTGGGCCAGCGCGCACGGCGCCATCCTTTCCCCTCGGGTCCCCCGACGAGGGGTCGAGGGAGGGTCGCGTCGTGCCTCCGTCGCGGTCCACCCGAGGCACGCCATGAAGCACCCTGTTCGCGTTCCATCCTCGCTCCTCACGCTGGCCCTCGTCGTCTCGCCGCTCGCGGCCTGTGGCGACAACGTCCCCAGCGACAGGCCCGTCGAGACCTTCGCCAACCCGGTCGAGCTCGCCCCCGACGCCGACGGCGTGCGCCGCCTCCACTTCGGCCCGCACGAGATCGGAATCGACGGCCGCCGCTTCTGCCTCCGGACCTACAACGGCTCGGTCCCGGCCCCGACCATCCGCGTCCCGGCCTCGTCCTCGCCGCGCAAGGTCCGCATCGACCTCGACAACCAGT
>JAEUKJ010000398.1 GCA_016792665.1 Deltaproteobacteria bacterium | reverse complement strand
CGGCCGCAGCTTGAAGCCCCCGGGGAGGCCGAGCGAGGCCGGGTCGATGGGCTTGCCCTGGACGTCGACATAGGGCTCGAACAGGGTCACCTGGAAGCCAGTCGCGGCGCTCTCGATCACGTCCTTCTTGCGATAGCCGATGGCCTTCAGGCGCTGCGCCTCGGCGGCCGCCTTGTTCTTTTCGCCCGGCAGGTCGTCGGCCTCGGACAGGTCCGGCGAGTGGTAGGCGTAGGTGTGGGCGAGCTGCTCCATGATGACGTGGTAGTTGGGGATGTTCGCGATGGCATCGGTGATCCCGCGGGCGAATGACGACAACGCGTTCGGCGCGGTCTGGCTCGTGAAGTTGGTCGGGTCGACCGGGGCGATCTGGGTGCCGACCCCGGGCTCGCCCGACCAGCTGAAGCCGTGGCCCGGTCCGTTCGCGCCGGCCGTCCCCACCTTGTCGGGCCCACCTTTGTCAGGACCACCCTTGTCGGGGCCCCCTTGGGTCGGGCCGCCCGCGGGTCCGGGCGGAGGGCCGCCCCTGGGCGCCCCGTCCGGCGCCAGCAACTGAACCTGCGCATTGTAGTCGAGGCCCCGCAGCGCTGACTTCGTCCGGTCACCACGCTCGGACGACGGCGCCTGGCTGCGTGCTTGCGTGGCAGACGCTGCGCCCTGCTTGGCCTGGGTGCCCGAGGGTTGGTCGAGTCGCGCCATGGTCTTCCTCCTCGCATGTGGGGCCGGAGCCCGCTCGCCTCACAGCCCGCCGCGGATGGCCCCCATCGCCTTCAGCGCGAGCTCGCGCAGGTCGGCCTGCTGCTCGTTCTCGTAGTAGCTCGCGAGCGCGGGCAGGAGGCTCGCGTCGGTGACGATGCCGACCCGACCCTGGTACTGAGGGAAGCTCTGGCTGTCCTCGTAGCGGGCTCCGACCTGGTCCAGCGCCACCTTGCGCACGTCCTCCTTCGGGCTGTTCAAGAGCTTCGCGAGCTCGGCCACCGCCGCCTTGTCGCCGCGCTGCGCGAGCGCGCCCCAGGCCAGGGTCGAAGCCTCGGGCCAGTCGCTGCGCTTGGCCGTGATGCGCAGCGCCTCGTCGATGGCCTTGGCGGCGTCCTTGTTCACGATGTAGGTCGCCTCGATGCACGCGGCCTTGGCGGCGCGCTCGTTGTCCTGCGACTCGCGCTTCTTCCACGACTCGGCCGCGGTCTTCTTCTTCTTCGGGTCCTTCAGGTCGGCGGCCTTCTTGGCCCGGTCCTCGAGGCTCAGCGGCCGGCGCCCCTGGATCCAGGCCACCATGTCGGCGGTGTAGTCGTGCGACTTGTCGCCGAGGTTCAAGAGCGTGACGGTGACCGGCAGGATCGGCTCGGCGTCGTTGTCCTTCTCGTAGCTCGGCTTGAGTACATCGATGGCGTCCTTCGCGCCGAGGATCCCAGCCGCGTGCTGGAACCAGGACGCGTCGCTGCCCTCAAGGTTGCGCACGATGATGGGCGCGGCGTCCTTGGCCTGGCGCTCGGCGAGGTACCAGGTGCAGACCTTGGTGACCGCCTTGTCGTCGCCCTTCTTGAGGACATTCATGCAGTAGTCGACCCCGGCGTCGCTGCCCTGCCGCGCCAGGAGCCGGAGCGCGTTCTGCTTGAACTCGAGGAGGTTGCCCTTGGTCCCGAGCGCCAGCGTGCAGACCGGCAGGACCTTGGCCCAGTCGGCCTTGCCATAGCGCCCGAGCGCGTTGACGAAGTCGCGGCGGCGCGTGCCGTCGAGGGTCGCGAACGCGTTGGGCGTGGTCGCGTAGGCGACGACCTCGTCGACGTTCTTCTGCGCGTACGCGGCGATGCCGAACGCGAGCGCGTGCGGGATGTCGTCGTAGTCGGCGCAGCCGTCCTTGTACGCCGGCTTCACGCGGTCCCCCTCGCCGGGCAGGGTCTTCAAGAGGTCGACGAAGAGCTCGAAGAACGGAGCCTCGAGCTTGCCCTGCACCGCGTCGAAGGACGCTTCGCAGACGTCCGCCCCGCGCGACCCCTGGCACTTGTAGCGCCCCTGCTGGAGCTCCTTCAGCGTTCCCTTGGGGGTGCACATCATGCCGCCACTGCCGCTGCGCTCGAAGTGCGTGTCGGCGAGATCCCCGGGCTTCGCCTGGGCCGGCGCGGACAGGATGAGGGCGGACACGGCGGCGAGGCCGCGGACCGCGCGGCGCTTCGTGGACTTCATGGGCGACTCCAGAGAGAGAGAGGAAGACGCTGGCGAAGCGTTGGACCGCTCACGCACAGCGGCGCGCACCATGGCGACACGCGCGCACCCCGTCTCCCCACACCGACCCTTCACCGCGGGCGACGGGCTCGGCGTGACCGCGCGCCCGCAGGCCAGACCCGCCACCCACGCCCGTCACAATGGTCCCCCCTGGGGCGATCTGCCTCGGGCATTTCCGCGTGCCCGCCCCGCGCCTCCCCACGACGGACCGCGCCGTGGCTGCACGAGCGACGATGCCCAGCCGCGCATTCGGCGTGGCACGAATCCCGCTTGGGGGACTCCATGGGTTCCTCCGGACTGTGGTTCACGTGGCCGGCGGGCGCATCGAGCGCGCCGCGGCAGAGCCTGCTCGCCGAGCAGCTCAAGACGCATGCCGTGCTCAGCAACCTGAAGCGCACCATGAGCGGCGAGCCGCCGCGCCAGCCGAGCGCGTGATGCTCTCGACCGTCATCGCACCATCGCGATGACCCGAGCGCGGTGGCCTCCCGGCGTCTTCGCTGGCGGGCCGCCGCCTTGGGGACGGCGCGGCCCACCCATGCTCAGAGGCGCTGGAGCTGCTTGAAGAAGTCGTTGCCCTTGTCATCGACCAGGACGAAGGCCGGGAAGTCTTCGACCTCGATGCGCCAGATGGCCTCCATGCCGAGGTCGGCGAAGTCCTGGACCTCGACCTTCTTGATGCTCTCGGCCGCGAGGATGGCGGCCGGCCCGCCGATGCTGCCGAGATAGAAGCCGCCGTGCTTCTTGCACGCGTCGGTCACGGCCTGCGATCGGTTGCCCTTGGCCAGCATCACCATCGAGCCGCCGAGGCTCTGGAAGAGGTCGACGTACGGGTCCATGCGCTCGGCCGTCGTCGGCCCGAACGAGCCCGAGGCCATGCCGGTCGGCGTCTGGGCCGGGCCTGCGTAGTAGACCGGGTGGTCCTTGAACCACTGCGGCATCGCGTCGCCCCGGTCGACCATCTGCTTCAGCCGCGCATGCGCCATGTCGCGCGCGACGATCATCGGGCCCGACAAGAGCACGCGGGTCTTCACCGGGTGCTTGGCGAGCTCGGCCCGGATCGCTGCCATCGGCTGGTTCAGATCGATCCGCACCGACCCATCGACCGCGTCCGCGGTCTCGAGCAGGAAGCGCT
>JAEUKJ010000514.1 GCA_016792665.1 Deltaproteobacteria bacterium | reverse complement strand
GACATCGCCTCCTCGATCTCTGCGGGCGGGTTGATGTTCTTCATCTCGACCCGGGTGACCTTGACGCCCCACACGTCGGTCGCCTCATCAAGGACCCGCTGCAGCTTCGCGTTCACGATGTCGCGCGAGGTCAGGGTCTCGTCGAGGTCGAGCTCGCCCATGATGTTGCGCAGCGTCGTCACCGCGAGCTGCCGCATCGCGTTGGGCAGGTCTTCGATCTCGTACATCGCGCGGCGCGGCTCGAAGATGCGGAAGTAGATGACCGAGTCGACCTGCAGCGCGACGTTGTCCTTGGTGATGACCGGCTGCGGCGGGAAGTCCATTACCTGCTCGCGGAGATCGATCGCGCGCTGCATGCGCCCATGGTCGGCGCGGAAGGGGCGGATCGAATCGATGATCGGGAAGATGAAGTTCAGCCCTGATTCCGCGAGCTTGTGGAAGCGCCCGAGCCGCTCGACCAGCATCACCTGGGCCTGCGGGACGATGCGGATCCCCTTCATGACGAGGAACAGGAAGAAGACGGCGATGGCGATCGCCACCGCGAGCCCGGGATCGATCTTCATGGTTCGGCCCCCATCGAAGAAGTGGTGGACGTGGATGACGTCGGCTTCGGCGTGACGGAGCGCGGCGCGACCACGAGCCGCACGCCCTCGATGCGCTGGACCTCGACCGTGGTCCCGCGTTCGATCCTCAGGCCGCGCGCCGCGACCGCGGTCCAGCGCGCGCCGTCGAGCTGCACGACCCCGGCCGCGAGGTCGCCATCGATGGGCTCGAGGCAGGTCGCGAGCTTGCCGGGGAGGTTGTCGGCCCCGAGCCGCAGGGACGGGCCGCTGCGATGGAGGAACCGCCGCGCCGGCCCGATGAAGACGAAGCCGAGGACCCCGAAGAGGACGAGCTGTACGGGCAGGCTCGCGCCGAGCCAGGACGCCAGCGCGACGACGAAGGCGGACACGCCGAAGCTGCCGATGACGAAGGCCGGGACCACCATCTCGAGGATGAGTCCGACCAGGCCACCGATGATCCAGTAAATGGCCGGGTGCGCGTCGCCGATGAAGGCGAGCAGCGGCGGGGCCGCCTCCTTCGCGGGTCTGACGAAGGTCCCGAGGAAATCCATGGCACGAGTGAATCCCGCTTCGCGCGCCTCGTCAACGCCGCCTTTTTCGCTGCGGTTTACCTGGGCGCGCGATCCGGTCTACACGATGCGAGGAGGCGCGAACGCCCGATGACCGACGACCCCACCAACTCCAGTGACGACCGAGTCGACCCGCTCGACCCGAGGGTCGCGGCAGTCCTCCAGCGTCGCTTCACCAAGACGAAGCGTGCCGCAGGGGTCGAGCCCGAGCTCCTCGAAGAGCTGGCGCAGCTCGTCGACGGCACGCTGCCCATCATGCGGCGCGCTCGCGTCGAGGCCCGGCTGGAGGCCGACCCCGAGCTCGCCGAGGTGGTCCGCACGCTGCGCGAGATCGAAGGCCTCCGCGCGGACGAGCCGCTGGTCATGCCGCCGGCACACGCCCAGCGGGTCGGCGCCGCCGCGGTCTCGGCCGCCGAACAATACGCGCGCATCGCCGACGAGCGCGCCAAGGTCGTCTCGATCGCCGACGCCGCGAAGGCCCCGTCGCGCGGCATCCGGCCGCTGACGCGCCCCGAGCCGGTCAAGGACAGCGGTCGCTCGCGGCGCTTCGTGGCCATCGGCCTCGGGACGGCGCTGGCGATGGCCGCGGTGATGTTCCTCGTGACCCGGCCGAGCAGCGACAAGCGCCCCGAGGCCGCCCAGGGGGCCGGGCTCTCGGCCGCACCAGAGGCCGTCGCGCTGCGCTTCCAAGGGGCGGATGTAGTGGTCGATGTGCGCACCCAGACCGCCGGTCGCGTGGTCGCCGTGCTCGTCTCCGAGGCCGGCAGTCAACGCGTCGGCGAGCTCGAGATCGGCAGCGGCAAGAGCACGCTGCTCGTCGCCGTGCCGAAGGGGACCGGCTGCCGCTTCATCGTCGCGATGACGGTCGACGAGACGGGTGGCGCAAGGGCCATCGCGGGCACCGGGTCTGCGCTTCTGGATGGGACCTGCGGCCTGGTCCCGGTCGAAGCCTTGCTCGCGTCGTCCGGCGCCCGTCAGGTGGGCGCCATCCGCTTGCCGTAGCGAGCGTCTGCGCGCGCGGCCAGGCCCGGGGCCAAGACCCAGGCGATGACGAGGCCGAAGGCGAGGCCACCCAGGTGGGCGATGTGGTCGAGGCTCGAGTCCGCGGCCAGCCCGAGGAGGAGGTTGCCGACCAGGACCGCGCCGCCTCCGAGGGTGCCGGCCACGTAGGCCAGCGGCAGGCGCCCATAGCGTCGCGAGAACCAGAGCCCGAGGCTCACCGCCAGCCCGCCGGTCGCCGCCACCGCAGCCGAGGCGCCCACCGTGGCGAACGGGACGTCCATCGCCATGCCGAGGACGGCGCTGACCAGGCCGCCGACCACGGCACCGCCGAGGTAGAACAGGACGAAGCGGCGCGCGCCGAGGACCTGCTCGAGGACGGGCCCGACGCCGGCCAGGGCCACCATGTTGAGGAGGACGTGGCGCGGATCGGCGAGGTGCACGAACGTGTACGTGACGAGGCCCCAGGGGCGCGCGAGCCCCGGCTCGAGCCAGAGCGCGCGTCGTGCACGCTCGGCGCTGTCGGGACCTGCCGCGGTCAAGAACAGGTGCACCGCGAAGGTCAGCGCGATGAGGACCCACACCGCGACCGCCTCACGCTGGGTGAAGAAGGCACGAAAGGCGCGCGTGACGGAGCGCTCGACCTGCACGTCGGCGCCGGCCTCGGTCAGCGCCACGATCTCCGAGAGCAGGTCGAGTCGGTCGAGGTCGGGGCGACGGCTCTCGGCCGCGGCGAGGTGGCGCAGGAGCTTCGCGCGCGAGCCGCGCAAGAGCCGGTCGAAGTGGCGCCCGAGCTCCGCCGTCTCGCGCTCGGCCGGGGGCATGGCCTCCCAGCGCGCGGCCGCTTTCGCGCGCACCAACGACGACAAGGTCGTCGAGGCCAGCGCGGCCTCGAGCGCCAGCGGCGAGGCCCCCTCGAGGTAGCGACCCAGTGCCGCGTCGTCGACCCGCCCTGCGCGCTCGCGCCACAGCGTCCGGATCCAATACGGCAGGCGCTCCCACAGGACGACCGCGACCACGGCCCCGTCCCAGCGCGTGAGCGCGTGGGTGTGACCGACCTCGGTCGGCGAGGCCAACATCGAAGCGCCACCGGGTCCCCTCGGGCTCACGCGTTGCGGGTGTTCGAGAGCTCGTCGATCGGCCATGCGCGACCCTCTTCGAGGAGGCGCACGACGCTGTCGGCCGGCACCGGCGGCGCGAAGAAGAACCCCTGCCCGGCCGTGCAGCCGAGGTCGCGCAAGGCCGCGAGCTGCGTGCGCGTCTCGATGCCCTCGGCGATGACCGAGGCCCCGATGCGCTGCGACAGCGACACGATGGTCTGCACGATCTCCGGCATGCGCTTGCCGTCCAGCGCCATGACGAAGGTGCGATCGAGCTTGATGCGGTCGACCGGGAACTGGTGCAGGTAGCTGAGCGAGCTGTAGCCGGTGCCGAAGTCGTCGATGAAGAGGCCGACGCCGCTGCGACGCAGCGTGTCGAGCGCCTCGGTCACGCTCGGGGTCGGGCCCACGAGCACCGACTCGGTCAGCTCGAGCTTGAGCGACGAGGTCGGCAGGTCGTGGTTCGCGAGGGCCGAGATCACCTTGTCGACGAGGCTGCTGTTGACCGACCGGGCGCTCACGTTGACGCTCACGTAGAGGCCGGGGCGCGAGCGCGACCACTCGGCGATGCGCCGCGTCGCGTCGTCGAGGACCCACTCGAGCACGCGGTCGATGAGGCCCTGGGCCTCGGCCAGCGGGATGAACTCGGCCGGGCTGATGAAGTTGCCGGCCGCGGGCACGAGGCGCGCCAGGGCCTCGAACCCTTCGATGTTGCCGGACTGGAGGTTCACGACCGGCTGGTAGTGGACGGTCAGGCCGTGCCCATCCAGGGCCTTGCGCAGCTCGGTCTCGACGCGCAGCCGACGCATCGCCGAGTCGCGCATCGCCTGGTCGAAGGTGCGCTGGCGCCCCGGGCCGGTGCGCTTCGCGTGGTACATCGCGGTGTCGGCGTCGCGCAGGATGTCGAGGGGGTCGTTGTAGTCCTGGCTCGAGAACGCGATGCCGACCGAGGTCGACACCTGCGCGAAGTGGCCTGCGACCTCGACGTTGCCATGCACCACGCTGCGCAGCCGCATCGCGACCTTCTCGGCGTCGTCCAGGCTGTCGACCGGCTCGAGCAGTATCGTGAACTCGTCGCCGCCGATGCGCGCCACCGTGTCGCCGGGCCGCGCGCTCGCCAGGAGGCGCCGCGCCACCACCGCGAGCAGGGCGTCGCCGGCGTGGTGCCCGAGCGAGTCGTTGATGAGCTTGAAGTCGTCGATGTCGAGATAGACGACCGCGAAGCGATAGCGCGGGTTGCGCCGCGCCCGCGCCGTGCAGTGCGCCAGGCGATCGAGGAACAGCGCGCGGTTGGGGAGCCCCGTCAGCGCATCGTGGAAGGCCGTGTGCGCGAGCCGCTCTTGCAGGGTGTGGTGGATCGTGACGTCCGAGACCGCGCCGACCAGCATGCGCCCTTCGAGGACGGGCTGGTCAGGGCGCCCAGCAGCGCCGGCCGCGGTGCCCGTCACCTCGAGCGAGGGCAGGTCGACCGCGCGCGCATGCACCTCGATCCAGCGCCACTCGCCTCCGTGGCGGACCCGGCAGTGACGCCGCAGCGACGCCTGGTCCCCGGCGCGCACGCGCTCGAGCGTTCGCACCAGCGCGCCGAGATCCTCGGGGTGGACGCGCTCGAGCCAGGGCTCGGGCCCCGGGAACGACCCCGCGGGGATGCCGAGCGTCTCGGTCCACGCCTCCGAGAACCAGGCCTCGGCCGGCAGGCGTCCGCCCTCGCGCCACGTCCAGAGGCACGTCCCGGAGGCCGAGCCGAGCACGTGGCGCAGGCGTCGGTCGTACTCGACCAGGTCGACCTGCCCATCGGCCTGCGCGAGCCGGGAGCGCGCCGCGTAGGCACCGGCCGCGCCCGTGATCAGCGCCGCGCCGAAGGCCGGGAGCCAGGCCTCACCACCGCTGAGCCCCAGGGTGACCGCGAACCCCAGGGCGGCCGCGCCGAGCCCGGTCACGAGGATCGACACCCAGGGACGCCGGCTCGGCCTCACGACCGATCGCAGCCCCGAGACCACGGGCAGCGACGGTGACGACGCGGTGATCATGTCGGTCCGACGGAAGTCGAAGTCGCCGCTGCCGAGCTCGTGCTCTCGCACGCGACTCGGGTCCGAGGTCGGGATCGGCGTGCCCTCGCTCATGCGGCCACCCCCGCGATTCCAGAGCCGCTACGCGCCGGAGGGAGCGCCGGCGCGCCCGACGCCAGGGTCGGCAGGCGCACCGTGACACGGGCCCCGATGACGCCCCCTGACTCGACCGTGACCGTCCCGCCTCGCGCCAGGACGAGGCGCCTGGCCCGCGCGAGCTCCAAGGCGCGCCGCGCGTCGCCGTCGCCGCCCTGGAACGGGAAGAAGAAGCGCTCGATCTGGCCGTGGCTCAGCGTCGGCCCTTGATCGACGATGACGATGCTCGCGACGCCATCGCCGCTGCCCGCGCTCGCGCCCTGGCTCTGGACCGAGGCGTCACGCCCTGGCGGGGTGACCTCGAGCGCGCGCATGACGAGCGGCTCGAGGATGGCGCGGAGCTCGTCGGGCTCGACCGCCACCTGGCCCACGGCCCCGAGCTCGATGCGCATCGAGCGTCCATGTCCCGACAGCTCGGTCGCCCTCACCGCGACGGCGCGAAGCTCGTCATCGATGCAACCCATGGCACGCAGCGGCTTGACGCCGGCCTCCGCCAGCTCGCGCAGCGCGCCGACCAGATCGACCAGCGAGGCCAGCCCCTCGGCAAAGCGCCCCAGCAACGTCATCGGGTCCGCCTCCACGCGGCCGATCTCGGACTGGATGTCCTTCAGGCGCGACACCGAGCGCGAGAGCTGCTCGACCACGCCGGTCGCCATGAAGACCACGGCCTCCTCTTCTTGCGAGGTCGCCGCGGCACGCAGCGTCTGCTGCCGTGCGAGCAGCGCGTCGACCGCCGCCAGCAGTTCTTCGCTGTGGAACGGCTTCGACAGGTAGGTGTCGGCGCCGCCCGCATGGCCCTGGATACGGTCCTCGTGGCTGCCGCGCGCCGTGAGGAAGATGAGCGGGATCTTCGCGCCCTCGGCGTCCTCGCGGATGCGGCGCACCATCTCGAACCCGTCCATCTCGGGCATCATCACGTCGCTGATGATGAGGTCAGGCCTCCGGTCGAGGGCCATCTTCAACCCATCGCGCCCGTTCTGCGCCGAGAGCACGTTGTAGTCGTAGGCCATGAGCGCCACGAGGAAGCGGATCATGTCCGGGTTGTCCTCGACCACGAGGATGGTCGGAGCGTCGCCGCGATGGCGCGGGCGCGGCGCGACACGTCGCTCGGTCGCCTCGTCGATCCCCTGGAGGCGGTAGCTGCGCGCGTTGCGGATCGCCTGGTGCCACTCGGGCAGGCCCTGCGGCTCGGCCTTGGGTGCGGTCTGCCGGATGGCGTTCGCCTCACACTCCGGCGGCAGCGTCGACGGGAAGCGCGCGAGGATCGTGGTGCCCTCGCCGTGCACGCTCTCGGCACCGACGCGCCCACCGTGGAGCTCGACGATCTCCTTCACCAGGGCGAGCCCGATGCCGGTGCCACCGGTCGAGCGCGTGCTCGAGCTGTCCGCCTGGTAGAAGCGATCGAAGATGTGCGGGAGGCTGCCGGCCGAGATCCCGATGCCGTTGTCGATGACCGCGATCTCCCAGCCCCAACCGGGCTGACCGACGTTCGCCTCACGCACGACCAGCTCGATGCGGCCGCCGATCTTCACGAACTTCGCCGCGTTGCCGAACACGTTGAGCAGCACCCGCTCGATCATCGTCTGGTCCCCATCGACCATCGCCAGCCCGGGCTCGGGGACCTTCACGGTGAGGGTGATGTTCTTGCGCGCGGCCAGCTCGTTCACGTCGGCCGCGAAGGCCGCCACCAGCTCGCCGAGATCGAGCCGCGTCACGTGGATCTTCAGGCTCGCGGCCTCGGCGCGCGTGAGCGACAGGATGTCATCGACCAGCCGCAGCAGCCGGAGCGCGTTGCGCTGAGCCAGCTCGAGGCGTTCCCGCTGCCCCATCGAGAGCGGCTCGCGCTTGCTCTCGAGCAGCGCCTCGAGCGGCGCCACGATGAGCGTGAGCGGCGTCCGCAGCTCGTGCGAGATGTTCGAGAAGAAGCGCGTCTTGGCCTGGTCCAGGGCGGTCAAGCGTTCGTTGGCCACGGCCAGGGCGCTGCGCGACTGGTACTCGATGAGGCGCTGGTGCGCGAGGATGCGCTGGAGCACGGTCGCGACCAGGAAGGCCGCGACCAGGACCGCGTTGTGGGTCGCGAAATGGCCTGGATGAAAAGCCGGCTCGGTCAGGATGATGACCGCGTCATAGGCCGCGATGAGGGCCAGGTACTGGGCGAGCGCATCGAACGGCCCCCAGGCCAGGGGCATCACGGCGAAGCCGAAATAAACGACCAGGAGCGCGTCGTGGTAGGTGCTCGCGGTGTTGCCCGTGAAGTGCGCGAGCGTGATGACCGAGGCGCCGCAGATGAGGCAGAGCACGACCGTCGCGGGACGCGCGAAGCGCTTGGCCCAGCTCCCGAAGTAAGACGCTCCGGCGAACGCCAGGAACAGTGCGCACGACACCACTCGCGTCAGCCGCGTGAGGGTCAGGGCCTCGCCATCGACCATCAGGTGGTCGACCGTCGCCATGCCGCCGAAAGCGAGGATCGACAGGATGGCCGCGGTGCGGATCATCGTGGGGCCGAGCTCGCGCAGCTCGTCGACATGGCCCGGCGCCGCCGCGTAGCCCTGGAACCAGCGGTTGACCGCTCCGGAGAGCGTGAGTTTCAAGGCTTTCGACAAGTCACGATCACTGCTTGGGGGGGTGTTCCGAACGAAGCTTCGACCCGGATGTCGACGAACCCTCGGCGCGCCACGCGCTGCGCCAGCTCGGGGCCGTCATAGAACTTGAAGAGGCCCTCCTCCTCGAGTCTCAGGAGCTCGCCTCCTTGGTCGGCGAAGCGGCGCGTCGCGTCAATGAGTTGTCGGCGCCGCGCGCCGCGATCAAGGTCGCTCTTGGAATGGACCCAGTGCGGCAGCTCCTCGTCCGGGCACGTCTCGAGGCGCGCCACGATGCCGAGGAACAGGCGCGAGCTCTCGGCGTCGCGCACCAGCGACGAGAGCACGAGGCGTCCCCCAGGCTTGAGCACGCGATAGATCTCGAAGAGGAGGTCATCGGGCTCGGCGAGGTAGGAGAGCACGAGCGACATCGCGACCGCGTCGACCGAGTTCGCGGCCTCGTCGAGCCCCCCTGCATCGAGCACCTCGGGCGACAGCGCCGCGAGCTTCGTGCGCGCCTGGGCCGCGGGCACGCGCCCCGTGGCCACCTTCGCCGCCAGGTGGAGGTCGGTCAGGAGGGCCTTGGCCTTGGGCGACAAGCGCCAGCGACGGACGAGCCCCTCGAAGTCGACCTCGAAGCCGCGCAGCGTTGCCACGAGGTCCTCGCCCTGGTGCTGGAGAATCTCGTCGAGGAGCGGCCGCGCCACGCCCGGGATGCGGTCACTCAGGCTGTGGGGGTTCAGGAGGTCCCCAGCGCCGAAGCGTCGGAGCGCGATGAGGGGCCGTCCTTCGAGGTCGAGCACGCGCGCTTCCAGGCGATCGCCGTGGGCCGCGCACTTCGCCCGCAGGGCCTCGATCGCCTCGGGAACGATGTCGGAGGCTCTCACGCGCACGCCGCTCTCGAGGAGGCGACGCGTGAGGTTGCCGGTGCCAGCGCCGAGCTCGAGCACGGTCTGGGCCCCACCCTCCAAGCAGCGCCGAGTCGTGAGGTCCATGAGCTCGGTGTACTCGGGGGCGAGCTCGAGGAGGTCGAAGCCGCCCCCCTCGTTGTCCAGGAGGTAGCGCTTCCACCACGCCGCGCGGTCCTCGATACCCTTCCGCCGCACGGACTTCCACTCGGCCTCGGACTTCACCGCGAGGCGCCCGACCGACGGCCAGAAGGTGCCGAGCTCACCGCCATGCGTGAGCGCCCACACGCGCTCGGTGATGTCGACGAACTGACGCAGCGCCTCGCCGCCGGTCCGCGGGATGTGCCCGCCTTCGACCACGGTGATCTCGCGACGCCCCGGCGCCGGGACCGACATGAGCTGCTCGACCCGCCCGGGATCGATGTAGGCGTCGGCCGAGCCACACACCCACACCACGTCCGACTTCACGCGGGCGATCTCCTCACGCGCGACATCGAGATAGGCGACCTTCTGCGCGTGCATGTCCGCGAAGAAGCGGTCGGCGTCGACCAGCGACCCGCCGAGCGACACCACGCCCAGGCGGTGCCCACCGCGGAACGGCGCGTCCAGGTCGACGTGGCCCGAGAAGTTGCGGATCGACTCGACCGCTTCGGGGGCCCCCATGTACGACACCCACAGCGCGACGTCGGCCCCCTCGGGCTGGGCCAGGAGGTGGCGGATGGCCACGCTCGCGATGCTGATCGACATCAGCACGATGCTGGTCGGCTCGACGTAGGGGTTGTTCTTGGCCCACTTGAGGGTCGCGCGCACGTCCTCCACCACGCCGCCCAGCGTGAAGTGCAAGGTGTGCAGGCTGTCCTTGTTGCACTCGGGGTCCTTGCCCGACTCGCCGAGGTTGTTCGTGCCATCGATGCGCAACACCGCGATGTCCGCGTTGCCACGCT
>JAEUKJ010000465.1 GCA_016792665.1 Deltaproteobacteria bacterium | reverse complement strand
CCGCGTCTCGAACGCCTTCTGCCCGTGGCGCTACTCCCTGTATGCCGGTCGAGCCTCCCGGCATCCCACGACGAGGCGGTCTTGTGCAGGCTGTCGGGCAGCAAGCAAACGGGGCCTTCGTCGTGGGGCACCAGGAGCACGTCGCCGAGTCTCGCTCATCACGAGGCCGACGTCGCGACGACCCATAGGTACCCTAGTGAGTAAGCGAAGGACCGACGCCGCAGACGCCCGTCGCAGCCGCGCTCGATCAGAGGTTCGTAATGGAAGTGACGCTGGCGAAGAGCCCAGTGCCCGGGATCACGATGAAGTTCTCGGTGAGGCCGCTCGCGCTGAGGTCGGTGGGCAGCGCGGTCGAGGCGAGCCCGGCGCCAGCACCCCAGATGAGGCTCATGCCGATGTAGCCGCTGTTGGTGCCGTTGGTGAGGAGCGCGTCGCCGAACGACTCGTTGTTGATCGTCATGAGGCTCGAGCCCGGGTCGGCCGTGAACGTCTCGGCACCGACGGTGAGCGACAGGCTGTAGCTCGCGTAGTCCGCGCGGAAGTCGTCGAAGCTCGAGGGCGATTGGCCCGCGTCGTAGGACAAGGTCACGGTGATGGTCTCGCCGACGCCGACCGCGAGCGATCCGGGCGAGGTGACGGTGGCCGTGATCGCGAAGGAGACGTTGTTGCTCGGTCCGGCGACGTTGATGCCGGCCAGCGCGAGGAGGACCTGCGCGAGGAGCGGCTGGGCCTCGGGCTGGAGGTCGACCGCGTCCGCGTAAGCATCCAGGAGCTCGGACCGGACCGTCTCGCCGATCGGACCCTCGAGCGCCACCGGGTTGCCGATGAGCGTCAGGCCCGCGGCAAGGATCGCCGAGCCCGCCTCGGGCTGCGCGGCGGTCGCGTAGAGGGCCTCACGCGTGGGGATGAGGCGCGCCACGATGGCCGCCGTTGCGGCTCCCGGGCCGACCGGCTCGGTGAAGGCCCCGAGCAGGGTCAGCGCGTCCGCGAGCAGGTTGTCGCCCGCCTCGGGCTGGCGGCCGATGCCGGCCAGGACCTCGCCCACAGCGGCGCTGCGCGCCACGATGACCTTCGGATCGGACGTGAGCGAGAGCGGCCCGGAGTAGGCCGCGTAGCCGAGGAGCTCCTCGCGCAGCTCGGGCTGCTGGGCCTCGCCACGGAAGAGGGCACCGAGGCCGACCATGCGCCCCATCTGCTCGCACGGCGAGGTGATGGCCACGCCACTCGGGTAGAGGAACGGGGCGAGGTTCACGCCGCGCGACGCGAACGCCTCGGGCTGGGTCGCGAGGCCGAGGTACTGCTCGCGGAGGTAGTAGCCGAAGGCGCCGCGCGTCGTCGCGGTGGCGGGCGTGAGGCCCAGTGCCTTGGCGCCGAGCTCGGGCGCGAGGTAGAAGGTCGCGGCGTTCGTGGCCCAGCGACCGATGGTGCCGATCGTCGCGAGGTCGTCCTGGGTCGGGCGGCAGTAGCCCGGCTCGACCGCCTCGAGGAGGCCGTGGAGCTTCGGCTCGGGGTCGGCGAAGAAGCCGGTCGGGGTCGTGCACTCGGGGGCCGTCGAGGCGTTCACCGTGGTGCCGTCGAAGTCATTGCAGAAGTACTTCCGCGCGTCGGTGTCGGTGTAGCGTGTGCGGACGCCGCTGCCCACGACGTTCACCGGGTTCGCGTCGCAGACCAGTCCGCCGCTCGCGCCGGTGAGGGTCACGTCGAACGCGTTCCACGGCCAGGTGGTGGCACTCGGGGTGAGGTCGTCGC
Source organism: Deltaproteobacteria bacterium (assembly GCA_016792665.1). GTDB lineage: Bacteria > Myxococcota_A > UBA9042 > PHBI01 > PHBI01 > WYBB01. Next base: position 1,244 of record JAEUKJ010000465.1, on the reverse strand, counting down.
CCATCTGCGAGGTCGACGAGGCGGTCGCGCTGGAGGTGATGCGGCAGTCGGCGACGCTCGGGTCGAAGCCCACCGCGACGTTCCAGTAGACCTTGTTGCAGGGCGCGTTGCCGCAGTCGAGGGACTCGGCGCCGCGGTAGACTGCGACCTGCCAGACTGCGTCGCTCGGGTTGGGATCGGGGTCCGTGGCCGTGAAGAGGTTGCCGGGACCGGCGGCCGGGTCGATGAGGATCGGGGCCGCGCTGCCGCAGGTGACCGCGATCGGGTTCATATGGAGGAGGGTCGCCTCGCCCGCGCCCGAGGTGCACGCGAAGGCGAGGACCGCCGTCTGTCCGCGCTGTCCGTCGGGCTTGTGCAGGAGCTCGATGGGGCGCCACGGGGCCTCGGCGTTGCCGGTCGCGTACTGGCAGTCGAGCTTGGCCGAGCAGAAGATGTCCTCGAAGTTCACCGCGATGTCGAAGAAGCCCTGGTTGGCCTCGCGCAGGACGGTCAGGTTGAAGACGACCGGCACGTCCGCGTTCTCGACGCACTCGAAGTCGAGCTTGCAGCCGTCGGGCCACGGGCACGGGTTCTCGTACTGGCCGATGTCCGCGCCCTCGCTATCGTAGAGGCCGTCGACGCGCAGGATGATCGTGTTCTTCGCGGTGCCGGTGTCGGTGGTCGTGTTGTCGCTGGCGTCGCAGGGGCCGACGTAGCTGATGTCGCCGCCACCGAGGTTGCCGAAGTCGTTCGAGCACACCGCCGGCGCGCCGCCTTCGGCCGCGCTCGTGCCCTTGGACCAGACGACCTGACCGAGGTCGTTTCGGACCTCGAGGTCGTAGCAGGCGTAGTCGATGCCAGCCAGCGTCAAGGGCTTCACCGCGATCTCCACGCCCGGGCCGCTCGGTGCGCTCTGGCCGCAACCCAAGAGCCCCGAAATACCCACCACCGCGAGCGCGCTCACGCGCACCACGTTCGACTTCGTCATCTCGACCTCCACAGCTCCCGCAACGGCGCTGGACTGGACCTGGACTCCTCTTGTACCCGGCCAGGCCAGCCCCGCACAAGGGGGACTTGCCTTCGACGGCCTGGGCTGCGAGCCTCTCTCCATGAAGAAGCGTCGATGGGCTTCGATGGGCGTGCACGGCGTGGCCTCCGACTCGGCCGTGCGCCTGCCGAGTTGGGTCTGGTTGCTCACGCTTGGCTGCACGCTCTGGGTTGGTGCGTGCGCGGACTCGTCCGAGGCCGACACGGCTGACACGGGA
>JAEUKJ010000388.1 GCA_016792665.1 Deltaproteobacteria bacterium | reverse complement strand
TTGGTGGGTGGCTGGGGCCCGATCGATGCCGCCGCGCAGCAGGTCGCGAGCTTCGATCTGGCGACCTCGACCTGGACCGCTCAGGACGCCGCGGCGGCGCTGACTGCGGGGCGCGGCGGGCACGCGGCCGTGCTGACGCCGGCTGGTACGGTCTTCCTCGTGGGAGGTGAGGCGTCGGCGCGCACGGCGCCAGGGACGACCCGCCTCACGGCCGAGATCTACACCCCGTCGACGGCGCCCGTGCCGTGATGGGTGGCGACGGGATCACGGAAGCGCGGCGTGGAAACGGGGCATCGCAAGAGCTCGAGGTGGGCGTGATGAGGTCGAAGATGCAAGGGCACAGGCGGGGGACGATGGCACGAATGGTGGCGGCCGTGACGACCGTCGCCTTCTTGGCTCTCGTGACACGCGCGCCCGAGGTGTGGGCCGCGCCGACGCCGTTGAAGCGCGTGGCGCTCTTCCTCTTGCCCAAGGGCAAGACCCCGGTGGGTGATGCGAAGGTGCTCCAGTCGTTCATGCGCGCGGAGCTCGGGCGCCTGGTCGGGGTCATGGCCGTCTCGGGCCAGGGCGAGCCGCCCGCGCAGCTGAAGCCGTTGGTGCTGCCGTCGATCGAGACGGGCTTCCGCTCGCTGAACGAGCGCAAGTCGCAGGCCGCGGAGGAAGCCTTCACCAAGGCCTACCGCGATATCTCGCAGTACAAGGCCGCGGTCGAGAAGCGCCTCCTGGCGCGCGTCATGAAGGGCCTCGGCGTCTCGCAGATCTTGAACGGCGCGGTCACCGATGGACAGGAGACCCTGGACGCGGGCCTGAACGTGTGGCCGAACCAGCAGCTCGGCGAGTACGGCTGGACCCTCGACCTGCGCACCGCTTTCAATGAGCTCGTGAATCGTCGGACCCAGCTCGCGCAGGGCTCGATCGAGATCGACACCGAGCCGGGCGGCGCGGCGATCCGCATCGACGGCGAGCTCAAGGGCTTCTCGCCGGTCGAGGTGAAGGACCTGACTGCAGGGCGGCACTGGGTCGAGTCGTCGCTCGACGGCTACGTGTGGAGCGCGATGTTCGTGGACGTGCCGGCGGGAGACGCGGCCATCCACTCGGTCGAGCTCGACCCGATCAAGGAAAAGGGCGAGCTCGACACGGCGCTGAAGGCGCTCGAGAAGGCGCTGCCCAAGGGGCAGGTCGGGCCGGTCACGGCCGATCTCGCGCGCATCACCGGGGCCAGCTCGGTCATCGTGATGGAGGTCACGGCGACCGCCGGGGGCTACACGCTCTCGGGCTTCGTTCGCGACGGCGGCGAGCCGCAGAAGATCCAGACGAACATCGTCCAGGACGGGACGGTCGCGGCGACGCTGCGCGGCTTCCTGGCCAAGGTCCTCTCCGTCCAGACCGCGGCCGACGACAGCGAGCTGCCTCTCGACGGCCCGCCGCAGGCGTCGGTCTTCGGGGAGGGCGACATCATCATCGACCCGAACGACCCGATCTTCGCCAAGAAGGAAAAGAAGGACGACGACTCGGTCACCAGCGAGTGGTGGTTCTGGGCCCTGGTCGGCGGCGTGACGGCGGGCCTCGTGGTCGGCGGTGTGGCCCTCTTCGGGGCTGGCGACCAGGGCAGCGGCCCGTCGGGCAACGTCATCCTGAACGTGAACCGCCTGCCCTGATGAAGCCGTTGGGCAGCCTGGCTCCGCCAGGCCTTCGGCGTTGATGAAGCCGTTGGGCAGCCTGGCTCCGCCAGGCCTTCGGCGCTGATCCGAGTCGCTGCGGGCGAACGTCCGCGGTGTCGCACGCGTGACGGGCGAGTCAGGCCTTCGGGGTCTTGCGGCGCTCGGCGTAGGTGGTCCAGCGCTTGAGCATGCTCGGCAGGGCGATGCGAGCGAGGCCGTTGATGAACGACTTCGGAAGCCACGCCTTGGCCGCGAGCTGGTTCCAGTAGGTCACGCGCGTCTCGGTCTCGGACACCTTTTCGAGCCGCCAGCCGCCGTCGTTCTGCGCCAGGGTGTTGCTCGACACGAGGCTCCAGGTGAGCGCGTTGGGCGCTTCCTCGACCATGCGCAGGGTGTAGTCGAAGCCCTTCAGGAACACTTTGATGGTGAAGGTCACGACCACGACGCCGCCCTCGCGCGAGATGATCTCGGCCGTCTTCACGTCCTCCAGGATCTCCGGGTAGGCGCGGTAGTCGGTGATCGTCGCCCAGAAGGTCTCGATCGGGACAGGGGCAACGATGGTCTTTTCGCCTCGCGTCGACATGTCGCGGTGTCTAGTTGTGATCGGGTCGAGTGTCGAGTCCGTTCGGCCGATGTCCTGCGCCGCGCGCCGTGCGGCCACCGCCAACGTGAGCTAGCCTGGGGCCTGCCATGCCTTCGCCTACCGAGTCCCCCTTCACCTGGAGCGTCGCGCCGACCTTGAAGGTCCTGGCGCTGCGCACGCCGACCCTGCCACCCGCGACCGCGACGAACGCCGTCCTTGCGGGACACGCGCCCTGGGTGGTCGACCCCGCGACCCCGCACGCGGCCGAGCGCGACCGCCTGGTCGATGCCCTCGAGGCGCTGCGCGACAGCGGCGAGGGACCGCGCGGGATCGTGCTCACCCATCACCATGCAGACCACATCGGGGCCGCGGCCTACCTGAGCGAGCGCCTCGGCCTCGAGATCTGGGCGCACGCGCGCACGGCCGAGCTCATCGCCGACACCCTCACGGTCTCCCACACGCTCGCCGACGGCGACGACCTCGACGGCTGGCGCGTGCTCCACACACCCGGGCACGCCTCGGGGCACATCGTGCTCTTCGACGAGGTCCGCGGCTTCATGGTCGGCGGCGACATGCTCGCCTCGGTCGGCACCATCGTGGTCGACCCCCCAGACGGTCACATGGCGACCTACCTCGCGTCCCTCGCGCGCCTCCGCGAGCTAGGCCCGAAGGTCATCGTGCCCGCCCACGGAGCCCCGATCGACCGCCCCGTCGCGCTCATCGACCACTACGTCGCCCACCGCCTCCAGCGCGAGGCCAGGGTCGCTTCTGCCCTCGGCCCCGAGCCGCGCCCCCTCGATCTCATCACGCGCGCGGCCTATCCCGAGCTGGCGCCTGTGCTCTTGCCGCTCGCGGCGCGCTCGGCGCTGGCCCACCTGGAGAAGCTCTGGGAGGAGGGCCGGGCCGCCCCACACGAGGCCCCGGTCGACACGCAAGGCCGACGCCCGACGGTGAGCCCGCAGCTGCTCTGGCGGGCGGCGTGAGCCCGTCGCAGCAGGCAAGAAGCCCGCAGCCTGACGGAGCTGGGCCGCCCGAGGCGGAACTCGTAGCCGTTCGCGCTCGAACCGTGACGACCTTCCAGGTCGAGAGGCTGCCCTCGGGGCACGTCGAAGACGACCTCATCGCGGTCGAGGCCCCGCTCGAGATCGTGGTCGACGGCGTGCCGCTGGCCGTGCTGCTCCGAACGCCGAGCACCACGCGCGAAGACGACCTCGATCTCGCCGCGGGGTTCCTCCTCACAGAGGGCGTCATCGAGGCCCTGGACGACCTCGCTGGACTGACCCCGTGCATCGATCCCGCCGCCCTGGACGCCGACAACCGCGTGCTCGTCGCGCTCGCGGCCGGCGTCCCTCGACCCACGCCGCGCGCCTTTGCCGCCGGCACCTCGTGCGGTCTCTGCGGCGTCTCGACGCTCGAAGACCTCGCGCGCCGCCTGCCGCCGCGGGCCCCGGCCGCGCCTCCCACACTGACCGCGATTGGCGCCATGGAGCCCGCGGTACGCTCGGCACAGGCCGCCTTCCGCGCCTCGGGGGCGCTGCACGCCGCGGCCGTGTTCGACGGCGCAACGCTGATGGACCACGCCGAGGACGTCGGCCGCCACAACGCGGTCGACAAGGTGATCGGCCGAGCCCTCCGCGCGCGTCGCCTGCCCCTGGTCGGTCGCGTCCTCTGGGTCTCGGGTCGCGTCTCGTTCGACCTCGTCCAGAAGGCGCTCGTCGCGGGGCTCGATGCCCTCGTCGCGGTCGGGGCCCCGACCTCGCTCGCCGTCGAGCTCGCGCGCGCCCAGGGCCTCCACCTCGTCGGCTTCAGCCGCGACGGTCGCGCCAACGTCTACGCGGGCCAGTGCCTACGCGGGCCGTGAACGACGCGCCGCCTCCGCATGCCCGCGCGCCAGGTCCTCGGGCGTGTCGAAGTCGGACAGCGCCGCCGCGACCCAGTCGTCGCTCACCGCGAAGGCGTCTTCGCGCTGCATCACCCAGCGCGTGAGCGACCGCTCGCCGCGCGCCATGGCCTCTTCGAGCGCGGGCAGGGCCGACGTGGACCAGGTCGCCGCGAGCACCTGGAGGCGCCCTGCGACCCGCGGCACACGCCCCAGCTCGCTATCGGCCAGCGGCGCCGACAAGCGCTCGACCGTCGCGCGATCGAGCCACGGCAGGTCGCAGGCCAGCACCGTGACGCGCTCGCAGCCTCCGTCGCGCGCCGCCCTCAGCGCCGCGACGACCGCCTGCAGCGGGCCCTCGCCAGGGGCGGGCTCGGCGACCTCGGAGTGAGGGCCACCGATCACGACGACGCGATCAGCCACGCTGCGCAGCACCTCGCGCACGCGCTCCAAGCTCGAGACCGCGGCCTCGCCCGGCGTGCCGGACGCGATCGGCTCTTCCGCCTTGTCGCGCCCGAAGCGCGTCGATCGGCCGCCCGCGAGCACCGCGCCCAGGACGCGACCCGGGTACTTCGGAGCATCGGCCCCGCGCCGCGCTCCCACCGTCTCATCGCCTTGCGTCACGCGTCTCGCTCCTGCATATCCGACGCGGAAGGAGAGCCGAACCGATGCCGCTGCGCAAGCCCCGCCGCCTCTGGAGCCCCTCGCTCTGGGCGAGCCTTCGCCCCTTTGGCGTCGGCCTCGAACACCCAAACAACTTCGCCGAGTTGTGGCGTGCCTTCCGCGAGAGCAAGGGCGCCCGCGGGTACGCACTGCGCATCCTGAGGCAAGGGGTTTGCGACGGCTGTGCCCTCGGCACCAGTGGGCTCAGCGACTGGACCCAGAAGGGGGTCCACCTCTGCAACATCCGCCTGCGCCTCCTGCGTCTCAACACCCAGCCCGCGTTCGAGCCTGGCGTCATCACTGACACCGCGCCGCTCCTCTCGATGAAGGGCAGCGAGCTCCGCGATCTCGGGCGCATCCCGCAGCCGATGATCCGCCGCCGCGGGGAGGGCGGCTTCACGCCGATCTCCTGGCCTGACGCACTGGCCCTCATCGCCGAACGCGTGGCCGCGATCCGCGCCGTCGACGCCAACCGCATGGGCTTCTACCTCACGGCCCGCGGCCTCCCCAACGAGACCTACTACGCGGCGCAGAAGGCCATCCGCGCGCTCGGCACCAACAACCTCGACAACGCCGCGCGCATCTGTCACGCGCCGTCGACCTTCGCCCTGAAGGACGCGCTCGGGGTCGGCGCCTCGACGTGCTCCTACGCGGACTGGATCGGCACCGACCTGGTCTGCTTCTTCGGCAGCAACGTCGCCAACAACCAGCCGGTCGCGACCAAGTACCTCTACCTGGCCCGCAAGGCCGGGACGAAGGTCGCCCTCGTCAACACGTACCGCGAGCCCGGGATGGAGCGGTACTGGATCCCGTCGGTCGTCGAGAGCGCCCTCTTCGGCACCAAGCTCGTGACCGACTCCTTCCTCGTCTCGACCGGCGGCGACATCGCCTTCATCGCGGGCGCCATGAAGCACATGCTCGCGGCCGGCCTCACCGACCCGAGCTTCACGACCCCGTACACCGAGGGGCTCGACGCCCTCGCAGCGACCCTCGCCGAGACCTCGTGGGCCGAGCTCGAGCGCCGCTCGGGCGCCACCCGAGCCACGATGGAGCAGTTCGGGGCCCTGGTCGGCGGAGCGCGCTCGGCGGTCTTCGTGTGGTCGATGGGCATGACCCAGCACACCTTCGGCGAGGACGCGGTGCGTCAGATCTTGAACCTCGGCCTGCTCCGCGGTTTCGTCGGACGCGAGGGCTCGGGGATGATGCCCATCCGCGGGCACTCCGGCGTGCAGGGTGGGGCGGAGATGGGCTGCTATGCCACGGCCTTTCCAGGTGGCCTGCCGATCGACGCGCCCCACGCGCGCGCGCTCGGCGACGCCTGGGGCTTCGAGGTCCCCGCGACCCCAGGCCGCACCGCGCCCGAGCTCATGGACCTGGCGGAGTCCGGCGACCTCGATCTCCTCTGGTCGGTCGGCGGCAACTTCATCGACGTCCTGCCCGATCCCGCGGGCGTCGAAGCGTCGCTCGCCAAGATCCCCTTACGCGTCCACCAGGACATCGTGCTCACGCGGCAGATGCTGGTCGAGCCGGCGGACGTCGCCCTCATCTTGCCCGCCATGACGCGCTACGAGATCCCGGGCGGGGTGACCTCGACCTCGACCGAGCGGCGCATCATCTTCAGCCCCGAGATCCGCGGACCGAAGAAGCCCATCGCACCCGAGGCCCGGTGGGAGGGCGAGGTCCTGCTCGAGGTCGCGCGCCGCGTGCGCCCCGAGCTCCGGGACCAGCTCACCTACGTCGACACGGCGGCCCTGCGCCAGGAGATCGCCCGGGTCGTGCCGCTCTACCAGGGCATCGAGACCCTCGCGAAGAAGGGCGATCAGGTCCAGTACGGCGGGCCTCATCTGTGCGCTGGCTGGCGCTTCGGGACCGCCTCGGGCAAGGCCCACTTCGGCGTCGTGCCGTTGCCGGCGGACGATGTCCCGCCCGGGGCCTTCCGCGTCGCGACCCGCCGCGGCAAGCAGTTCAACTCGATGGTGCACGCCGAGGTCGACCGCCTGAACGGGGCGCGCCGCGATCACGTGCTGATGAGCGCGGCCGACGCCCAGCGCCTGGGTCTGGTCGACGACGCGCGCATCCTCCTCGAGAGTCCGCACGGCCGCTACACGGGCCGGGTCAAGATCGCGCACATCGCCATCGGGAGCCTCCAGGTCCACTGGCCCGAGGGCAACGTGCTGCTCGACCCGCGCCGCCGCTCGCGGCGCTCGGGCATCCCGGACTACAACGCCACCGCGACCGTCACGCGCGTCCCCTGAAGACGTGCTGGCTCCCATCGCCCGCGGCGCGCAGGGAGCCTTTGCGGACCGGGGCGCTTTCCACTAAGGTATCGGCCCGGATGCTCCGGATTCTCCCAGCCAGCCTCGCGCCTCGTCGCGCGCCCCGTCCTCGACGCTTCGTCGGCGCGCTCGTGGTCGCCGCCATGGGCGCCTCGCTGCTGGGGCCGGTCCTCGTGGCACCCGCTTCGCTGGCTGCCGAGGCGCCTCCGCGCGACCCGACCGCGCGCGCCGAGTGGCTGTCGAACCAGGCGGAGACGGCCTTTGCCGAGAAGCGCTTCGCCGACGCGATCCGCCTCTATCTGGACGCGTGGGAGGCCGCGCCCGCCGCGTCGATCCTCTACAACGTCGCGTTCATCTACGACAAACGGCTGAGCGACCCCGAGCTCGCCATCGACTACTACGAACGCGCCGCGCGTGCGCCGGATGCGGACCAGGCCCTCATCGACAAGGCGCGCCAGCGCGTCGAGACGCTGCGCGCCGAGCTCGGCAAGAAGCCCCCGAAGGACCCGCCGAAGGATCCTCCGAAGAAGGACCCGCCGAAGGATCCTCCGAAGAAGGACCCGCCGCAGGACGACCCGCTGGAGGTCGACCCGCGCCCCGGCCTCGGCCCGATCCTCGTCACGATCGGGGGCGGCGCGCTGCTGACCGGTGGGCTCGTGGTCGGCATCTTCGCCAACAAGACCCACGGCGACTTCGCCGGGGCCGAGACGCCGGCCGAGAAGCGCGAGCTCCAGTCGCGCGGCAAGTCGCAGTCGCTCATCGCCGATGTGCTGATGGGGGCAGGGGTCTTGACGCTCGGGGCCGGGCTCGTCTGGATGTTGCTCGAGCCCATGCCCGAGGCCGAGGGGCGCGTTCAGCCCGTGCGCGTCGAGCCCCTCTTCCTGCCGGGTGGCGCGGGCCTGTCCGTCGGCGGTCGCCTGTGATGCGCACCCTCCGAGCAGGCTTCCTCATCGCGACGCTGACGGCGCTGCCGGGCTGCTCCGCGGTCCTCGACTTCGACGACGAGTGCGCCATCGACAGCGACTGCGACGCCATCGCCGTCGGCCTCCGCTGCGACGCTGGCTTCTGCATCGCCAAGGACCTCATCTCGCCCACCGGCCCCTGCGACCGCATCTATGGCGAGGATCCGCGCACCGCTCCGCCGGGCACGGTCCTCACCATTGGCACGCTGTTGCCGCGCTCGGGGGCACTCGGCGCGTTTGGCGACGGCATGGACAATGGCGTGAGGCTCGCTGTCAGCGAGATCAACCAGAGCGGCGGCGTCCTCGGGATGAAGCTCGGCGTCGTGTCGTGCGACGACGGGACCGACTCGGCCAAGGCCGAGGTCGCGGCCCGGCACCTCATCGAGGTGGGCAAGGTCTCGGCCATCGTCGGGGCGGGCGCCTCGGGCGTCACCATCGAGAGCTTCAACCGCGTCGCCAAGGCCGCGCGGGTCTTGATGATCAGCCCTTCGGCGACCTCGCCCGCCATCTCCAACCTGCCCGACGACGGCCTCCTCTGGCGCACGGCCCCGTCCGACGCGGTCCAGGGTCGGGCCATCGCCGAGTACGTCTTGAAGCGCGGCTACAAGAAGATCGGCATCATCAACCGCAACGACGCCTACGGTAACGGCCTCGCGGCCGCGATCCAGGCGCTCCTCTGCAGCTCGGGCAAGTTCGCCTGCACGAGCGACACGATCTTCCCCTTCACGTACAGCGACCAGCCTGGCGGGACGCAGGTCGACCAGCAGCGCAATGCGGTCGCCGCCATGGTCAACAAGGCCCCCGAGGCGGTCATCCTGATCGCCTATGTCCAGGACGGCATCGACCTCCTGAACCTCGCCAATGGCAAGGGTTTCCAGTGGATCCTCACCGACGGCATGCGCGACACCGACCTCCTCGGGGTCGATCAGAACCAGCCCGGGGTGACCGACCAGTCGATCCTCTGCTCGCTCGTCGGCACCAACCCCGCGAGCCCCAGCGGCGAGCTCTTCGACGCCTTCGCCTTCAGCTACGAGGGGCAGTTCGGCGCGCCCCCCGCGACGTTCTCGGCCAACGCCTACGACGCCGCCTACCTCATCGGCCTGGCCTACGCCGCAGCGCGCGGCGCGGGCGTCACCGAGATCAACGGGCGCAGCCTCGCCGAGGGGCTGACCCGGCTCGCGCAGGGATCGCGCATCGCGTTGGGGGTCTCGGACTTCGGGACCGCGCTGACCACGCTGTCGAGCGGCCGCACCGGGACGGTCGATGTCGTCGGGGTCAGCGGCCCGCTGGACTTCGATTCATCGCTCGGTGAGGCGCCTTCTGGTATCGAAATGTGGCGCCTCGACGTGTCCCGTGGCCAGATAAAGAACCTGGGAGTCGTCTACGACGGCCAGGCATCGTATGATTTCGACGTCGTTTTGCAGGACCAGCCTGGGCCGCCCTGCGGAGCGACACGATGAGACGGGGCCGAATCGACCCGCCCCCGTGACGAGAGACGAGACCGGGACCGGCGCGAGCCGGCCTCCGAAGTGACTGGGAACCAACCGCGACCGTGAACTGGATCTGCTCGCACTGCGGCGAGAAGTTCTCTCGCTATCGAACGCGCTGCTCGGCCGACGGGCAGCGTGTGATCGAAGATCTATCCGGTCAGCTCATCGGTGGGCGCTACCGCGTGCGGGAGCTCATCGGCGTCGGCGGCATGGACTCGACGGTGTGGAAGGCGTGGCAGACGGGCACCGAGCGTGTGGTCGCCGTCAAAGTCCTGCCGGCCCCGGAAGAGGCCGCGGCCAAGCGCTTCGCACGCGGCGCACGCATCGCCGCCAACCTGAACCACCCCAACTGCACGGTGGTCCACGACTACGGCCAGACCGAGGACGGAAAGCTCTTCCTCGTCATGGAGTTCCTGGCCGGTCAGGTCCTCCAGGAGCTGCTCGGACCCGAGGGCATGGCAGCCCCCGACGCGATCCACATCGCCATCCAGGTCCTGCAAGCGCTCGAGCATGCGCACAGCGAGCGCGCCGTGCATCGGGACCTGAAGCCCGACAACCTGTTCCTCATCCGCAAGAACGACGACCCCCTCCACGTCAAGATCCTCGACTTCGGCATCGCCAAGTACGTCGAGGAAGACCCCGAGGCGACCTCCTCGACCGAGGACGACAAGAGCGCCGACGACTTCGAGGACCTCGTCACCGAGCAGCGCCAGGTCTGCGGCACCCCGCAATACATGGCGCCCGAGCAGGTCGTCGGCGCGCGCATCGACGGACGCACCGACCTCTACGCCCTCGGCTGCGTGCTCTACCGGATGCTCACGGGGCGGCTGCCCTTCGACGGCAAGACCCGCTACGAGCTCTATCAGAAGCACCTGCAAGAGGTGCCCAAGCCGTTCCACGAGGTGCGCCCCGACCTCGTCTTCCCCGATCGCCTCGAGCTCATCGTGATGAAGGCGCTCTCGAAGCGCCCCGACCTGCGCTTCCAGGGCGCGAGCGAGATGCGCAAGGCCCTCGAGTCGGTCGAGGTCGCTGGCGATCGGCAGCGACGCGGCACGCGCCCCCGGGTCGCGCTGAAGAACACGAGCCCGCAGGAGCGGGGGAGCGCGTTTTCACCGGACCTGCGTTCGCTGGGGGCACTCTCGGGCGGCGCGCCGACCATCCTGCCGGGGCCGGCCTGGACCCTGTCGCAGCCCGCACCCGTCCTGCCAGAGCCCGCGCCCGACGGCCCGCCGCCGCTCCCGTTCTCGTCGGGTCGCGCGCCGACCGGATCGACGCTGCTCTTGCCCGAGACGTCGCCTCGCGGGGCGCGCCCGCAGTCGCAGTCCGCATTGCCGAGCGTCGTGCCGTCGGACTCCCTGGTCGAGGCCGTTTCGTATCCGGCCCCGCCGTCCCTGCCCGGGTCGGAGGCGCGATCGGTGGGGCGGCCCGAGACGCAGCGTGGGGCACGCCCCACGGACGCCCAGGCGCGCTCGGCAAGGTCGAAGGGACTACCGGATACGCAGCGCTCGCCGAGGCCCTCGCTCGAGGTCCAGGCGGCCGCCCAGGCGCGCGCCGTAAGGGAGGCCGAGGAGGCCCAGCGCGAAGGGGCCGAGTCCGAGGGCGACCCCTTCGAGGCCGCGCCGCGACGCGACGCCGAGCTGCGCGTGTCGACCAACCTCCTCAATGACGCGGTGGTGCGCCATCCGGCGAGTCGTTCGTCGCTGGTTGCGGGCCCCGAGGTGCCACGCTCGACCGAGACCGAGCCCAACCGGGCCGGTCAGGAGGGCGAGCACCGACGCCGCCGCTGGACGATCTTCGCGGTGCTCGCGGGCGCGTTCCTCCTGGGGGTCGGCGGGGTCGCGCTGGTGATGCGCCTCACCCAGAGCGACGACGTCGAGGGGCCCGAGCGAACCGCGGGCGGGGTCCAGGTCGAGCGCGAGGCATCTGGGCAGGGCGCGCGGCAGGTCGTGGCCGCGGCCGAGGCTGGGGCTTCGAAGCCGTCCGTCACGCCTCCGACTGCGCCGACCGCCGTGCCGAGCGAGGTCCCGAGCGACGTACCGACGCGTGCCGGTCAGGTCGTCGGCGAAGCGCTCGCCGATGCGCCGATGGGGCCGTCCGCGCCCGCCAAGGCGAAGATCGCCATCGACAGCACGCCGTCCGGCGCGACCGTGCGGGAAGGGGCCGAGGTGCTGGGGACGACCCCGCTGTCGACTGCGCTGGACCTCGGGCACCATCGCTTCTCGATCGAGAGGGTGGGACACGTGACGGCCACCCTCGAGGTCGACCTGTCGGCGTTGGACGCGATCGTCACGAAGGCGATCGTGCTCGTGCCCGAGCCGCGCACCAACGAGCGGCCGTCGATCCCCGGCACGACGCCGCGAGGCCCTGGGAGCTTCGGCAACCCGCGCCCGGCCGAGCTGCCGTACGATGTGCCGGCTCTGCTGCCCAAGGTCGAGGTCCCGGCCCAGAAGCCCGAGGTGAAGGAAGACCCGAAGCCGAAGGGCCCGCAGGTGAAGCTGCTCGAGGAAGGGGGCGGGTCCAAGCCGGCCGTCGATCCCGGCAAGAAGCCGACCGTGAAGCTGCTCGAGGACGACGAGCCGCAGCCGAAGAAGCCGCAGGTCAAGGTCCTCGACGAGTGAGCCGTGCGGAGCCTGCCAGGCCTTCGTCGGTGACGACGCGAGTCGTCAGACCATGACGCGCTGACCGACGCGGGTCGTCAGACCATGACGCGCTGGCCGACGCGGACGAGCTCGCCTTCGTGGACGCCGTCAAAGGCCAGGCCAGCCGCCTTGGGGGTCAAGAGGACCACGGTCGAGCCCAGGTGGAAGATGCCGAGCTCCGCGCCGCGCGCGAGCACGCTGCCGACCGGAGCGCTCGCGGTGATGCGGCCGACGTTGGTCGCGCCGACCATGACCAGGGCGAGCGGGCCGTGCGCGCTCTCCAGGCGGAAGACGACGCGCTTGTTCTTGGCGAAGAGACCTTCGACGCGGCGAACGCCGAGGGCGTTGACCGGGTAGGTGCGGCCGTCCGTGGCGGTCATCGCGCCGAGCGTCGCGGCGACTGGCGTGTGCACACGGTGGTAGTCGCGCGGCGACAGGTAGTACACGCCGAAGGTCCCGCCGACGAAGGCCTGCGGGTCCCAGCCCGGGCCCAGCAGCTCGGCCACGCCGTAGCTCCGCCCCTTGACCTCGGGAATGCGCGCGCGGGCGTCGATGGTGCCAAAGGTCTTCAGCACCGAGTCGGCCGGGCTCACCAGGCCGGGGCCGGCGTCGATAGGACGCAGGCCGGCCTTCAGGGGTCGCGTGAAGAAGGCGTCCAGGGTCGGGAAGCCGCCCGCGGGGATCTCGGCCTCGGCGAGGTCGACGCCATAGACATCGACCCACGCGTCGATGATGCGCTTCAAGACCGGGCGGGGCAGGGGGCGATCGGACAGCCAGCCCGTCGCGCGCGACAGGGCCGGCTGGGCCAGGACCTCGAGCCAGAGGGACTCGAGCCCGCGTCGCATCGGTCGTGCGAGCGGCCCCGAGATCTGGAGCAGTCCGTCGATGAGCGCCTGCCCGAGCATCCGGCGCTTCACCTCGTCCGGATGCGGGGGCGGCTTCCCCGGGCCCTTCGCGGTCGCGCGCCTCAAAGGTCGAGGGCCCCGAAGCGCGTGAGCTCGGTGAAGGCCTGGAAGCGCTCGCGGATCGACACGCGGTCGATGTGGCGCAGGCGATCGACGCCGTAGCCCTCGACGCAGAAGCTCGCCATGAGGCTCCCGACCACGGCCGCCTTGCGGATGTTCTCCGGCGAGAGGTCGCCGGTCGCATCGAGGTAGCCGACGAAGGCGCCCGCGAAGGTGTCGCCCGCGCCGGTCGGGTCGACGACCTTCTCGAGCGGGTAGGCCGGCACGTAGAAGACGTCGTCCTCGTTGAAGACGATGGCGCCGTGCTCGCCGCGCTTGATGATGACGAGGCTCGGGCCCAGGGCCTGGATGTCCTTGGCCGCCAGCACCACCGAGCGCTTGCCGGTGAGCTGCCGGGCCTCTTCGTCGTTGACGAAGAGGGCATCGACGCGACGCAGCACCTCGCAGAGGTCGGCCTTGGCGGTCGAGATCCAGAGGTTCATGGTGTCGGCGGCGACGAAGCGCGGCGCGCGCACCTGCTCGAGGACGTGGTCCTGGAGCTTCGGCAGGATGTTGCCGAGGAAGAGGAAGCTCGCCTCGCGCTGGGTTGCCGAGAGCTGCGGCGCGAAGGTCTCGAACACGTTCAGCTCGGTGAAGAGCGTGTCGCGTCCGTTCATGTCTTCGTGGTAGCGCCCGCCCCAGCGGAAGGTGCGCCCCGGCGCGCGGACGAGACCGCTGAGATCGACCCCGTGGGCGTCGAGCAGCGCCACGTCATCGGCGCGGAAGTCCTCGCCGACGACAGCGACGACCGAGGGCTTGGTGAAGGCCGAGGCGGCCAGCGAGAAGAAGGTGCCCGAGCCGCCCAGCATGTCATCGCGACGCCCGTGCGGGGTCTCGATGCTGTCATAGGCGACCGAGCCGACGACGACGAGGCTCATCGGCGGAACTCCGGAGTGGCGGACGACCGCTGCGGCGCGGCCGGGAGGAGAGGGGAGGAGAGGTTCACGAGGGGTCCTTCGGCCCGGCCAGGCCGAGCCGCGCGACGAGCAGGCCCACGCGCTCGAGCGTCGCGGGCGGGATGAGGTTCGGCGCGGTCATGACCGCGAAGTCGAGCGCGCTCCACGCGGGCGAGGAGGTCAGGGCTCCGATCTTGCCGACCACCGAGCGCAGGACGCGCTGGGCGTTGCCGACGTTGGCCTTCATGACCGCCATCACCTGCTCGACGGTGACGCTGTCGTGCCCCTCGTACCAGCAGTCGTAGTCGGTCGCCATGGCCAGCGTGGCGTAGGCGATCTCCGCCTCGCGCGCCAGCCGGGCCTCGGGCAGGTTGGTCATGCCGACCACCGTCGCGCCCCAGCTGCGATAGAGGTTCGACTCGGCGCGGGTCGAGAACTGGGGACCCTCGATGCAGACGTAGGTCCCCTTCTTGTGCCAGCGCAGCCCAGCCTCGCCCGTGCAGGCCTCCGCCAGCGCGCCCGCCAGGACCGGACACACCGGGTCCGCCATCGGCACGTGCGCCACGATGCCCTGGTCGAAGAAGGTCGAGGGCCGCGTCCGCGTACGGTCGATGAACTGGTCCACGACGACCAGGTCGCCGGGCGCGATCTCCTCGGCCAGGGAGCCGACGGCCGAGACCGACAAGGCCCACTTCACGCCGACCGACTTCAGCGCCCAGAGGTTCGCGCGATAGTTGATCTCGTGGGGCGCCACGCGATGCCCACGCCCATGCCGGGGCAGGAACGCGACCGGGGTCCCGTCCATGCGACCCATGAGCAGCGCGTCCGAAGGCGCACCGAACGGCGTGTCGACGCGGACCTCCTCGATCCCCTCGACCCCACTCATCTGATAGAGACCGCTGCCCCCGATGATGCCAATCGCCGCGCGCATGACTCCCTCCGATCTTGCCGCCATCCCCTCGCCAAAATGCGGGCCGGACGCGCGGGCCGGGGGCGCTTACCACCCTTTGCGGGGCGCTTCAATGACGAGTCGCGAACAGGCCGGTCCGCGTCGCCCCGCCCCCGTCCGAGGCGCCCGTGGCTTTCGCGTCGACGGCCGATGACGCGGCGCGTTACGGGCGAAACCATTCGGAAACGATGGCGCGCTAGCTTCGTCCTCGGGGGTCTTGCGGCCCCGCGGGGCCGTCGACGGACCCGAGCTTCCTCTCGAACGAACGCCGCCGGAGAGAGACCTCATGCACACCGCGTTGCTCGCGACCCTCCCGACGATCGACACCGGCGACACCGCCTGGCTCCTCGTCTCGTCGGCCCTGGTCATGCTCATGACCCCGGGCCTCGCCCTCTTCTACGGGGGCATGGTCCAGCAGAAGAACGTGCTGTCGACCTTCATGCACAGCTTCTTCGCGCTCGGGCTCGTGACCGTGTGCTGGGTCGTGCTCGGCTACTCGCTGGCCTTCGGCGGCTCGCTGGGCGGCTTCGTCGGCAACCTCGACTTCGCCTTCCTGTCCGGGGTCGGCCTCGAGCCGAAGGAGGGCCAGACCGTCCCGCACCTCCTCTTCATGGCCTACCAGGGCATGTTCGCGATCATCACGCCGGCCCTCATCTCGGGCGCCTTCGCCGAGCGCATCAAGTTCTCGTCGTACATCGTGTTCACGGTCCTCTGGTCGTTGCTCGTCTATGCGCCGATCTGCCACTGGGTCTGGAACGCCGACGGCTGGCTCCTCAAGATGGGGGCGCTGGACTTCGCGGGCGGCACCGTCGTCCACCTGAGCTCGGGCGTCTCGGCGCTGGTCGCGGCCATCGTCATCGGCCGCCGCGTGGGCTACCCGAACGTCCGCCACCAACCCCACAACCTCACGATGACCCTCATCGGCGCGGGCCTCCTCTGGTTCGGCTGGTTCGGCTTCAACGGCGGCTCGGCGCTCACCTCGGGCGCCCTGGCCGGCCTCGCCTTCGTCAACACGCACCTCGCGGCCGCGCTCGGGGCCCTCGCCTGGGGCTTTGTCGAGTACCTCCGCATCAAGAAGGTCACCGCGCTGGGCATCGCCTCGGGCCTCGTCGCGGGCCTGGTCGGCATCACGCCGGCGGCCGGCTTCGTGTCGCCGCTCTCGGCCTGCCTCATCGGACTCCTGGCCGGCATGGTCTGCTACGGCGGCGTCCTCTTGAAGCATCGCTTCGGCTACGACGACGCCCTCGACGCCTTCGGGGTCCACGGCGTCGGCGGCATCCTCGGCGCGATCCTCACCGGCGTCCTGGCCTCGAAGACCTGGAACGCGGCCGGCGGCGACGGCCTCATCTCGGGCAACACCGAGCTCTTCATCGCGCAGCTCGCCGGCATCGGCGCGGCCATCGCTTTCTCGGTGGTCCTGACCTGGCTCATCCTGAAGGCGATCGACCGGGTCATCGGCCTGCGCCCGACCACCGACGAAGAGCGCGAGGGCCTCGACGCGAACCTCCACGGCGAGAGCGGCTACTCGCTCGGCAGCTCGCCTTCCGGGCACCACGCGCCCCACGAGTAGGGGCGCTGCCCCGCGGGCGCGGGCCCCCGGTAGCGGTCAGGACGCGTACTGCCCAAAGGCGCTCACCGCCGCATCCAGCGCGGCGATGACCGCGTCCTCCCGCCCGCTCTCGAACGTGAGGCGCAGGTGCCAGACCCCGCCCTCGCGCCGCGGGTAGGAGCCAATCTCGACCTCGGGGTGGGCCAGCACGATGGCGTCCAGGGGCTCGCAGATGGCGGCCTCTTCGACGGTGAGCTCGAGGCTCCGAGAATACAGGGTCGGCGACCCTTCGAAGTGGCTCTTCAGGCCATCGAACAAGGCCTGCATGAGCGGCGGAACGCCCGGGAAAAGCCAGATGTTGGCCACCTTGGCGACCGGCCAGGGAATACGCTCGCTCCACATGAGGCGGCTGCCCTCGGGCACCCGGGCGAGGCGCCGCTCTCCCGCGGTGAGCGGCTGGCCGGCGCGCGCGCTCTTGGCGAGTCGCGAGAGCTGGTCCAGCACGTCGGCGTCCTCGACGACCGGTACGCCGAGCGCGGTCGCGGTCGCCAGGATGGTGACGTCATCGTGGGTCGGGCCGATGCCGCCGGTCACGAGGACGTGGTCCGAGCGCGGGCCCACGCGCCCCAAGGCCTCGGCGATGGCCGGCACGTCGTCCTCGACGAAGACCACCTCGCGCACCCGCGCCCCGAGCGTGCGCATCCTCCCGATGAGGAAGGCCGCGTTCTGCTCGACGACCTTGCCGCTCAGCACCTCGTTGCCGACGACGACGAGACTCACGACCAGGCGACGCGCCTGGGGCGCGACCTGCGGAGGGGGCTCGGGCGCGTCGCTCATCCGGCGAGGTCGATGACCTTGTCCCAGGCCCCGGTCCGCTGGAGCTCAGAGGCCTGGCCGGCGAACTTCAGCTCCCAGGCGCCCTGCATCGTCCGCACGATGAAGGCCTTCAGCTTCTTCTTGGCGAGCCACTTCCAGTCGACGCCGCGCAGGAACTCGGCGATCTCCTTCTGGTCGGTGAAGCGCTTCTTCTCGAAGTAGCCGCAGCTCGGGCAGAAGGGGATGGGGTCGCTCTCGCGCGAATAGTAGCTCGCCGTGCAGACGTAGCAGGCCATGTCCATGAGGTCGTCGACCGGCTCACCGCGCGGATCGACGTAGCTGCCCTTGCCGCCGTATTCGAGCTCGAAGTGCTTCGACTTGCAGAAGCACACCATCTCGAGACCTTCGAGGTTCCTCAAGCATCTCCTCCTGGGCTGCCAAGCCCTCTCAGAACATCCGCCCGCGGATGAAGTCGTGGTGCGCCGTGAGGAAGCGCACCGTGCCGGTGTTGACGCGCATGACGACCGAGTTCGAGACCGCGCCGCCCTTGCCGAAGCGGACCCCGTGCAGGAAGTCGCCGTCGGTCACGCCGGTCGCCGCGAAGATCGCGTCGTCGCCGCCCACGAGATCGGTGGTGGTGAAGATCTGGTCCGGGTCTTCGATACCCATGGCCTTGGCGCGGTCGCGCTCGCCCTCGTTCCGGAAGGCGAGGCGTCCCTGGATCTCCCCGCCCAGGGCGCGCAGCGCGGCCGCGGCGAGGACGCCCTCGGGCGCGCCGCCGATGCCGATGAGGATGTCGATCGGGGCCTCCGGGATGGCGGTCGCGATGGCCGCCGACACGTCGCCGTCCATGATGAGGCGGATGCGCGCGCCGGCCTTGCGGACCTCTTCGATGAGGTCTTTGTGGCGCGGTCGGTCGAGGATGCAGACCGTCAGCGCCGAGACCGGCATGTCCTTGCGCGCTGCGACGCGGAAGAGGTTCTCAGTGGCCGAGCGGCGGATGTCGATGGCGCCGACCGAGTCGCGGCCGACCGCGATCTTCTGCATGTAGGTGTCGGGGGCGTGCAGCATCGAGCCGCGCTTGGCCAGCGCCAGGCAGGCGATGGCGTTCTGGCCGCCGCTGGCACAGATGGTCGTGCCCTCGAGCGGGTCGACGGCGATGTCGACCGAGGGGGAGCCCGACGCGCTCGAGCCGACCTCTTCACCGATATAGAGCATCGGCGCTTCGTCGCGCTCGCCCTCGCCGATGACGATGCGGCCGTCGATGTCGATGTGGGCGAACTCGGCGCGCATCGCTTCCACGGCGGCGGAGTCGGCGGCCTTCTCGTCACCTCGTCCCATGAAGCGTGCGGCCGCGAGCGCGGCGGCCTCGGTGACTCGGACCATTTCGAGCGAGAGATGACGGAGCATACACGGCCTCCTCGGACCTCGGGACGCCGCATGTCTACCCCGGTCCTGGCTCGCGTGGAAGGGCTACCGCACAGGCCGTGTCCACGCGAAGGCGACGTGTCCCCGGTGCGAGAAGAACGAGACGGTGGTGGAGCCGTTTGCCGTGCGGCTGCACCACCGTCTCAATGCACATCAGGAGGAACTCATGTCGCCGAGCCGCGCCCCGAGTCGTGGGTCGGGGCTCGCGCCCGAAGGGTCAGTGCCAGTTGCATGCCAAGCGCCCCGCGACGATCCCAGGCGGGCGCGAGGGGATCGCGCGAGGGCAGGGCGCGACACAAATGTCGTGGGGTGCGCGCTCGGGGGCGCACGACGCCCGCGGCCCGAGCTTGACAGGCTGGCGCGCGGCGCGTCATCCACCTGCCGATGCGCCCGCGCCTCTTCGCCATGGTCGTCGCTCTGCTGCTCGCCTCCTCGGGGGTCGGGCTCGAGCCGGCGTCGGCGGCCGACCCCAAGACCCTGGTGAGCCGTGAGGTCGTCGTCCGGCGCGGCGAGACCTTGAAGCTCATCGCGCGCCGCAACGGGGTCGCGGCGGCCGACCTGCGCAAGTGGAACAAGAGCCGCATCGGCAAGGGCGACCTCATCCGCGAGGGTATGACCCTGGTCGTGAAGGTCCCCGCGGACTCCGCCCTGGCGACCCAGCTCCCCGAGGCGGGCCGCGCCAAGGCCGAGGCCGGCAAGGGCGCGAAAAAGCCGACGGCGAAGGCCGGGGCCAAGGTCGAGGCGCCGAAGTCGGGGCCGCTCCCGATGCCGCCCGGCATGTGGGAGGACTCGGTCGTCGTGCGGCGCGGCGACACCCTGTCGCGCATCGCCAATCGTATCGAGGTGAAGCTCGAGGACCTGATGGCGTGGAATCGCCTGGGCCCGAAGTCGAAGCTCCAGGCAGGCAAGCGCCTCGTCGTCTATCGGCCCGGGCCGCGTCCTGCGCCGCGCTCCGAGGGGCGGCCCACGGCCGGGACGCTCGCGTACGGGTTGCACCTCGGCGAGGGCGTCGGCTATCGGCTGCGCTTCCCGAAGAACGCGTTCGGGGTCGAGGGCGTGTTGAAGACGTTGCGGGCCTGCCCGCGCAAGGTGCGCGACGCCTTCCCGGGGACACACGACGTGCTGATCGGAGATGTGTCGCGGCCCGGGGGCGGCCGCTTTCCGCCGCACGAGAGCCACCAGAGCGGGCGCGACGCCGATGTCGGGTACTACCTCGCCAGCAACGTGCAGAACGTGACGATGCACCGCGTGAAGGCCGACGACGTCGACTTCGCCAAGACCTGGGCCCTCTTGAAGTGCTTCCTCACGACCGACCAGGTGGTGCGGGTCTATATGGACCGCAACATCCAGGTCGCCATGGTCGACTTCCTGCGGACCAAGAAGATCGTCAACGAGGGGCAGATCCAGCGGCTCTTTGCGGTCGAGGGCGGGGAGGGCGCGCTGGTCGTGCATGCCAAGGAGCACGACACGCATCTTCACGTGCGCTTCGCGTGCGACGCAGGGCAGACGGGGTGCGTCGAGGAGCCCGACGAGGAGCCGTTCCAGTTCTGAGCCGAGGCGATCCGCCAGGCCGCGCCGCGCGTAAGGCACATGCTGCGGGCGGGAACGTTGACCCCGGGCCGAAACCGCCCGTAGGATACAGGAACGTGTGGTCGCCAGGGTCAGCGATGGGCCCGGGTCGAAACCCCGTCCCGAGGGGAAGCGCCGATGGAGAAGTTCTGTCCCGCCTGCAGCCGCGTCTACGGTGAAGACGCGACCGCGTGCGAGGTCGATGGCGAGCGACTCGTCCTGCTCTCCGAGGAGCCGAGCCTGGTTGGCCACGTCCTCGACGGCAAGTACACGCTCATCTCCAAGCTGGGTGAAGGCGGCATGGGCTCGGTCTATCTCGCCGAGCAGCAGACCATGGGGCGGCAGGTCGCCATCAAGGTCCTGCGCCGCGAGTTCTCCCAGAACCGCATGGCGATCAAGCGCTTTTTGCGCGAGGCGCGCGCCGCGTCGAAGCTCGCCCACCACAACACTATCACCGTCTACGACTTCGGCCAGAGCAACGACGGCCTCCTCTACCTCGTGATGGAGCGGCTGGCCGGCCGGCCTCTGGCCGACATCCTGGACCAGGACGGGGCCCTGCCGCCCGAGCGCGCCGTCCACATCCTCGCCCAGATCTGCGACTCCCTGTCGGAAGCTCACAAGGCGGGGATCACGCATCGCGACCTCAAGCCGGAGAACATCTTCATCGAGGAGAAGGTCGGCAACCCCGACTTCGTGAAGGTGCTCGACTTCGGCATCGCCAAGATGCAGGGCGACGAGACGACGACCCAGGCGACCGCGGCCGGCATGATCTGCGGGACCCCGTCGTACATGTCTCCCGAGCAGGCGATGGGCAAGGACATCGACGGCCGCAGCGACATCTACGCGCTCGGCGTGCTGCTCTACGAGATGCTCACGAACCTGAAGCCGTTCGAGGGCGACACTCCGATGGAGGTCATGCTCAAGCACATCAACGAGCCCTCGCCGGATGTGTTTCAGCGGACCGGGGTCCAGGTCCCGCAGGGCCTCCAGGACGCGCTCGATCGCCTCCTGGCGAAGAAGGTCGAGAAGCGGCCGCAGGACTGCCAGGAGGCCAAGAAGCTCATCATTGCCGGGCTCGGGACCCCGCTCGTGGGGCCCGTGCTCTCGACCGCCGAGGTCTCGCCCGCGCGGAAGCGCCGTGCCACCGATGACCGCCTGCAGAGCCTCGAGAAGACCGGTCTCTCGCCGGCCGTGAGCGCGCCTGGGCCGGTGATGGCCGTGCCGGCGCGGCGCACGCGGACCCCGTGGGCGTGGGTCGCGGCAGCGGTCGTCCTGATCGGCGTGGCGGCCCTGGTGATCGGTCTCCTGGCGGGCTCTGAGAGTGGCGCCGCGTCTGGCCCGAAAGAGACCCGGGTGGAGCCGACGCCGACCGAGCCCACGCGGCCGAACGCGCCCAAGACGTCGCCCAGCCCGGTCGAAGCGCG
>JAEUKJ010000427.1 GCA_016792665.1 Deltaproteobacteria bacterium | reverse complement strand
GCCCCGTCCCCGCAGGCGCCGCCCTCGCGGTGGGCCTCGGCCTCGTGGCGATCATCGACGGGGTGCTCGTGCCGCGCGTGCTCGAGGCGCGGGCCGAGTCGGTCGCGCAGGAGTCGGATGCGCGGCCGCCTGAGGTCGGCGCGAAGGTCGAGGTGGCCGCGAAGGTCGAGGCCCCGTCTGCGAAGGTCGAGGTCCCGTCTGCGAAGGTCGAAGTCGCACCCGCGAAGGTCGAGCCACCCGCGAAGGTCGAGCCACCCGCGAAGGTCGACTCCACTGCCGCGCTCGGGTCGCGCGAGGTCGTCATTCCCTTCGAGTTGGAATCGATCGCGCTGCCGAGCTCGGCCCGCGCCAGCCTCGATGCGGTGGCCCGCGACGCCGGCGCCGACGGCCACGTCACCGTGACCTGCACCACCGACGGGCTCGGCTTCGCGTCCTACAACCTCGCCCTCTCTCGTGCGCGTTGTGACGGCGTCGTCGCGGCGCTGACCCGGCTCGGCCTCCCGCCCGAGCACCTCCACGCGTCTCCTCTCGGCGAAGGCCCGGGAGAGACCTCTGTCATCGATCCCGCCCAGCGCATCGCGCGCGTGCTCGTCACGCGACCCGGTGCGCCCCCGAGGTGACCCATGCCGCCCATCGTCCTCTTCGAATCCGAAGGCCACCGCAACATCCTGCTCGAGGACCCCGAGCTCGGCAGCGCCGTGCCCTCGAACGTGCACCTCATCGTGCACGGGGCTCAGGGGATCCTCCTCGACCCCGGCGGGCCCAAGGCCTTCCGCTTCATCTACCCCGCGGTCCTGGCCGAGCTCCGCCGCGCCAAGCTCACCCACCTCTTCTTCTCGCACCAGGACCCCGACATCATCGCGGGCGCGAACGCGTGGCTCACCCAGACGACCGCACACGCCTACGTCTCGCGCCTCTGGACCCGCTTCGTCCCGCACTTCGGGCTGGATCGCGTGATGGCCGAGTCCCTCGTGCCGATCCCCGACGAGGGCGGCGTGCTGGCCCTCGGTGACCTCGACCTGCTCGTCCTGCCGGCCCACTTCATCCATTCTCCCGGCAACTTCCAGGTCTACGACCCGGCCTCGAAGATCCTCTACTCGGGCGACCTCGGCGCCTCGCTCGGGCCGCCCGGCGCCTTCGTCGAGGACTTCGACGCGCACCTCCGCTTCATGGACGGCTTCCACCGTCGGTACATGGCCGGCCGCCGCGCGATGCAGGTCTGGGCGCGCCTCGTGCGGCAGCTCGACATCGAGACCATCGCCCCGCAGCACGGGTCGATCTTTCGCGGCAAGGTCCTCGTCCAGCGCTTCATCGACTGGGCCGAGGGGCTCGACTGCGGGATCGACCTGCTCGAGGAGACCGCGCTACCGACCGTGCGCCTTCCCGAGGGCAAGCCCGCCTGAGCATGCGCCCTCAGCGGATGAAGCTGTTCAGCTCGAAGCTGTTCAACTGCAAGAGCGCGTCGGTGCGCGTGTCGACGAAGGTGATCCAGCCGGTCGGGTTGTCGAGCGAGATGGCCACCTTCGAGAGCGATGGCAGGGCCCCGACGAAGACCGGTCGATCGGGTACCGCGTAGGTCGTGACCGCGAACGAGCGGGTCTTCACGCGCTGGACCTGGTGGGCCGCGCCGAGGGGATCGGGCAAGAGCGCGAAGAGCTCGGAGCTGTCCTGGGTGAAGGTCACCGTCGACACCTTTTGAGGCACCAGCACCAGCTTCGCGTAGCCCGATGCGAGATCCAGGAGCGAGTAGGCATCGCGGTTCATGAGCTCGCCCACGCCCGAAGCGCGCCGGTGCAGCAGCGCGGCCATCGCACCGTCGGGCGAGGGCACGACCGCCTCGAGCTCCTTCGGGGTCGGCTGGATGCGCGTCGCGGCGGTGGCGAGGTCCAGGAGGCCGACGGCCGATACGCCCGGCGTCGTCGTGTAGAGCAGCGCGTGCGCCTGGTCCGAGGTCAGCGCCGCGGCTCCAAAGCCAGCCCCGGTCGGGGCGACACGCACGAACGGGTTCGGCGGCGGGACAGGCTCGCTGGGCTCGACGGGCACGGTCGGATCGGGCTCGGCCGGATCGGGCTCGGTCGGATCGGGCTCGGCCGGCTCGGGTTCGGGCTCGGGCTCGGGTTCGGGCTCGGGCTCGGGTGCGGTCCACGTGAACGCGTCGGCGACCGCGATGACCGCAACCCGCTGGGTGTTCTTCAGCGGCACCACGGCGGTGAGGCCATCGGCGGTGAGTTCGAGGTCGGACGCGTAGTCG
>JAEUKJ010000408.1 GCA_016792665.1 Deltaproteobacteria bacterium | reverse complement strand
CTCACTCGAGCACGTCCGCGATCTCCTCGAGCTCGTCCGGATCCGCCTGGTCCATCGCGAGTCGGTGCTGACGCATGCGGCTGTGAGCACCGGGCTCTCGCCGCGCGAGGTCCTGGCGGTGGGCTTCCTCGGCGAGAACCTCGAGCCGCACCGCGTGCCGATGGCGCCAGAGCTGGCTCAGGCCTACACCGAGGGGCGCGAGCTCATCGCACGGCGTGAGGCGCTGACCGACCCCGAGGTGCTGCGCTTTCGGGACCTGGCGGGGCTCCATGGGCTGCGCAGCGACGAGCGCGCGCTGGTGCTGACGGCGCTGGCGCCCCACTTCGCGCGCGGCTTCCACCATGCCTTCGAGCGCCTCGTTCCGGGGTATGAGACCAGTCGGATCCCGGCAGGCGCGCTGGCCGATCTCGTCGCCGTGGACGACGCGACGCGCTGGCGGGCGCTCGCCGCCCTCGAGCCGGACGGTAAGCTCGCGCGTGCGGGCCTCCTCGTGCGGGCGCCCGACGCGCTCACCAGCGAGGCGCTGCTCGCGTGTTCGCCGATCGCCGTGGCGTTCCTCTTGAGCGGCGAGACGCCACCCGAGCGGCCGGCGAGCTTGGGAGGCCTCGCCCGCCAGCGCCTGCCGACGCGCCGCCTCGCCGACCTGCCGCTCGATGCCGCCGCGCTTGCCGCGCTCGATCGCGTCTCGGAGCATGTCGGCCGCGACGAGGAAGACCGCGTGCGCGTCGCGATCGTCGTGACGAGCGGGCTCGACCCCGAGCTCGTCGCCGAGGGCGTGGCCGCCGCGGCCGGCCGGCGCCTGGTCCTCATGTCCTACCTCGCCGAGGGGCGCTCACCCGCCGCCGCCGCGGCCTATCGCCAGGTGGCCCTCTTCGCGCGCCTCTGGGATGCGAGCGTCGCGATCGTGTGTCGCGGAGAGGTCTCGCCCGGTGCCCTGTCGCAGGCGTGCGAGGTCCTGGGCGACGCCCCGCAGGTGCTGGTCGTCAGCGCGAGTGACGTGCCGCTCGGGCTGGACGAGGGCCTGGCCCTTCACCACCTCCGCCTCTCGCCCTTCGCGGCTGCTCAACGGCGCTGGGTCTGGGCCGACGCGTTGGGGGATGGGGCCCTGGCCCAGCGCCTCGGCGACAGCTTCGCCCTGGGCCATGAAGAGATCCTGCAGGTGGCGCGCGAGGGGCTGCCGGACCGGGACGAGGGGCAACTCCGCGTGGCCGCCAGGAAGCGGCTCTCGGCCGGCCTGGACGGTGTGGCCGAGCGCATCGAGGCGCGCGGCTCGCTCGAAGATCTCGTCATCGGACCGTCCTGCCGCGCCGAGCTCGACCAGCTCATGGACTACGTCCGCCATGTGCGAACCGTCGAGGCGCGGCTCGGCCGGGTGCGGGCGCGAGGGACGAGCGCGCTCTTCCACGGGCCATCGGGGACCGGCAAGACCTTCGCCGCGTCCGTGCTCGCGCGCTCGCTCGGCAAGGACCTCTATCGGATCGATCTCGCGCAGGTCGTCGACAAGTACATCGGCGAGACCGAGAAGAAGCTCGACCGGGTCTTCACCCTGGCCCAGCAGAGCGACAGCGTCATCCTCTTCGACGAGGCCGACAGCCTCTTTGCCAAGCGACAGAGCGAGGGCGGCTCGAGTGGCGAGCGCTTCGCGAACATGCAGGTGAACTTCCTCCTCCAGCGCATGGAGTCCTACGCCGGGGTGTCGATCCTGACGACCAACCTGCTCGAGTCGATCGACACGGCCTTCCGCCGCCG
Organism: Deltaproteobacteria bacterium; assembly: GCA_016792665.1. GTDB lineage: Bacteria > Myxococcota_A > UBA9042 > PHBI01 > PHBI01 > WYBB01. Next base: position 393 of record JAEUKJ010000408.1, on the reverse strand, counting down.
CATCCAGTTCCAGGTGAGCTTCCCACGGCCCGACGCCGACACACGCCGCCGGCTGTGGGAGCGCTATCTCGCGGCGCTGGGGCTGGCGCTGTCCGAAGATGACGTCTGGGATCTGGGCGAGCGCTTCGACCTCACCGGCGCCCACATCGAGAACGCGGTGTTGAAGGCCGCCGTGACCGCCGAGGCCGCCGGGCGCGCCCTGGACCTCGGCCTGCTGATGGACGCGGCGACGCGCGAGGTGCGCGCGCTGGGCGGGTTGGTCCGACAGGTGTCCTGAGGCGGCGGGTAGCGCGGGCGAGCTGGGGCCGCGAGTGGTCGAGGCGTGTCTCAGTAGAGGCAGTCGTAGTACTGCTCCTCGGCGTTGTAGCCGCAAACGCCCCCATCCGACGCGCA
>JAEUKJ010000370.1 GCA_016792665.1 Deltaproteobacteria bacterium | reverse complement strand
GGACGGTCGACGGCAACACGCGCGTCTCCAACGGGCGCGTCGCGGCCAACAGCGACGACGGCGACACCTGGACCTCGGAGGTCGTCACCAACCCCGACATCGCCCAGTGGACGCGTGTCACCTTCACCGACCGCCAGGGCGACGACCCGATGGTCGTCACCGTCCTCGACGGCAACGGCACGCCCATCGCGGGCTACGAGGCGGTCTCCGTCGACGCCTCCAACACGATCGATATCAGCGGCATCGATCCTGGCACCCACTCGGCGCTGCAGTTCCGCGTCGCATTCGGTGGCTCGAGCGCGGTCTGCGATCTCACCGCCGGCCGCGGCGTGACGCTCGACTCGGGGCCCTACACGACGCCCTACCCGCACAACTTCCAGGACCCGGCCGACCAGTTCCCGCAGGCGACGGAGAGCTTCCGAGCGGGTCCGTATGCCTCCCTTGGCGTCTACCGCGAGGTCGGTGGCCAGTGGCGCTACGTCAGCAGGAACAACGGCAGCACTGGGGACACGATCGCCTGCAACGACGAGGCCTGCGTCCGCGAGTTCACGAACATCGAATGGAACGGTTCCGGGTGGTCGGTCAGCCGCGGCCTCGTCTTCGACCCGCTGATCGACGTGCCTTCCACGACCTACATCTTCCCCTGGCTGGGAACCCCGGACTGGATGCCGCTCATCTGGAAGAACCCCGCCAGCCCCATGGTCTGGAGCGACATCGACGGCGCCCTGTCCGCGACGGCGAGCATCGCGGCGCCCGACAACCTGTCCACGTACGCGCCCTACGTCCTCCGCTACACGTCGCCCACCGTCGCCGTCGAGGCCCTCCCGCGGCCCGACCCCGGCCTGCAGGTCGACTTCGACGGCCAGCCCTACACGACGCTCGACACGGTCTTCGGGCGCGAGCTCGGCGGCAACGCCATCATGTGGACGCGCTCGGATGGGTCCTGGTCCGCCAACACGGTCGCACGCCCGGTGGAGGCGACCTCGGACGCCACCGTGCGCACATCCCCTGATCGCGCCGCCGCCTGCATCAGCTTCGAGACCACGACCACGCCCATTGCGTTCCTCGTGACGCCGTCGGCCACCACCGAGATCGGCGCCTACACCTGCGTCAAGGCCTTCCCGGGCGGGCGCTTCATCCTGCGTGGCGAAGATGTCGTGGTCTACGACGTCGACACCGCCACCGCATCCGTGCTGCCCGACGCCGATGGCGTCACCGTGCGCGACCGCGCGGGTGGGGCCGGCCCGGCGCAGAACTGGATCCTCGGCGAGGTCGACGGCGGCGCGGTCGTCTGGACCGAGGTCGGCGGCATCTACGCGCGGCACGTCATCGCAACCGCTGTGACGAAGGTCCTGGGAATCGACGCGCAGGGCGTCGCCTACCTCGTCGACGACAACGGCGTCTTCGTCGGTCTGGTCGTCGCGGCCGACGGCACGACCTCGACCGTGCTGATGACCCCGGCCGGGTGGCAGCCCCTCACCGAGGTGCGCCAGGTGCGAAAGGGCGTCTTCGCCGGTCGCACCACCGGCACCGGCACGCTGCTCGGCATCGCCGTCGTCAGCTACGGCCTCGCGAGCGACACGCTCGACAGCTTCTTCCAGTCCGGCGAGGAGCGGCCCAATACCACCTACTTGCGCACCGCGCTGGGCAAGACCCTGGGCGGCGGCGTCACCGTCAACATGAACACCGGTGAGACACGTGCCGCCATCTGGACCCCGACCGGCGGCGGGATCGACGGCTGGAGCGCGACTTTGCTGCCGACCTTGCCCGGCCTCGAGTCGACCGAGCAGCGCGTCTTCGGCATGGACAAAGAGGACCCGACCACCCTCGTCGGCATCATGGGCTCGACCGTCGTGAGCTGGACGAAGGGCGCGTCGGGCTGGGTCGCGAACCCCATCCACAACAACAGCTCCTACTACCCGCAGGGGCAGTACTATCCGAACAACAACGACGCGACGCGGCCCGTCTTCCAGACCGGGCGAGGGTACATCTACTTCGACCCGACCTCCGTCACCGGCGTGCGACTGCTCGACTGGTACTATTACCAGGACCACCCCGAGCTCAACATGTCGTGGGCGTCGTACGGCGAGTTCTCGCCGCAGACCGACTCGGGCGTGCCGATGTTCATCACCGGGGGTGCCGTCACCGGCGGCAACTACGGGCCCATCGTCCTCTCCTACGACGGTGACACGCTGCGCCCCGAGCGCCTCCCCGGCAACGGCAACGCGTATCACACCCATTCGCGCAAGCCGCTCATCGTGGGTCAGTCGAATGACGACAGCAGCGGCATGAGCCGGCCGACCCTGTGGCGTCGGGTCGATGGCACCTGGACCCGCGAGTTCGTGTCCGCGTCCAACGGCTACGCCATCTTCATCCTCGACAACGAGACCCTCGTCGCCAACGTCCAGTCCGAGTACGTCTTCCTGCAGAAGCGCGGTGGGGAGTGGCGCACGTTCCCGGTCGGCACGTCCTTCGGTTGGAGTGACCAGCGGGTGGCGGCGTTGGACAACGGCATCATCACCACCTTCGCCGAGAACGGGGTGTCGAACATCGTCTGGATCCGTCCCCCGCGCGCCGGCGAAGACGCTGCCAAGCGCATCGTCATCGCGAAGGCGTGGGACCCCGCGCAAGGCACCACCGCGCAGATGAACAACAGCGGGTACCTGGGCCGCGGCCTGGTCCTCGGCACGCGCCGCATCGACAACCGCAACGTCATGACCAAGTGGCAGATCAACCCCGACGACACGGTGACCGAGACGATCATCGACCCGACCGGGACCTACCAGTGGGACAGCGACTACAACTTCCAATACTCCGCGGCCCCCCGGAAATCCTCGTCGGTGCGGAAGAACGGCGCGAACGGATTCTTGTGGGTCGATGGCCCCGGCGTCGGGACGCTCGTCGACACCTATCCGGCGGACTACGCGGACTACAAGAGCTACATCACGCCGACCCCCTACGGCGACATCTTCCCCTACAGCTACTGGGCACAGGGTCGCGCCTACGGCTGCTGGATCGCGTCCGACGCGAGCTTCTCGGGCTTCTCGGTCGGCTATCGCACGGGCTCGGCGCCCACCTACGGGTTCCGGACCCAGGTCCGATCCGAGGGCTGCGCCAACACGTTCGAGGCCACCACCACGGCCGCGACCGTCGACCCCGACGGAGATCTCTCCAACGACCAGTCCAGCGATAGCATCGCGTTCGAGCACGCCGAGCTGGTGGCCACCCTCCGAGTCTCCAACGCGGTCGCCCCGGTCGGCGCCTTCCTGAGCTATCAGGGCACGGTCACCAACCAGGGTCCGTCCCCGGCCAGCGACGTCTCGGTGACCTTCCGCGACGCCAGCGGCAACTCCGCCCAGTACAGCATCCCGACCCTGGCCGCGGGCGCCGCACAGTCCTACCCGTTCGTCTACCAGGTCGACGGTGGAGCCGACGGCACGGTCATCAACGGCGTCCTCTCGGTGACCTCGGCCACGACCGACTGCGACCTCGACAACGACGTCGCCACGGCCCCGACCGTCGTCTCGAACCTGCCCAACGCCTGGGTCACGCTCGAGGGTCCGGGCACGGCCGCGATCGGCGCGCCGTTCACGCTGACCGTGCGCTACGGCAACGACGGCTCGGTCGCGACGGCGGCCGGCACGATCGAGATCGCCCTGCCGCCGGGCCTGACCTTCGTCGACCCCGCCGACGCGACCCTCATCGTGCCCGAGCTGGCCCCCGGTGATTCGCTCAGCACCACCCTGCAGGTCATCGGCGGCAGCAGCCTCGCCGGCCGCATCGTCGACACCGTCGCCACCATCCGCGTGGACGGCGACGTGCTCGGCGGCGACGACATCGGCGTCGCGGCGACGCGCTTCAGCGACACCAACGGCGCGCTCGGCGTGGCCGTCCATGCGAACCAGGGCACGGTCGGCCTGGGCGACCAGGTCGGCTTCGCGGTCCTCTTCGACAACCACGGCGAGGGCGACGCGAACAACGCCTCCCTGGTCGTGACCTTGCCGCCCGGGACCTACGTGCCCGGCAGCTCGACGGGCGTCTACGACGCGGGCGCGCACACCCTGACCTGGACGCTCGGCGACCTCGCCGCAGGCACCGACGGGGCCGTCGGCTTCGCGCTGTCCGGAGGGAGCGACCTCACCGCGACCGCCACCTTGAGCGCGGCCATCACCGCGCCCGCCACCGCGAGCGCGACTGCGCTGGTGGCCTCGGGGCTCCAGGTCAGCGCCACCGTCGATCGCGTGAACGTCGGCGTCGGCTCGGGCGACCTCACCTGGTCCGTGGTCGTGCACAACGATGGCGTGAACACGCTGCCGGTGACGCTCGCGGACCTCGTGCCCGCCGGCACGACCTACGTGCCCGGCTCCATCGCGGGCCCGGGTGCGGACGCCGCCGGCGCGCCGAACCTCGGCTGGGTCTTCGACCTCCCGGCCGGCGCCACGCGCGTCCTGACCTTCGCGACGACCGCGCCGCTCGGCGACACGGTGAACCTCCCGAGTGGCGGCAACGGCGCCCCGGTGAACGTGCGCGAGTCGGCGCTGCCGAGCCTCGTCACGACCACCGACGCCACCTGGCTCTGGGTCGGCGATGAGGTCTCGGTGACCATCGCGTACGTCAACCCCGGCGATGCGATCACCGGCGCCACGCTGCGTCAGTTCCTGGGCGACGACCTCGCGCTCGTCAACGCGGGCGGCGCGATCCTCGATGAAGGGGCCCTGACCTGGTCGCTCGGCGACCTCGCGAGCGGCGCGTCCGGCTCGGTCACCTTCGTCATGCGCGCCGACGAGGTCGGGCCGTTTATGCTGGACCGCGCCTCGCTCACCTCGAGCGCGCCGCCCCAGCTCGCCAACACCGTCTTCGGCGTGGCCGTGGCGCGGTGCACGGTCGACGACCCGTGCCTCCTCGACACGCTCGTCCCGAACGAGGGCTGCGTCCCCGAAGAGGCCGCGCCCGCCAGCGTGCATGAAGGCACCACCTGCGGCGCGCTGGACGTCGCCATCTACCGCGACCGCGGCTCGGTGCGCGACGGCGACGAGGTCGGCTTCGCGGTCTTCTTCGGCAGCCGCGCCGCGACCCCGCTCGGCGGCGGGTCCCTCGTCGTGAGCCTGCCAGGCGGGACCTACGTGCCCGGCAGCTCGACCGGCGTCTACGACGCGGACGCGCACACCCTGACCTGGGCGCTGGGCGACCTGCCCGCCGGCAAGGACGGTGCCGTCGCCTTCACCCTCACCGACGCGGGCGGCGCCCCGAGCCCCAGCGCCACCCTGTCGGCGACTGCCGCGCAGACCGCCACGGCCAGCACCGTCCCCGTCCCGGCGAGTGCCGGCCTGCGCGTGAGCAGCAGTGTGGACACGGTCTACACGGGCGCCGGGTCGACGGCGTCCGAGCAGCAGTGGTCGATCGTCGTGCACAACGACGGCACGGCCTCGACCGACATCGATCTCACCGACGTCGTGCCCGACGGCACGACCTTCACGACCGTGGTCGGCGGGCCCGGCAGCGACGCCAGCGGCGTCTACGACGGGGCCCCGCTCGACCTCCGCTGGACCTTCGCGCTGCCCGCGGGCGCCAGCCGCACGCTCTCGTTCCGGACCACGCCGACCACGGCCGACACCGTCAACGCACCGAGCGACGGCAACGCGACCCCCGCGTTCGTGCGCGAGGTCGCTCAGCCGACGCTGCTCACCCGCGCGGGGGGCACGAGCGGACAGGACTGGGTCGAGGTCGGGCAGACCTTCTTCGTGAGTGTCGACTTCGCGAACCCTGGCGAGGCCGTCACCGGCGCGACCCTGCATCAGTACCTCGGGCCCGACCTCGTGCTCGTCGACGCGGGTGGGGCCACCGTGAGTGGGTCCACCATGGCCTGGCCGCTGGGCGACCTCGCGTCCGGGCAGACCGGCACCGTCACCTTCACCGTGAAGGCCGTCGCCGCGGGCCCGTTCGTCATCGACCGCGCGCACCTCACCTCCAGCGGTCTCCCGCAGCTCGGCAACCACGTCCTCGGGGTGGCGGCGGGCCCGTGCACCGCCCAGTGCCGCGCCGGCTACCTGAGCCCCAACGAGGGCTGCGTGATGTCGCCGGTGTCCGACCTGTCCGTCACCCTGGAAGCCACCGACATCGACGGCAACCCCGGGCCGGTGACGGCCGGTGACGCGGTCGTCTGGGCGGTGAGCATCGCCAACACGTGCGGCCGCGCCGCCGACGACGTGAACGTGACCACCAACGTCGCCGCGGGCAGCGGCTTCGTGGTCGGCTCGGTCACCGGCGTCGCGCCTGGCTTCGCCGTCGAGTACTTCGACAGCGGCTTCAACCCGATCACCCCGACCGGCGCCGACGGCGACGTCGACCCGGCCGTGAGCTACCTCCGTGTGAACGCGGGCAGCGGCCTCCCGACCGGCGGCTACAGCGCCAACGCGGCCGCGCTTGCCGCGGGCACCACGGCCAGCACGACCTTCGACGGTACGCGCGTCAGCGCGGGTGACGGAGCCGGCGTGTGGCGCTCGGAGCTCGTGACCCCGACGGACTCGCGAGGCTGGTCGCGCGTCACGATCGGCGACCGCGGCGGCGACGATCCGATCGCGGTCCGTGTGCTCGATGCGTCGGGCAACGCCGTGCCAGGCTACGAGAACATCACGGTCGACACCTTCGGCCGGGTCGACCTCAGCGGCATCGATCTCGTCGCCTACCCGGCGCTCCAGTTCGAGGTCACGCTCCAGCCCGCCTCGGCGACCTGCGATCTCACCGCGGGCCGCGGCGTCAACCTCGACACCCCTTGGGGTCCCGACGGGATCGCGGTGCGTACCTCGCGCGGAGCCTGGCTCGGCGGCACGCTCACGGCCCAGCCGGACGTCCAGTCGTGGCCGGTCATCTGGAGTGCCAACGGCGCCACCCCCGATGGCTGGGGTCCGACCTACCTGCCGTCCAACGGCAACGCAGGACCGCAGGCCGTGCTCGGCTTCGACGCCGCGGACCCGACGGTCGCCGTCGGCGTGAGCGGCTCGTCCCTCGTGAGCTGGACCAAGGACGGCGCCGGCAACTGGAACCTGAACATCATCGCCAACGTCGCGGCGAGCCAGACGCAAGGGCGCGACCGCAGCGGGTTCGACGTCGGGCTGCCGGGCCTCGTGACCGACAACGGCGGCTATCTCTTCTATGACGCCGGCTCGCCCACGGGCGTGCGCTACCTCGATCCGCAGGCCCCAATCCCCGGGGTGGACTACGTCAGCTACGTCTACAACGTCACCTACGAGGGTGGCGTCCCGATGCTCATCGCCGACGGTCCGCTCAACGGTGTCTGGACCACCATGGCGATTCGCTTCGACGGCGCCACGATGGTGGCCGAGCCGATCGACATCGCGGTCAACCATACGGCGATCGACCGCCCGGTGCTCAGCGGCTTCTGGTACTCCAATGGCGTCCAGCGCGCGGTGCGCGCCACGCACGGCGCAGGTGGCTGGACCGCCGAGTACATCAGCCAGGAGCAGCCCGGCCCCAGCATCGCCCTGCGCGCCATGAACGACGACAACGTCTTCGGCGTGGAGTACAGCCCCGGCTACGTGACCACGACCTACGTCATCTACCAGAAGCGCGACGGGGTCTGGACCACGTATCCGACGGCCGCCACGGGCGTGGACACCTACGCGAACTTCGCCGCGTTCGCCGAGGGCTACGTGCTCGGGACCATCACGGACGCGACCTCGCAGCGCCTGGTCGCCTATCGTCCGCCGCGCGCGGGTGAGAACGCGGCGGTTCAGATCGACCTCGCGCCGCTCGCCGATGCCGACGGCACGTACGCGACCTTCTCGGGCTACCTCGAAGGGGGCCGCGTGCTCGGCCAGCGCCTCGGCGATGGCGGTGGGCTCGTGGTGTGGCAGATCCACCCGGACGACACCGTCACCGAGACACTGCTCGCCCCGACCACGCGCTACTGGGCTGGGGTTTCTCAACTGCCGCCGCACCCGACCGCGCTGCCGGTCTATGACGGCACCGGCGACTACCTGCTCTGGATCCCCGGTCCCGGGGTGGGCACGTTCGTCAACGCCTACCCGCCGGGCTACACGTCGCCGTTCGGCCCGAGCTTCACGGTGCCGACCTCGCACGACGGGCTCGTCATCTTCGCGAACCCGAAGCAGGCGCGCGCCTACGGCTGCTGGGCCTCCTCCGACGCGAGCTTCGGCTCGTTCGACGTGAGCTATCACGCCAACGGCATCCCGCCCGCGACGTTCTCGTTCCGCACCGAGGTCCTCGCCGGCACCTGCGGCCCGTCGCTCACGGCCCAGGCCTCCGCCTCGACCTCCTCGCCCGAGTCCACGCCGGCCGACAACGTGGACGACGCCAGCATCGCGCTCCTGCTCACGACCGCCGAGCTGTCCGTGGCGATCACCACCAACGTGTCCACCGCGCGCGTCGGGGACGCCCTGCACTTCGAGGGTCTGGTCAGCAACGGCGGCGCCGTGGGTGCGACCGACGTGGTCCTCTCGTTCGAGGGTCCGGGCGGGCCGGAGACGGTCAACGTGGGTGCCATCCCCGCGGGCGGCTCGTACCTCTTCACCCGTGACTACGCGGCCGTGCTCGCCGACGAAGGCCTCACGCTGACCGGCACCCTCACGGTGACCTCCGGCGGCGGCGAGTGCGACTTCGCCGACAATGTGGGCTCGGCCGGGGTGTTGGTCATGGGCGGCTGCACCGACACCGACACCACCTGCGACAACTGGGACGACGACTGCGACGGCACCAACGATGAGGACTACGCGGTCCCGACGAGCTGCGGCGTCGGTGCCTGCGTGTCGACCGGGGTCGAGACCTGCGTCGACGGCGTCCGCTCCGACACCTGCGAGCCGACGCTCCCCGCCCCGAACGACGCCACCTGCGACAACGTCGACGACGACTGCGACAACGTCCTCGACGAGGACTACCAGGGCACCGCCGCGTGCACGATGGTCGGTGGGTGCGCAGGCGTGGGCCCGACGCGCTGCACCGGGGGCCAGCCGGTCCTGTCCGGCGCGTGCGTGCTGGTCGAGGCGATCACCGACGTCTGCAACGGCGTCGACGACGACTGCGACGCCCGGACCGACGAGGACTTCGTGCCCGAGCCTGTCACGTGCGGCGAGGACGCGTGCGCGGTCGGCTCCGGCGAGACCACCTGCTCGGCGTCCGGGGTGCTCGGCGACTCGTGCGACGCGCTGTGGTCGGCCATCCCCGACACCACCTGCGGGGTCGGCACCAGCGGCCTGAACGTCGCCTACATCATCGTCACCGATGCCGTCGGCAAGGCGGTCGGCTCGATTCGCTGCGCCCAGGACCTCGCCGCACCGAACACCCCGGTCGTGTGTGACACCGACACGGTCACGGGTGAGCTCCTCGTCTCCACCGACCTGCTCTGCGAAGGAGTCACCCCGTGAAGACCTCCCGCCTCGTAACGTTCTCCACCCTCGCGCTCTCCGCCGCTGCCTGCAGCGACGAGGGCGCCAATACCAAGGTCGTCGGCAACCAGTTCGAGATCGTCGTGCAGCCGCTCACCATCGGCACCATCGGCGGCGCGAGCTACGCCATCACCGTCAAGAACGCCGACGCGACCCCGAACAACATCGTCTGGCAGAAGTCCGGCATCACCTCCGGTCAGTACGGCGACGGGCGCGGGGCCATCAGCTACATCGGCCCCTGCGACGCCAGTCGCAACCCGCACACGGTCGAGCTCGTGGTCGAGAGCCTCTCGGGCGCCGACAACCAGCCGCTCGCGGTCGACACCTGGGCGAACCCCGCGCCGACCGGTCGCCCCATCGTGCTCCAGCGGGACTGCCTCGAGAACGCGGACGTCCCGGTCGTCTTCAACCTGACGATCATGCGCGATGCCGAGCAGGGCTTCTTCGACATCGCCGTGAACTTCGAGGACATCTTCTGCTCGGCCAAGGTCGACTGCCAACGCACCCTCCTCCACGATGGCGAGGAACGCGGCCCGACGGTGGTCTTCGGCTTCGCGTGCACCGCGGGCGGCGCGGCCGATGGTGCCCAGCCGACCTGGCTCCACCTGACCGACCTCGTCGTCACCTGCGACGGGTTGCCGCCGCTCTACTTCGACCCGTCGGGGGCGCGCGGCCAGCACGGACCGCTCGGCACGCTGCCGACGCTCTACGAGACGGCCATCTATCGCGACCAGGAGGCGCTGCCCGGCCTCGACAAGTGCTCGTGGAACGCGGCGCTCGGCGTCAAGGTCGGCAACGCCCCCAACTGCCGCCTCACGGCCCAGGCGACCGCGAGCCACGCGTCGTTCGGCACCGGCGGCACCACCCCGGTCAACACGGTCTATCCGTTCGTCGACTTCGACGTCCTCCTGACCGATGCGGGTGGCAACCTCATCTGCACCAACAACGGCCTCGACGACCCGACGAGCGGCGTCACGACCCAGTACACGCCGCCTGCCGGCGCGGGCTTCACGCACGAGTGGGAGTGTGACGCCTCGGCCGATCCGATCGACCAGCGTCTGCTCTGCGCGGGCGAGCTCGGCACGGGCACCACGGTCGACGTCCTGCCGACGCCCGATGGCCTCTCGGTCACGATGGGCGGCGTGCGCTCGGTGCCCTATCGCCTCCCCGCGGGGGTCTACGTCGGCAGCGAGGCGAGCTGCTGCGTCAACCCGTGCTGCGATACCTCCGAGTAGTCGTGCCGGCGTGACCCCAGGAGCACCACCATGACCGCGAACGTCTGCGTCTTCATGGCGTGGGACTACCACATCGTCCAACCGCGCGCTCGGGCGTCGCGGGACTGCGGCGTCACGCGGCACGTGTGGCGGAAGTCTACACTCTAACCTCGGCCGTGCCGCGGCCGCACAGGGGCAGGTCGTCGGCACGACCCTTGCGAAGGGGGCGGCTCGCCACTCTTGGAGTCGACCATGCGCCTACGCCTCAGCCACGCCCTCCTCTTTACTGCCCTCTGCGCGCCCGCTTGCGCCGATGACGGCGGCCCCGCCCAGACCGCGGACACCGTCAGTGACACGGACACCGGCGGAACCCCCGACACCGGCGGCGAGCCGGGCTTCGAGGTCGCCCAGTCGGCGTTCTCGCGCGACCTCGACCCCGCCGCCAACGACGCGGAGCTCACCACCCTGGTGGCGGGCAACACGACCTTCGCCCTCGACCTCTACCGCTGGCTCCGGACCGACAAGCCCGGCGACAACCTCTTCTACTCGCCGCACAGCATCTCGGTGGCGCTGGCCATGACCTACGCCGGCGCCCGCGGCACCACCGCCGACGAGATGGCCGCGACGCTGCACTTCGACCTCGCGGACCCGACGCTGCACGCGGCGATGAACCGGCTCGCGCTGGCGCTGGACAGCCGCGAGGACGTCGAGGTCCCCGACGGCGAGCCCTTCACGCTGCGGGTGTCGAACGCCATCTGGGGGCTCTCCGGCTATCCCTACGGGCAGCCCTTCATCGACACGCTCGCGCTGAACTACGGGGCGGGCCTCCACCTGGTCGACTTCGTCGGCAACCCCGAGGGCTCGCGCGAGACCATCAACAGCTGGATCTCCGAGCGCACCAACAAGCTCATCCCCGAGCTCATCCCCGACGGGGTCATCAAGCCGACGACCCGCATGGTCCTGACCAACGCCATCTACTTCTTCGCCGGGTGGCAGACCCCGTTCGCGAAGGCGCTGACGGTCAAGGCGCCCTTTGCCAACCTCGGCGGCACGACCTCCCAGGTCGACCTCATGACCCTGCCCGACACCGAGCTCCCCTACGCGAGCGTCGACGGCCATCAGGTCATCGAGCTGCCCTACGTCGGCGAAGACGTCTCGATGGTCGTCATCCTGCCGGCCGCCGGTGCCTTCGAGACCTTCGAGGCGTCACTCGACGCGTCCCGCCTGACCTCGCTCACCCAGGGGCTGAGCCGCGCCACGGGCACCCTGCGCATGCCGAAGCTCACGCTGAAGTCGAAGTTCTCGCTCGCCGCCGTGCTGAAGGACCTCGGCATGCCGACCGCCTTCGGCGACGCCGCCGACCTGAGCGGCATCGCCAGCGCCGAGCACCTCTTCATCCAGGACGTCATCCACGAGGGCGTGGTCAAGGTCGACGAAGAGGGCACCGAGGCCGCCGCCGCGACCGCCGTCATCGTCGGCACCGACTCCGAGCCGGTCTCGAGCTTCGAGATGACCGTCGACCGACCCTACCTCTTCGTCATCCGCGACCGTCCCACCGGCGCCATCCTGTTCGTCGGGCGGGTCGTCTCGATGGAGTGACGGCGGTCGCTCGAAGGCGGCTGGCCGTGAGTACGGGTGCTCAGGAAGCGCGCTCCCGGCCCGAGCACCGGTCCTTCATTTCTGTGTGATCTCCACGAGATGCTTCTCGGCCGGGCCCGACAGGCGTCACCTTGGGCACGACCCGGCCGCGCGCCGGCAACCAAGGAGCCAACCTCGATGCGCCCTCTCGTCACGCCCCTCGTCCTCGCCGCCGCCGTCCTCTGTCCGACCCTGGCCCACGCCGCCGACGGCGAGAAGGTCATGGTCGAGATGAAGGACGTCCAGGTCGACTTCGGTCGGCTGCACCTCTCCGTGAACCTCCTCGGGTGGGAGGTCAGCGGCGCCTACGACTCGCTCGTCACCTCGGTCCAGGGCCTCTTCGAGCTGAACGACCACATCTTCGTGCGCGCCCACTCGACCGTGCCCTTCCTCGGCTTCGTGGGCAGCTCGAACGGCCCCGTGCGCCTCGAAGCCGGCGTCTCGTTCCACAGCTCGAAGCTCGAGGTCGAGTACGAGAGCGTCACCCTCGAGAGCGAGCGGAGCGGGGACATGATCCACACCCGGTCCGTCCAGATCCCCGTGCCCAACAAGAACAGCGTCGGCCTCGGCGCCGGCATCCTCTATCGCGACATGCGCGCCGAGGTCACCCGCGAGGACGACGAGTTCCTCACGCGCGCGCGCCACCTCACCGCCTACGCCGGCCTCTCGGGCCTGAACAGCGCGGGCTTCGAGGTCAAGGTCGAGGGCTACGAGACCAACTTCTTCAACTACCGTTGGTTCAACGGCGGGCTCGACGTCCTCTTCGACATCGTCCAGACCTTCGGCGTCGACCCCTCGAAGTCCGCCGGCCGCTTCGGCGGGCGCCTCTGGGCCGAGTCGATCTTCGGACCCACCGCCGGCCTCTCGGGCCGCCTCGAGGTCGGCTACATGCCGGGTGAGACGGGCTGGTTCTTCAGCGCCTCCATCGGCGGCGGCCTCCATCTCCTCTGAGAGCGAGCCGACTACCTGGCGAACCACCGACCGGGGTCCAGCGTCACGGCCTCGAAGGGGGGCAGGTTGACGGGACCTGGACCGACCGCGGTGGCCGCCACGATCCAGCGCGGCCCTTCGCCCTGATAGACCTCGACGGTCTCGGTCACCGGGTCGACGAGCCAGACCCACGCGACCTGGGCGGCGCGATAGATCGGGAGCTTGAGCATGCGGTCGAGGCGCCGCGTCGAGGGCGACGCGACCTCGCAGACCCAGTCCGGTGCAAGCGTGAAGCCCACGCGATCGGGGATCTCCGGCATGCGCTCACGGCGCCAGCCCGCCAGATCGGGCACGAGCACGTCGGCGCCGAGGTGGAGCTCGGGCTCGAAGAGGATGACCCAACCGCCGGGATCATCGCCACCGGGATCGTTGTCGAAGGGACCGAGCCCGATGCCGATGCGTGAGCTTGCTCGCGAGTGACGATTGGCCGGACGCGGAGAGAGGTGGAGCTCCCCCGAGAGGAGCTCGGCCACGAGGTTCTCTGGAGCGTCGAGGATGTCTTGATACGTGCCGGGACGAGGGGTTCGTGCTTCGGCCATGAGGCCTCCGGCAGGCAAGGTATCGATTGGGTCTTTGGCTGTCGAGGGTCGAGCCCATGGCGACGTCAGTGCTGGTCCGCCCTTCAGTTCGTCTGCGCCTTCTCCTTCTGCTGCTGCTGCCAGAAGCCCTCGAGGAGGCCGCCCTTGTTCTGCCCCTCGAGCATCTCCTTCTTCAGATCCTCGCTGCCCCACTCCATCGTCTTGCCCTCGCTCTCGAGGACGTTCTCGCCCTTGGCGTTGATGACCTTGCCCTCCTTGATGAGCTTCATGGCGTGCTCGACGACCTTGGGGAAGCGCGCCTTGGCGACCTCGAGGCTGCGCGCGGGCAGGATGGGCTCGAGCATCTTCACGTAGTTGTTCAGCGTGAAGTCGTTGGCCATGATGCGCTTGGCCAGCTTCGCGTCGATGAACTTCGGGAACTTCGACGGGTCCTTGCCGCCCTGGGTGACGCCCTGGTTCTTCTCGGTGAAGCCCATGTCGTTGTCGATGCCGGTGACCTTGGTGCCTTCCTTGCCCTGCTTGATGAGCAGGTTTTGCCCGTGCCGGTCGCCCTCGCCCGTGAAGAAGTCGACCCACTCGAGGTCGTAGAGCTGCCGCTGCAGCTCGGGGTCGTTGTAGTCGATCTTCTGGTTGGCCTTGACGGAGCTTTCCTTCTGCTTGCCGTTCTTGTCGAGGACGGGCTTGTTGTTCTTGAAGATATTCTCTCGGCCGTTCGCGGTCTCGCCCGTCGCCTTCTCCATGACCTGCCCGAGCTTCTTGCCGACGATGCCGAAGTCGGTCTTGGCGACCACGTTGGTGCCGAGCCAGCGGTCGACCATCGACGACCCGACGGCGCGCTCGGTCATCTCATGCGAGCTCGTCTGGTTCAGGTGTTGGCCGCGCGTGCGGCGCGAGATGT
>JAEUKJ010000357.1 GCA_016792665.1 Deltaproteobacteria bacterium | reverse complement strand
CGCCTGGGTCCGCGTCCTATGGCGCTGCTGGCAGGCCAACACGCCCTACGACGCGGCGCTTCATGGTGCCGCGAAGCCCCATCTTCAAGCCGCCTGAGGACGACCGCGCCACCAGGAGGTTGACACAGGGAGTCTTGTGCGGCGGGCGTGAGCCCGCCTCCGCGCTCCCTTCGGGCGCCTCCTTGCAGCCGTCCCGTCTCGCTCGCGCTCGTATGGGTGGGCACGCGCGGCTGCGCCGAGCGCTGGGGTCCTCGCTCGCTCGCGCGGGTGGCACGCGCGGCTGTGCCGAGAGCCGAACGACGAGGGAGCGTCCGGAGTCGGATGCCTCCGCACGACCTGCAGGCTCGACGCTGCGAGCGCAGCTCGTTGCGTCGACGTGCCTGCCGGGAGGAGGAGGCGCCGACCCGGGCGCGATCGGTGTTCGCGCGCGGGCCGATCCCACTCGAAACTGCCGCGTCGGATGACACCACGCGGCCGAAGGCTCGACGGCACGAGCGCAGCTCGTGGCGTCGACGTGTCTGCCGGGAGGAGAAGTCGTCGACGTGCCTGCCGGGAGGAGGAGGCGCCGGCCCGGGCGCGACCAGTGAGCCCTGCCCATGCGCCGAGCGTGCCTCGATGGGCTGGGTTGCGGGCGTTGCGCTTAGAGGATACCTTCACCTCCCGCGGTCCGGTCTGGCCCGCGGGACGACCGATCCTTTGGAGCACGCATGTCCGAGCCCTCTCTCGCCGATGTCCTCGTTCGCCTCGATCGCCTCGAGTCCGCGCTCCTCCAGCTCATCGAGGTCGTGCGCAGCCAGCCGGGAGCGTTGGCGCCCCAGGCTGCGGCGCCCGCCCCGGTGATCCAGGTCGCGCCAGCCGTCGTGCCCGTGGTTCCCGTGGCGCCGGTCGTGCGGGCGCCCGAGGCGACCGGCGTGGCCGCGCAGGGTGAGCCCCCGGTCATCACCGTCGCAGCCCCCTTGTCGCCGCGTCCGGCGCAGCCTCCTGTCGGCGCGTCGGGAGAGGCCGAGCCGGTGCGCGCCTATGACCCGTACGGGTGGCGCACCGACATCGAGATCCCGCCGCCGTCCGCCACGATCCACCAGGTGCTGGTGCGCGTCTTCGAGGCGGCGCTCATGCCCGAGCCCGAGGACACCTGGGCCGTCATGACCAAGCTCACGCACCCGTCACAGATGCAGGGGCCGCGCGCGCTCGATCACTTCAAGGCCTTCAACTGGCACAAGCTGCGCCGCACGGGGCCGGGCTACCTCCAGAACGGGGACCCGAAGTCCTTCGTCATCGCGTACACCGACCCAGCCGAGATCACCGCCGAGGTCGATCGCGTGCGCGTCTTCATCAAGTCGGGCGACAACCGCATGCCGGTGCCGATCGGCTTCGCCCGCGACCCGGCGCAGTCACATGCGTGGCGCGTGACCGCCGTCTCCCTCTGATGTGAGGCCGTCGACCCGCGCTCGCGGAGGGCGCGTCGACGAGGACCGCAGGCGAGTCATGCGACACGCGTGTGCGGCTCAGAAACGGTTGACAGGGTGGGGCTCGGCAGATAGATACGCTCGGCCCGCGCGCGCTGAGCGAAAGTGAGCGAGCGAAAGGGTGGCGTTGGCGCCGTCGCCAAGTGGTAAGGCAGAGGACTGCAAATCCTCCACCGCCGGTTCGATTCCGGCCGGCGCCTCCAGCAAGAACGGTCCTCGTCGGTGCTCCTCGTGGGTACCGGCGAGGGCCGTTTCTGTCATTGACCCGCACAAGACCTGGCTGGCCTGGTGCGAGCTTCATCCGACGGCTGCCTGGCCGGCCAGGTGCGGATGGCGACCCAAGGAGGCGGACCATGACGTCGGGCTCACAGCGTCTGGTGATCGAGCTGCGCGACCCGGTCCACGGTGGAGTGCCGGTGCGCCAAGGCGAGCTGCGCGTCATCGACACTCCGCTGTTCCAAAGGCTGCGTGGGGTGCGGCAGCTCGGCTTCGGCGAGCACGTCTTTCCGGGCGCCGTCCACCATCGCTACCTGCACTCGATCGGTGCCATGCACCTGGCCGGTGAGGTCGCGGCCAAGCTGCTCGACGGCGCGCCCATCAACGAGGACGAGCGCGTGCGCTTGATCCAGGTCGCCCGCCTCGCGGCGCTCTTGCATGACGTCGGACATCCGCCGCTGTCGCACGCCGCCGAGAGCCTCCTGCCATCGCGGCGGGAGCTCCTGGGCGACCTCGTGAGCGAGCCCGACGAGCGCGCCTCGCACGAAGACATGACCGCGGTCGTGCTGACGCGGAGCCCGCTCACCGAGGTCCTCGATCGCGAGCTCGCGGACGTCGGGGTCACGGCCCAGGACGTCGCTGCCGTCATCGCCGACAAGCGCCCCGCGCGGGAGAGCCTCTGCGCCAGCGGCATCGACTTCGGTCCGCTGCTCCATCAGCTCGTCTCGGGCGAGCTCGATGTCGACCGCATGGACTACCTGCTGCGCGACTCCTACTTCACGGGCGTGCGCTACGGGACCTACGACCGCGACTGGCTGGTGTCGAACCTCCTGCTCCACATCGAGCCGTCGGCCGAAGGGCAGGGCCTCGCCGCCGCCAGCTTCGCGCTGCTCGCCATCGACATGCGCGCCTTGCCCGCCTTCGAGCACTTCCTGCTCGCGCGCTATCACATGTTCCAGATGGTCTACTACCATCCGATCTCGGACGCCTACGACGCCACGCTGAGGCGCTGGCTCGCCTCGGTCGGCGAGGGCGCGCGCATCCCCGGAGCGATGGACGAGTTCGTGCGCTGCAACGACGCGTGGCTGCGGCTGCGACTCGAGGCGAGCGACGACCCCTGGGCCAAGCGCATCGTCGACCGCAAGCCCATCGCGCTCCTGGCGGAGCTGCGCACCGATGCCGACCGCGCACGCCGCCCAGAGGTCGAACGCGCGCTCGGCGCCGCGGGGGTCGAGGCCTTCTGGCACACGGCCAAGCCCGTCCTGAGCCGCTACGCCGCCAGCGCCGGGGCGCGCATCGACCCGCTGCTGGTCATCGAGGCGCGTCCGCCCTTCGGGCGCGGTCCGCGGGTGCACCGCATCGAGGAGGTCACCGATCTCTTCGACCGCTACGAGCGCGCGCTGCGCATCGAGCGGGTCTACGTGCGACCCGAGGACCGTTCGCGCGCCCGTGCAGCGCTGGCGGCCGCGGACATCTGAGCCGAGCGGCCGGTCCCGGTCGCGTGGGTGCGCGGCGCGTGGGCCTGGGGCGGGCACTTCGACGGCTGCGACCTTTTGCCGCATCGACACGCGGGGGCCCTCGGGTGACAGAGGGCTCGCTGCGCAGCTCGCACTTCGCCTTTCCAAGGGTGGGGGCGAGGAGACCTCGCGCACGAGGAGCTGTCGATGATCCTGAACCGCGCCGCCGCCGTCCTTGCCACGCCTTTGGCCGCCCTGGCCGTCGCCTCCGCGCCCGCGTGCGATGACGACCACGACCACGACGAGCACAGCCACGGACAGGAGGTCACGCTGACCTTCGCGGCCAAGGTCGGGACCGAGGCGTTCTCTTGCGGGGCGACGTACGCCAACGTCGGCGCCGCCGCGTCGACCGTGAAGCCGAACGACTTCCGCTTCTATGTCCATGACTTCCGCCTCGTGGCCACGGACGGGACCGAGTGGCCCGTGAGCCTGGAGCAGGACGGCCTCTGGCAGAGCGCCAACGTCGCGCTCCTGGACTTCGAGGACAAGACCGGGACCTGCGCCAACGGCACGGCCCCGACCAACGTCACGGTGCGCGGCACCTTCGACACCGGGCACGAGACGGTCGCCTGGTCGGGCGTGAAGTTCCGGGTCGGCGTGCCCTTCGTGCTGAACCACGGCGACGCCTCGACGGCCGCGTCGCCGCTCAACCTGAGCGGCCTCTTCTGGAGCTGGCAGGGCGGCTACAAGTTCATGCGCCTCGACATGGCGGTCGAGGGCGCGATGGGCGGCGAGAACCCGCACGGCGACGGCGCGGGCGCGCTGCTCCACCTCGGCTCGACCGACTGCACCCTGGACGCGACGACCCAGTCGGTGAGCGCGTGCGGCGCCCCGAACCGCCCCGAGATCACGCTCGTGAAGAACGCGACCTTCGACCCGGCCACCGAGAAGATCGTCCTCGACTACGCGGCCCTGGTCGACGGCGTCGACCTGTCGATGGACATGGGCGGCGCCCCGGGCTGCATGTCCGGCAAGGACGACCCGGAGTGCGGCCCGATCTTCACGCACCTCGGCCTCGACCTCGCGACCGGGCTGCCGTCGGCCACCGCGGTCCAGACCGCCTTCCACCTCGAGTAAGCGAAGCGCGCGCATGTCCACGGCCATGGCGAACGGAATCTCTCGCGGTGCTCGCGTGGCGCTCATCGCGCTCGCTGCGCTGGCGACGTCGATGGTCCCGTCGTGCGCCTGGGTACTCGAGTCGTCTCCGGGCAATCGCGTGACGGTGGTGTTGGGACCCATGCGCTGGCCCGGCGGGGACCTGCGCCCCGGCCACATCGTGCGAGCCGATGGCTCTGAGGTCTTCATCGAGCGGGCCTACCTCGCCTGGGCGCGCGCCGAGCTGAAGGCCTGCGCGGCCGGACAGAGCGCCGGGCTGTCCGTCCGAAAAGGCGACAGAAATGTCGTACGTTCGGGCGGCGCAGAACGATGGGCAGCCTGGCTCCGCCAGGCCTTCCGCGGTGCGGCGCGCGCGTCGCACACCGGGCTGACGCCGCTGGTCGAGGTGCGGGCATTGGCCGAGAGCCTCTTTGCCCAAGGGCCGACCGAGCTCGTGGCGCTGGCCCCGCCGCCAGGGACCTATTGCCGCCTGGTGATCGGCGTGGCCGCGCCAAGTGGAACCCCCGAGCGCGGGCCGTCGGATCTGGCGCTCGCCGGGGTCTCGCTCGCGATGGATGGGTATTACCGTGCCGGGCCCGACGCTCCGTGGGTCGTCCTGAGCGTGCGCGAGAGCGCGGCCTTCGACGTCACGGTGCCGCTGCCGCAGGTCGAGCTCGACGGGCAGGACCTCGTCGTCGAGGTCGACAAGGCCGCGACCGACTGGCTCGGGTCGATCGACTTCGCATCGAAGACCGCGGGGCGCGCGACCCTCGAGGCGCTCCAGGCGTCGATGCGGGTCGCGCTGCGATGAGGGCACTCGGCCTCGCGGGCGTCGCGGTCTCGACGATGCTTGCCATGCAAGGGACGATGGACCACGCGCGGGCGTGCGCCGCGTGCACGACCGGCGACCCGACGCTAACCGCCTTTGGCACCGAGGAAGGCTATCCGGGACGGCTGCGCATCGCGCTCGAGGCGCGCTCGCGGCACGACGCGCTCGGGCCGCCCATCGAGCGGGTCGAGGTGAGCGAGCTCCGCACCGAGCTCGGACTCGCGTGGGCGCCGACCTCGTGGCTCTTCGTCCAGCTCGCGGCGCCGCTGCTGGTGCGGGATGTGGCGACCTGGGATGGGGGCAGCGAGACGTCGCTGATGGTGGGCGATCTCGGGCTGCGCGCGCGCTTCGACCTGGGCGCCGTGGTCACCGGGCTCTCGCTGTCGGCGGGCCTCTCGCTGCCGACCGCGCCGCGACTCGAGCGGGCCGGGCGGCCGCTGGCGGTCGAGGTGCAGCCCGGCTCGGGCTCGTTCGACCCGGCCCTCGGTATCGCCTGGAGCGTTCGCCCCCGTCCGTGGGCCGTCGCTCTCTCGGCCTATGGCGTGTGGCCGACAGGAGACGCGAACCCGCAGCTGCACCTCGTCGCCACGGGCCAGCGCGAGGTGTGGCGCGACGGGGCGCAGGCGCTGGCGCTGAGAGCCGTGCTCGAGGGGCGCGTCGACGGCAAGGCGCGCGAGAACGGGAGCGAGGTCGCCGACTCGGGCGGCTTCATCGCCTTCGCGGGGCTGGACCTGGTGCTCTCACCCGGGACCGACTGGCAGGTCGAGCTGGGCGCGCGCGTGCCGATCGCCGATGCGCTGGTCGGCTACCACGATGAGTCGACCTTCTTCGTCCTGGCCGTGGCGCATGATCTCCGTTGATACTGGCGACATGGTGACTCCCGCTCGGCTTCGCAAGGCACCGGAACCGCGGCAGGGCACGATGCCGCGTTGGGTCGCGCTGGGCTCGCGGCCCGGGCTCGCGTGGCTCGTGCGTCTCCGGTGGCTCGCGGTCCTCGGCCAGCTCGTCGCGACCGGCGTCGGCGTCTACGTCATCGAAGCGCCGATGACGATCGAGTGGCTGCTCGGGATCATCGCGGTGACGGCGCTGACGAACCTCGGGCTCGGGGTGGTCGAGCGGCGGGCGGCGCGCGAGCCGATCGCCGAGGCACGTCTCGGGCGCCTCATCGGGGCCGTCCTGGTCGTCGACACGGCGTTGCTCACGGGCCTCCTCATCGCTTCGGGCGGGCCGATGAACCCGTTCTCGGTCTTCTACATCGTCGAGGTCGCGCTCGCGGGGCTCTTGCTCGGGGCACGCGGGGCGTGGCTCATGGCGCTCTTCACGGCGTTGGCGTTCGGGCTCTTGTTCGTGCTCTCGCCGGCCGATCCGCACGCGCACCACCATGGCGCGAGCCCGCTGCACCTGCAGGGGATGTGGGTCGCCTATGCGCTGGCCGCGGGCTTCGTCGCGCACTTCGTCTCGGGGATCGCCAAGGGACTCACCGCGCGGGAGCGCGAGCTCGCGGCGCTGCGTGAGCGGGCGCTCGAGACCGAGCGGCTGGCGGCGCTGTCGGCGTTCTCGGCGGGGGCGGCGCACGAGCTCGGGACGCCGCTCGGGACCATCGCGGTGGTGTCGCGAGACCTCGCGTCGGCACTGGAGTCGAACGGAGACGCGGCCCTGGCCGAGCTCGCGGCAGATGCGCGCCTCATTCGCGCCGAGGTCGAGCGGTGTCGCGTGCTCTTGACGGACATGGCCGAGCGGTCGGGCTCGTGGGCCGGCGAGGCGCCCGAGTCCCTGGGGGTCGACAAGGTGATCGAGCGCGTGAGCGAGCTCTTGCCGGTCGGCGGACGCGCGCGGCTGAGCATCACCGCACCCGAGGGGGCGACCGTCCGTGCGCCGGTGCGCAGCCTCGTGCGGTCGCTGGCGAACCTCGTGCGCAATGCGCTCGAGGCGGACCCGCAGGGCGAGGTGGAGCTGGTGGTCGAGGGCGGTGCCGACGGGGTGGCGTTCCGCGTCATGGACCGCGGCCCGGGCTTTCCGCGCGCGGTGCTGGCGCGGCTGGGCGAGCCCTTCGTCACGACCAAGGCGCCGGGCATGGGCCTCGGGATCGGCCTGCACCTGGCGATGGTCTTCGCTGACAAGGTCGGTGGGGCGTTGCTCGTGATGGCGCGCGACCCGAAGGGCTCGGAGGTGCGTCTGGTGCTGCCGAACGCGCCGCGAGGAGAGTCATGAGCGAGAGCCACGACCGCCAGGAGTCGGAGTCCATCCTCGTCGTCGATGACGACGACACCTTCCGCGAGCGGGTCATGCGGTCTCTGCGCGCGCGCGGCTTCGAGGTGCGCGGGGCGTCCACGCCGGCCGACGCGCTGGTGCTCGCGCGCGAGGACAGCCCCGAGCTCGCGCTGGTCGACCTGCGCATGCCCGAGGGCTACGGTCTCGACCTGGTGCGCGAGCTGCTGGCGATCGATCCGGCCACGCGCGTCGTGGTGCTGACGGGCTATGGCAGCATCGCGACGGCCATCGAGGCGATCCGCATCGGCGCGCATCACTACCTTCAGAAGCCGGCGGATGCCGACGAGATCGTGAGGGCCTTCCGGCGCGGTCCGGAGCCGGTCTCGGGCGCGCAGCAGCTCGAGGTCCCGAGCCTCGCGCGGGTCGAGTGGGAGCACATCCAGCGGGTCCTGACCGACTGCGACGGCAACGTGTCGCACGCGGCGCGCCTCCTCGGGGTGCACCGGCGCTCGCTGCAGCGGAAGCTCGGTAAGCAGCCCGGACGCTGAGGGCTCAGGCGCGGCAGACTTCGCAGTCGAGGACGTAGCCGTCGTCGGTGCGGAGGAGCACCTCGGTCAGTCCGAGCTGTCGCAGGGACGAGACGGCGACGTGCAGACGCGCGCGCGCGGCGTGCTCGAGGATCTTCTCGTCGGGCCAGGTGCGATCGATGAGCGCGGCCGCGGAGACGCCGCGAAGCGGTGAGTCGCCAGCGCCAGGTGCCATGGGCTCGGCCACCAGCGCGAGGAGGAGCCGACGCAGGACGGGCTTTCGACCGAGGTCCACGTAGTCATCGCCGGCCAGACGAAACCCCTTGGCGTCGACGGTCAGGACGGCGCGCGCGCGCAGCGGGGCAAGGGCCCGGTCCACGTGGTCGAGCACGATGCGGAGGCAGGCGCGGGCGGCGCGGATCGGCTCGTCGTGGGTCAGGGCGGAGGTGCGGAGGGCCTCGAGCTCGGCGCGACGCGGACGCTCGGCGCGGGCCTCGAGGTCCGCCAGTGCGAGGAGGACCTCCAGGACCTCTCCGCCGGTCTTCGACTCGGGCGCGATGACGCGCGCCGCAGCGAAGGCCGCGCGTGCCTCGTCGCGCAGCCCGCGCGCGCAGGCCGCGGCCCCGACGACCTGGTGGGCGACGCGCTGGACCAGGGCGTTCTCGGTGGTGAGGGCGACCTCGAGGCAGGCCCGGGCGCGCGCATGCGCGAGGTCGCGGGCGCCGCGATCGAGGGCGATGAGGACCTGGTTCGCGAGCCAGTGCGCCTGCATGTTGAGGAAGCCGCCTTGTGCGGCGAGCGCGATGGCCTCGTCGAAGCCGCGCTCGGCCTCGTCCAGGGCGCCGCGGTCGTGCTGGCTCTGGGCGAGGGCCCCTGCGATGAAGGCCCGCTGGTAGCCGTCGAGCTCGATGTGGGGATAGGCGCGGGCGCGACGGAGGGCGCCGTCGGCCTCGTCGGGGCGCTGGGCGTCGAGGAAGAGCATCGCCAGGCCGAGCTCTGCCCCGCACTCGGCGAGGAAGTCGCCGCCCGCACGACGGCTTGCGGCGAGGGCATTGACGAGGTGCGACTCTGCGAGCGCGGTCTCGCCGCGACGCCAGGCGACGAAGCCCTCGAGGGAGGCCAGGCGCGACTCGAGCTCGGCGCGTCGAGCCGAGGCGACGACACAGGCGATTTGAGCGCGCGCTGCCTCGACGAGGGCGGGCTCCGCGGTGCCGCTGCGCCGATACGGCACCTCGCAGCGCATCATCGCGATCTGCGCGGCGATCAACGCCGAAGGCCTGGCGGAGCCAGGCTGCCCTTGGGCGATCAATGCCGAAG
>JAEUKJ010000384.1 GCA_016792665.1 Deltaproteobacteria bacterium | reverse complement strand
AGGCGCTCGGTCTCGCGTGCCAGCACCTGGAGGCGCTCGGCATCGACGCCCGTCGACTTCTGGAGGAGGCGCTCCAGCCGGGCGCGCGTGGCGGCGATGGGGGCCTCGAGCTCGTGGGCCAGGGCCGCGGTCATGCGACTCACGAGCTCCGAGCGCGCCTCGACGCTGGCGACCGTCTGGGCCTTGGCCTGCGACTCGCGGTGCACGGCGCGGGCCGTCTCGCGCATCGTGAGACGCGCGACGGCGCCCCCGGGGATGAGGGACGCAAAGACGCTGGCCAGGAAGTTCAGGCTCGCGTGCCAGCGGCCGGGCCCATCGACCGTGCGGTCGTAGGCCGCGGGCAGCGTGTCCAGCGCGGCGATGGGGAAGAGCTCGATGGCGGCCGACAGGGCCAGCGCGACGAACGCCATGATGAGCACGACGCGCGCGTCCTTCGCGTCGAGCGTGCCGGCCGCGCCCGCGGTCAGCGCCACCAGCAGGACGACCCACGGGGCCTCGAGCCCGGCCGTGCACACGAGGGTCGTGAAGAGGCCCGAGGCGACGAGGAAGAGCAAGGCGCGCAGCGTGAGGCGCCCGGTCTCGCGCCGCATCTGGATGGGCAGTGCCAGGCCGAGGACCGAGGCGCCGATGTAGATCACCGCGCGCCAGACCTCGACCCCGATGGCGAGCGAGACGAGCATGCTGGCCGACGTCGCGATGAGGAAGACGACCTCCAGGCGGCGCAGGATGGGGTCACGCAGGTCGAGCACGCGCGTCTTGCCCACCATCACAGGGTCCCCAGGTGGCGCGGCATGAACAACGTCGCGAGGAAGCTCGGCGCGCGGCGCACCTGGAGCTCTCCGCCTTGTTGGGCGGCCAGCGCCGTCGCGAGCTCGAGGCCGTCGTCGCTGCCGCTGAGCTCGACCGCAACCGCCAGGTCGAGGCGCACGCGCTCACCGTCGAGGCCCGCCTGGGCATGCAGACGACCGAGGCGACCGGGGCGTGCGAGGGCGCGCAAGATGCGCTCGAGCTTTCGCGGCTCGGCCACGAGCACGAGGTCGGCGGCGATGGCGAAGCTGTGGTCGGCGATGCCGAGCGCACTGCACTGGGCCTCGAGGCAGGCGAGCAGCGGGACGCGGCGCAGGCTCTCGGGGTGGACCGCGCGCGAGAAGTCGAGGAGCTCGGTGACGGCCGTGGTCATGCCGTGGACGTCGGCCACCAGCGCGTCGAGCTCGGCCGCGAGCTCGGGCTCACGCGCGCCGCGACGACGCACGAGGGTCGCGAGCCCCTGCATCGCGAAGAGCGGGTTCTTCAGCTCGTGGGCGAAGGTCGCAGCCGTCTCGAGCTGGTAGCGGTGGAGCTCGGCCACGGCGGCGACCGCCTCCTCGTTGGCGTGGTGCGCCCGCTGCCGCGCGGCAAAGAGGCCGTCGCGCAGGTGGCGCGCGCCCCAGTAGCCGAGCCCGACCGCGATGGTGGTGGTCACGCCGAGCGCCGCGGTGGGGATGGGGCGCGGGGCCTGGGTCAGCTCGGTGACGGTGGCCAGCGCGAGGACGAGGAAGGTGCCCGTGAACCAGAGCTTGGCCTCGACCTCGGACCGGAACGACAGGGCCCCGAGCAGCGGCGGCAACATGAGGAGCGGCACCAGCGCGCTCGTGCTGCCGCCCGTCAGGATGAGGGCCGCGGCCTCGAGCACCAGGACCAGCACGACGAGGCTCGCGCGTCGCGGCGAAAGACGCGCCCCCTCCCACGGCATGGGCGCATCCGGGGCGGCCGCGAAGGCGTCCTCGGCGGGGCTCGATGCGACATCGGCGACCATGGGGAGAGCCTCGGGGCAGCAGGGTGACCAGGCGACTTCGACCTCCGTCTATCGCAAACCGCGCGCCAGCGATACCTCCCAACGCCGGGGTCTCGTGACCCCAGGGGGCATCTATCGCACATCTGACGTCCGCCCGGCCGATCGCGCGAGAGCCTTCATCCATGCGGCCCTGAGGCCCACCCTCCGAGGGCACGTCGTCGTTGCGGTGCGCTCTGCCGAGGGACGACAATGCCGCCATGAACGACCACGACCTGACGCGCGACGACCCGACCCGTGACCACGAGCCGGCCCCGGTCCAGGACGGCCCGACGCGTGAAGGGGGTCAGGGCACCGAGGCCGAGCGCACGACCGGGGGCTACGAGGCGCAGAAGAACGCGCTCCGCCCCGAGCGCCAGGACGCGTCGCCCACCACCACGACGGCCACCACGACCACGACCGCGAACACGACCAACACCCCCGCGACGACGGAGACCAAGCCGGTCGAGACCGCCGGCACCGACCCCGCTGCGGCCGCCGCGATCCAGTGGGCCCAGCAGGAGCGCCTGGCCCGCGTCCTCATCGTGCAGCTGCAAGAGAAGGTCGGGGCCCCGGTGAGCGGCGCCTACGACGCGGCGACCGTGGCCGCCGTGAAGCGCTGGCAGGCCGCGCACAAGGTCACCGTCGACGGCAAGGCGGGCGAGGGCACCTGCCGCCAGATGGGCCTCGTCTGGACCCGCGAGAAGAAGGAAGGCGCCGTCGACGCGGCGACCTGGCAGAAGGTGAAGACCGCCCACGCGAGCGGCGTGACCATCGTCGCGGCCATGGTCTACGCCAACCAGAGCGGCAACAACCAGGAGTTCCTGAACGAGGCCAACGAGATGGCGCCTGCCTATCAGGCCGCGGCCATCACCGGCGGCAAGGTGGTGCTCGGCAAGTGGGAGCCCATCAAGAGCCCGGGCGACGTGGTCGCAGCGGTCAACGCCATCCACGCCTCGTTGGTGACCGCGTGGCGCGCCAACGAGAGCCCGGCCGAGGGCGCCGAGCCCCCCGCCTGCACCAAGGTGAAGAACCTGGCGCTCTTGACCCACGGCATGAGCAACGCGCTGGCGCTCGATGCCGGCAACGCGTACTCGCGCGGGCTGGTCGGCAACAACAAGTCGGGCGCGACCTCGAACATCGACAGCTTCGTCCAGTCGATCAAGGGGTCGCTGGCCGGCGACGTCGGCGTGCAGCTCTTCGCGTGCAACGCGGCGCGCGACGCCAACACTGAGGAAGGCTACACCGACTGGGTCAGCCACGGCGACGTGCGCGGCAAGACGAGCTTCGCGCAGGAGCTCGCCGATTCGTTCGCGAAGGAAGGGCGCGACGATGCCTCGGTCTTTGCCCACTCGACCGCCGGGCACCTCAGGCGCAACGACGCGGCCCGCGGCTTCGGCAAGGTCGCGCGCGACAGCGAGCTCACGAAGGACGGCGAGAAAGGCGGCGTCCACGCCTTCGATCTCCTGTTCCCCAAGGCCGCCATCGACGCCGAGGTCACCCGCATCTACGGGCCCGTCCAGGGGGCGGCGCGCGACAAGGCGACCGCCCTCGTCACGAAGAAGGCCTACGAGTACTACCGCAAGACCTGGTGGGACAAGGACGACACCAAGGGCGCCCTGAAGGACGAGGGTGTCACCGGCAGCGGGCTCGGTGGGCTCGCCTTCCTGGACCTCGCCAAGGCGCGCGACGTGGTCGTGCCTCACGACTTCGCGCAGTGGGTCGCCAAGAACAACGCCGCCTTCGCCGCCGCCGGCACCCTGACGCCGGCCGCCAAGGACGGGACGCCGCGGGCCCTGGGCGTGACGCCGACGCCGCAGGACGAAAAGAAGCCCGACAAGGTCGACCCGGCGCCGACGCCCGTGCCCGAAGAGAAGAAGACGGTCCCGACCCCCGAGCCGACCCCCGAGGAGGTCAAGACCATCACGAAGGTGGTCGACCCCGAGCCCATCCTCGAGTCGCGCGGCAACGTGGTCGAGGCGGCCGAGAAGATCGCCGAGAAGCACCCGACCTACGGCGGCGGCAAGGGTCAGTACGTGTGTACGACCTACTGCGAGCAGGTCCTGAAGGACGCGGGCTACGACGTCGACGACCAGACGCATCGCCACATCAACATCAACCTGACCAAGGCCGAGAAGGCCAAGGGCCTGACCAACCTCATCGAGGCCGACGACCCGTCGATCAAGGGCATCGTGACCGCGTTGGTCGCCTCGCAGCAGGGTCTGGAGATCCCCATCGATCGGTCGGGGCCGGCCCGCGACCTCCACGCCGGCGACTTCATCCAGTACTGGCGGCAGAGCGGCGGCGGCCACTGCATCATGGTCCACGAGGTCGTCGACCAGAACACCATCGTCATGCTGAGCTCGCATGCCTCGGCAGGCGGGGTCTGCGACCGCAAGATCAACCTCAACAGCAAGGACCTCTCGAAGGTCTACGCCGTCCGTCCGATGGGCTCGCCGCACTTCCCCGAGCTCGTCTCGATGCGCCAGACCCTGGGCCTGCCGATTGCGCCGTTCATGGAGGGCGGCAGCAAGCAGGGCGCGAACCAGACCGAGCCCGAGCCGACGCCGCTGCCCGTGTCGAAGCCCGAGCCCAAGCCCGAGCCGACGCCTGTGCCCAAGGTCGAGCCCGAGCCGACGCCCAAGGTCGAGCCGCAGGTCGAGCCCACGCCCAAGGCCGATCCCCAGCCCAAGACCGAGCCCACGCCCCAGCCCAAGGCCGACCCGCAGCCCAAGGTCGAGCCGAAGACCGAGCCGAAGCCGAAGCCCCAAGACCCCCAGCCCAGCCAGAACACGCAGACCACCAAGCCGACGAACCAGACCACCCAGACCACCAAGCCGACGACCCAGACGACGCAGACCACCCAGACCATCACCACCCAGGGGGTCGGCGGCGGCAGCGGCCTCCAGCTCTCGGGCCAGGCCAAGGTGATCAGCTACCGGTCCACGCCCAACCCGAAGAAGGGCAAGCTCGGCAAGGGCACCCTCGCCAATCCCGAGACCTACGACCAGGTCACCGTCGCCTACGGCAACCTCGTCACCACGCTCGTCTTCATGTCCCATGACGGCCGCACCGGCTGGACCAGCATCGGAGGCAGCGCGACCATCGCCGGCCAGTCCTTCACCGGCGTGACCTCGTACGAGGACCTCATCGCCTCCGGCCTCTCCCCGGGTCAGGCCGCCATCGTCTCGTGCCGCGGCACCGAGGGCGGCAGTGGTCTGTCGATCAACAACTACGACAAGGTCTATGCGTCCTTCGGGTTCCAGGGCCAGACCTCGGAGCACAACGCCACCGGCAAGAAGGGTGTCGGCGGCGAGACCAGCAACGCGGCCGAGGTCGTCGGCAAGGCCTGCTACGACGGACCCAACGTGCGTCCGGGGATGGGTGACCTCCTCACGGCGCTCTCCAACAACGGCGTCGATGTCATCCAGACCGCGCCGGGCAAGTTCGCCTGGCAGCTCCACGACCCGGATCTCGGCCTCTGCAAGCCCGGCGACCCCATCACCTGGACCGACTTCCAGACCCTGCACAAGGCGGGGCGCTACAAGATGTCGTCGTCGAGTCCCACGCAGACCGACTTCGAGAAAGAGCTCGGCAAGTACGAGACCACCAGCAAGAACCGCGCGTCGCTCGCCCTGAAGAGCGATGTGTTGAAGACCGTGGCCATCGCGGCGGTGTTCGCGGATCCGCGCATCCAGCGCGCCAACGCCATCGACTACGCCCAGTCGCAGACCGCCCAGCCCCTCGAATACTCGATCATCCCCGACCAGAAGACCCCGAAGGTCAAAGACTTCCCGCTCTCGACCTACACCGTCGGGATGATCGCCAAGGCCAACAACGGCAACCCCGCCGGGACCATGTTCATCGTGCGCCGCGCCTTCGGCCTGGCCTCGAAGCGCCCAGCGCGCGGCGGCATCGACTACGCTGGGATCCGCGCCCCCTCGCAGTGGGACGAGCGTCGCCGCCTGGCCTACGACAAGGCGATCCAGGACGGCCTCAGCGGGCGCATCGAGATCGCCGAGAACGTCCTCGCCGCGACCCTCGCCGTCGAGGTCACGGCCCCCGGGGTCGGGCCGCGCGTCGCCGACATGAAGCCCGACGCGCGCATGCAGAACGCGCTCGCCGACGAGTTCCGCCGCACCGGCGCCGACGGCATCCGCGCCGCCTTCAAGAAAGCGAGCGCCAAGTACCCCGGTGTCTACGACCCCGCCAAGTGGGACGAGGACGCCAAGAAGAAGCTCTCCCAGAAGGACAAGCGCGCGCTGCCGACCATCCAGGGCGAGCTCGAGCGCACCCTGCTCGGAATGAGCTTCGCGGAATACGGCACGGCCGCGGAACAGAAGAACTCCAAGCTCAAAGGCTACGCCCAGGCCCGCATGGGCTCGATGGACGAGTGGGAGGAGCAGGTCTCGGGCGCGGTCGGACGCGGCTACGTCAAGCGCGCCGACTTCGACCAGGTCTTCACGACCGGCACCACCGACTTCTCGAAGGTGAACCGCCCGACGACCGGCACGACCACCCGCACCGTCACGACCACGACCACGACGAAGTCGACGACCAACTCGACGAAGTCGACGACCAACACCACGCCGACCAACACCACCAAGTCGACGACCAACACCACGCCGACCAACACGACCAACACGACCAAGACCACGCCGACCAACACCACCAACACGAACGCGAAGGCCGACCCCGGCGTCGCGCAGCGCCTCGTCATGAAGCTCGTCGACCCGTCCGTCCGCGCGCGGCTGAAGGACCTCGAGGCGAGCCACGCCTGCGACAGCCTCATGCTGAACGAGCTCGCCGTCATCGCCAAGGACATGCTCGACGCGCTCTGGGTGTGGCAGGACGCGAGCATCTACCAGGCGATCATGCTGCCGACCTTCATCGACCGCGTCGGCGCGCTCGGCACGGCGGCCGCCTACTACGAGTACCCCGAGTTCATCGGGCGCCTGGACGCGCTCGTCTCCCGGGTGCTGGCGACCAAGACCAACACGCCGTCGATCAAGCCGAACACCACCACCAACACCACGAAGACGAACACGGACCCGAAGGCCGACACCTCTCGCACCAGCGTGCTCGGCTACAACCAGGGCACCTGGTACGGGACCGACGGCAAGCCGCTCTCGGACACCCAGGTCAAGGCCTGCAAGGACGCGCTCAACGGCGCGTACCCCGGCATCCTCGAGAAGTACTCGGACCCGGTCGGCCTCGCCTACGAGTCCTACGCGCGTATGTCGATCTCCGAAAGAAAGGCGCTGCCGGCGGGCGCCACCGAGGGCACCGTCAAGGTCGGCAAGAGCCAGGTCAAAGCGACCGCCGCGATGATCGCCATGCCGCAGGTGAAGTTCTTCCCGGGGGGCGCCTCGTGCCAACGCGCCGCGCGCGCCACCCTGCGCGACCACGGCATGGACATCGGCGAGGTCATGACCTTCGTCCCGCAGAGCCAGGCCAAGGACGACAAGAACCGCGCGACCGGCCAGGGCGACTCCACCGCGTACGCGAGTGAGATCAGCGCGGTGAACCTCGACCAGCTCAACGCGGCCCGCAGCTACCTGGACTCGGCGCTGGTGCGCGGGCCCGTGGTGGTCGGCATCAACTACCGCATGCAGCGCGTGAACAAGGAAGGCAAGAAGACCAACAACAACGACGGCGTCACTGACCACTTCGTGACCATCCTCGCCAAGGTCGGCAAGGGCTACGAATACGTCGACGTCGGCAAGTCCGGCAGCGGCGCGGACAAGGGCTACGCCAAGCACCTCACGTTCGACCCGGTCCAGCGCGAGATGGACGTCTACCGTGGCAAGGACACGACCTCGAAGCGCCAGTCGGTCGAGCTGCTCGTGACGCCCGAGTACCGCCCCGGCATCGAGGCCCAGCTCACGCAGGTCTTCAAGCAGGAGGTCATCGACCAGAACAAGGTCGACAGCCCCATCGCCCTCCACCGCGCCAGCGCCAACCCGACCCAGACCACGACCACCACCAAGCCCACGACCTCGACCACCACCAAGCCCACGACCGCGACGACCTCGACCACCTCGACGGCGTCGACGACGACCAAGACCGCCACCACGACGCCCAAGACCACGGCCACCACCACCGCGACCAAGACGACGACGCCCCAGACCAACCAGACCACCACGGGCACCAAGACCAACGGCAGCCCGACCTCGGGCTCGGTCTTGAACGGCTCGCGCGGCCACAAGGGCGGCACCGGCGGCACACCCGGGCAGATCGCCAAGAACCTCCGCGACCGCTACGCGCAAGGCGTCCTCGTCTCGCTCGCCATCCCCGAGGCCTTCCAGAGCGGGGCCGACGCCGAGCAGATGGCCAAGGCCCCAAAGGACCTCGACCCCTACGCCTTCGACGTGACCTTCCCGAAGTGGGCCCAGGCCGAGGGCGCCGCCCTCACCGAGAAGCTCTGGGCCAAGTACCGCGCGGCCAAGCCCGACAAGGTGGTGGACCTGCCGACGAAGTTCGCCGACGCCTCCGACAAGGGCAAGGGCAAGATCATCGGCATCCTGATGGCCGCCTACCAGAGCGACGTCCGCCAGGCGATGTTCGACGACCCGGTCGCCAAGAAGAAGGTCTGCGAGATCGCCTTCACCAACAACCGCTACATCACGCGCGAGGGCGAGGACTTCGCCCAGTCCCAGGGCGCGGTCGCGGCCGACGGTGCCCAGGTCGCCTTCGGGCGGTCGATGATCTACTACAAGAAGGAAGACATCGCCGACCGCGTGAACAACACCTCGGCCCAGGTGCGCGCCCTCCTCAGGAACCAGCCCGCCGAGGCCCCGACGGCCGACCAGGCCACGCGCGACGACCGCACCGCCAAGGTCCGCTTCCTGGCCCTGAACACCCACGGCAGCAAGAGCGGTGTGCACGGGCGCGGGCGCGCGGCAGCCTCCGGCATGCACAACGAGGACGTCCCCGGCGTCGTCGGCGCCATGAAGGACGCGCTCACCACCGATGTGCGCGTGCGCCTCTTCGCGTGCTCGACCGGCGGCAATGCGTCGGGCGGCTTCGCCGACAAGGTGCGCGAGGCCCTGAACGAGGCTGGCAAGACGGGCGGCACCGTGGTCGGCCACACCAAGCCCGGCACCGTCCAGACCAACCCGCTGACCCGCTTCTTCCCGACCTCGGGCAAGGACCAGGCCGACGACTGGCGCGCCAAGGATCACGTCTTCGACTCGACCTGGCTCACCAAGTGGCTCACCTCGATCGGGGTGTCGACCTCCAACCTCGGCAAGGTCCAAGACCACGCCGTCGAGTTCTACGGCCGTGAGTCGTGGCTCGTCGACGACATCAAGACCCTCGACGGCTTCAAGACCGCCGTGCGCGCGCGCTGGTCCAGCCGATACCCGACCAAGGACGCCCTGAAGCGCGACGTGAAAGGCCTCGCATGAGTCAGCTCCTGGCCATCAACGCCGCCCACGTCGACCGCATGGTCGCCACCGCAGGCGCCATCCTCGGCCGCCTCGCGCCGAGCCCTGCCGCTCCGCGCCCCGACAGCCCGAGCGCGCCCGACAGGCCGAGCGCGCCCGACCGGCCCGAGCTCGCCCGCGCCGTCGGTCGAAGGGGTGCCCTGGTCGACGCCCTCATGGCCGACCACGACCAGGCCGCCGCCATCGACGAGCGCCTCCCCGACCTCCTCCTCGCCGAGCGCTTCGGCCTGGACGAGATGGACCTCTCGCTCCTCTGGTTCGTCGTCGCCCCGCACCTCGAGCCCGCATTGCACGACCTCGTCGCGCGCGCGAACGACGACGTGCGCTTCACCGAGATCGACCTGGCCCTCGTACTGCGCGCCTTCGCCGACGAGCGCACCGAGCAGATGGCGCTGCTCGGCGACCTCGGGCCCAGCGGTCGCCTCATCGAGCGCGGTCTCATCGAGATCGTCCTCGGCGATCGCGCCAAGAAGAATCGCCTCTTCGCCAACCTCCACCCGGGTGACCACGTCGTCTCGTTCCTCTCGGGGCAGCGCGCCATCTCGCCGGCCGCCCTGCCCTACTGCGACTGGATCGCCCCGGCCCTCACCGTCGACGACCTCCACCTCCCAGCCGCCTTCCAGCGCGACGTCGTCCCCGTCGTCAGCGCCTTCCACCGCCGTGCCTCGCTGCGCGACGGCTGGCTCGGGCCCTCGGGCCTGCGCGCCTACGCCGGCCTCGGCATCGTGCTGCGCGGCTCCGACGGGGCCGGTCGCGCCACCGCCATTCGCGCCCTGGCAGGAACCCTCGGGCGTCAGGTGCTGCAGGTCGACGGCCGCGTCCTGGCGCTGGCCACCCCCGAGGAACAGCGCGCCTGCCTGCGCAGCGTCCTGCGCGAGGGCGAGCTCTTCGGGGACCTCGTCTGCATCCGCGACGCCGCCAAGCTCATCGCGCCCGGCTCGCCCGCCGCCCCCATCCTCGCGCGCGAGCTCGAGCGCCGCGCTGTCGCGTGTCTCTTCTGCACCAGCGAGGAGGCCCTCGACCCCATCCTCGAGCGGGCCATCCTCGTCAAGCACGCGTATGCGCCCTCGCTCTCGCACGAGCAGGCCGCGACCACGTGGATGTTGTCCTTTCCCTCGGCGACGGCGCGCCTCACCGACGCGTCCTTCGAGGCCCTCGCCAAGCGCATCTCGCTGAACCCCCAGCAGATGCGCAAGGCCAACCAGCTCGCCTACCTCGCCACCGAGGAGGTCGTGCGCGAGGACGACCACCTGACCGCGCTCGTCTCGGGCAACGTCCTCGAGCGCGCGGCCAAGGCCCAGGTCAACCGGCACATCGGGGGGCTCGCGACGCTCACCGATCCGACGCTCACGATGCGAGACCTCATCCTCGACGAGAAGACCGAGACGCGCATCGCCGAGGTCATCGCCGCCGCACGGAACCGCGAGACGGTCTTGAACGACTGGGGCCTCGGCGCACGCATCCATCGCGGCACCGGCCTCGTGTCCCTCTTCGATGGCGACCCCGGCACCGGGAAGACGCACGCGGCCGAGGTCATCGCCTCCGAGCTCGGCCTGTCGCTGGTCCACGTCAGCGTCGCGGCAGTCGTCTCGAAGTACATCGGCGAGACCGAGAAGAACCTGCACCGCATCTTCGACGAGGCCCGCCCCGACATGAGCCTGCTGCTGTTCGACGAGGCCGACAGCCTCTTCTCGAAGCGCACGAAGGAGGTCGAGCGCTCGACCGATCGCTACTCGAACATGGACATCAACGTGATGCTCCAGCTCATCGAGCGCTACCCGGGGATCACCATCCTCACGACCAACCTGAAGAAGGCCATCGACCCCGCCTTCGAGCGCCGCTTCGCCTTCAAGATCACCTTCGACCGCCCCGAGCACGCCGAGCGCGTGCGCATCTGGCGCTACTTCCTCGGCGCCGAGGTCACCACCGCCGAGCCCATCGACTTCGACCGCGTCGCCGAGGTCTCCCTCTCGGGCGGCGAGATCAAGAACGCCCTCCTCCGCGCCTCGTACGAGGCCGCGCGCCACGCGCAGCGCCTCACCACCAAGGGCCTCGTCATCGCCGCCGAGACCGAGGCCGCCGCGGCCGGCCGCCTCGTCCGCACCCACGCCTGACCTGCGTCTCCCGGACGGACGGACACCATGGCCCGTCTCCCGCACGGACGGAGACGCTGGCCAGCCCCTCCCGCGCGCTACTTGCCGCCGCCGTCGGTCTTGCCCTCCGGCTTCTTCACGTCGGAATCGGACGCGAGCTTCTCGAGCCAGGCCTTCGGCTCGCCCGTGAAGCCCTTGGCGATGGTCCCGGTGCCCGGGATCTCGGTCGCGAACCACTCCTGGTAGAGCTCGGCCGCCCACTCGCGGTCCGAGAAGCGCGGCGTCTCGAAGGCGCCCCACTTGTCGAGGAAGGCCTTCTTCGTGTCGACCGAGAACGCGGTCTTCATCTTGCCGTGGAACATGTACTCGACCCCGCCCTTGCGCAGGCGGCCGGTCGCGTTGTTCAGGTCGCGCGAGCCCTTCATCATCTTGAAGAGGTCCTGGGCCTCGAGCCACTCGAGGAGCGGCTTGGTCGTCGCCAGCGCCTCGAGCTCGGTGACCGCCGCGCTCGCACCTGTCGCCCCGGTCGCCAGCGTGTCCGCGAGCGCCGTCATTCGCGCCGCCAGTGCCTCGGCCCCCTTGACCGGCTTCGCGACCGGCAGTGACTTCACGAGCTCCGCCCCGCTCGGTCGGCTCCACCCGCCGCCCTTGTGGAACGACGTGTCGGCATGGTCCCGGAAGTCGAGGCTGTGCCCGACCTCGTGCCGATAGCCCTTCGTGAAGAGGGCCTGCGGCGTGCCGAGCCCTGCCCCCTTGTAGGCCGCGAGCTCATCCGGGCTCTTCTTCGTGAGCGCCGCCTTGTAGGTCTCGAGCGAGCCCATCGTCAGGCGCTTGCCCTCCTCGAGGAAGGCCGAGGAGCTGAACGCCATGATCTTCTGCAGGTGCGACCCGCTGCGGTGGCTCGCCGGCAGGCGCAGGAACTCTTTGAGGAGGAGGGCGCGCTCTTCGCTCGTGAAGGTCCGGCCGCCCTTCACCTCTTCCAACCCCAGCGCCCGCCAGAGCTTGTCGAGGGTCTTGGGATCGCCCGAGAGTCGCGCCCCGAGCTTCACGAGCAGCGCGTCCTCGGCGTCGCTCAGCGCGTTGCGGCGCGCCGCGAGCTCCGTCACGAGCTTGTCGCTCACCTGGCCGAAGTCGAGCGCCTCGGTCAGCAACTTCTCGAGCGGCGTGGCCTGGGTACCCTTCGCGACGACGGGCGCCCCGCCGCCGGCCTTCGACCCCGCATCGCTGCCCGGTGCCAAGAGCGCGGCCTGCGCCTCGTAGCCCTCGGTCTTGCGCAGCTCGGAGCGCGTGGCCTCCGCGCTCGCCTTGGCCCCGACGGCAGGCGCCGCCTTGTCGTTCGTGGTCGTGGCCTTGGTGGCCGGGACTCCGGTCTTGGCGCGGGCATTCGTCATCGCGTGTCTCCGATTCGGGGCCACCTTAACGCCGGCCGCCGCGGATGATGCGAGCGACCTGATGCCCCGCCAGACACACCGCGCAACAACACGATGGGGACCGCGCCGAACAAGGCCCGGCGCGATCCCTCGTCCATCTTACATCGCGCGGCGACGACGCCCGAGCACGACCACGCGTTCCCGACCGTCGGCGTGTAGACCGAACAGCACGTCGGTCTTGCCGATGGGGAAGCTGTCGCCGCCTCCGTTGGCCGACCGCAGGCGCCCCCGCGGCGATCACCGTCACGCAACAGGACGGCGCCCTCACGGTGAGCCACGGCGGCCGCGCCTCCACCGTGACGCTCCCGCCGGGCTACACGCTGGGCACGAGCTGCTGCGCCGACGCGTGCTGCGCCGGCACCCCGTAGATCATCGCCGAGGGCTCAGTGGTCGGTGCCCCCGGCCTCGCCCTCGATGACCGCGGGCACGGGCTCGACCGTGGTCACCGTGGCGCCCTCCTTCAGGTTGACGAGGGTGTACGCGATGCCGTCGCGCCGCTGGTTCTGGATGCGGCGCGACTCGACGAAGTGCTCGTTGCCGTTCGAGTCGACGATCTCGAAGCCGTCCCCGTCGCGCATCTTG
>JAEUKJ010000338.1 GCA_016792665.1 Deltaproteobacteria bacterium | reverse complement strand
GCCGTTGCAGTTGTTGTCGATGTTGTCGCACACGTCTCTGGCGGAGAGGTTGTTCGACGTGCACGCGATCGTCGAGGTCGTGGCGCAGGCGACCGTGCCGCCCGCGCACGTGCCCGTGCCGCAGGACTGGCCCTTGTACTTGCCGTTGTCGCTCGAGAACAGTGCGCCCGCGACCTTCACGGTGCCGGTCGCGCCGTAGTCGTCGTCGGTCGTGCCGTTGCAGTTGTTGTCGACGTTGTCGCAGGTGTCCGGGGTCGCCGAGCCGTTGCTCGAGCAGGCCAGCGTGGTCGACGTGGCGCACACCACCGAGCCGCCCGAGCAGCTCCCGGTGCCGCAGGCCTGGCCCTTGTACTTGCCGTTGTCGCTCGAGAAGAGCGCGCTCGCGACCTTGACGGTGCCGCTCACGCCGTACTCTTCGTCGGTGGTGCCGTTGCAGTTGTTGTCGAGGTTGTCGCAGAGATCGGTCGACGCGCTGAGGTTGGTCGTGCACACGAGCGCCGCCTTGTCCGCGGTGCAGGCGACCGTGCCGCCCACGCAGCTGCCGGTGCCGCAGGCCTCGCCCTTGCCCTTGCCGTTGTCGCTCGCGAAGAGGGCGCTCGCGAGCTTGACCGCGCCGCCCGGCAGGTAGTCTTCGTCGGTGCCGCCGTCGCAATCGTTGTCGGCCGCGTCGCACAGGTCGACCGTCGCGCTGGCATTGGTCGAGCACGCGAGCGTGGTCTTGTTCTCGCCACAGACGACGGTGCCGGTCGCGCAGGCGCCGGTGCCGCAGGCCTGGCCCTTGTATTTGCCATTGTCACTTGCGAAGAGCGCGCCTGTCACTTTCACCGTGCCGCTGGCGCCGAAGTCCTCGTCGGTGGACCCGTTGCAGTTGTTGTCGATGGCGTCGCACACATCGGTCGCGGCCGTGCCATTGGTCGAGCACGCCAGCGTCGTCCCGTTGGCGCCACACACCACCGTGCCGGCCGCGCAGGGCCCGACGCCGCAGCTCTGGCCCTTGTATTTGCCATTGTCGACGGATGCCAGGGCGCCTGTCACTTTCACCGTGCCCGACGCGCCATAATCTTCATCGGTATTGCCATTGCAATTGTTGTCCGCGCCGTCGCAGGTGTCGGTCGTGGCCGATCCATTGGTCGAGCACGACAGCGTCGTCCCGCCCGCCCCGCACACCACCGTGCCGCTCGCGCACGCGCCCGTCCCGCAGCCCTGGCCCTTGTATTTGCCATTGTCGGTCGAGAACAGCGCGCCTGTCACTTTCACCGTGCCCGTGGCGCCATAGTCTTCGTCGGTATTGCCGTTGCAATTATTGTCCGCGCCGTCGCACACATCGGTCGTGGCCGACGCGTTGGTCGAGCACGCCAGCGTCGTCCCGCCCGCGCCGCACACGACCGTACCGGCCGCGCAGGCCCCGGTGCCGCAGGCCTGGCCCTTGTACTTGCCGTTGTCGGTCGAGAACAAGGCGCTCGCGACCTTCACCGTCCCGTTCTGGCCGTAGTCCTCGTCGGTGTTGCCGTTGCAGTTGTTGTCGGCCCCGTCGCACACATCGGTCGAAGCGCTTCCGTTCGAGCTGCACACGAGCACGGTCGGGTCCGCGGCCGAGCACACGATGGAGCCGCTCGCGCACGCGCCGGTGCCGCACGACTCGCCCTTGAACTTGCCGTTGTCGGTCGAGAACAGCGCGTTGGCGAGGGCGCGATTGCCGCTCGCGCGGAGGTAGTCTTCGTCGGTCCCGCCGTCGCAGTCGTCGTCGGCGCCGTTGCACGTCTCGCCGATGGCCGACCCGTTGCTGCTGCACTCGAGCTGCATGGGCGAGCCCGCCTTGCAGCGCACGACGCCGCTCGAGCAACCGCCCGTGCCGCAGGTCTGGCCCTTGTAGCGGCCGTTGTCGCTCGCGTAGAGCGCGTTGGCGAGCTTCACGGTGCCGCTCACGCCGAACTCCTCGTCGGTCTGGCCGTCGCAGTCGTTGTCCGCGTCGTCGCAGGTCTCCGCGCTGGGGTCCTGGGCCGTCTGGCAGATCATGGTGGCGCGGTTGCCCGGGTTGCAGACCACCTGCCCGACCCCGCACACGCCGGTGCCGCACGCGTCGCCGAGGAACTTGCCGTTGTCGGCCGGGAACGCCGCGCCACTCAGCGTGACGAGGTTGTCGCCGCCGGTCTTGAAGTCCTCGTCGGTCTTGCCATCGCAGTCGTTGTCGAGCCCGTCGCAGACCTCGACGCGGTTGCCGGTCTCGTCGCAGTAGGTCTTGGTGATGTCGCCAGCCGCGCAGCGGACGATGCCGCTCGGGCACAGGTCCTCGTCCGGGCCGTCGCATCCGCCGCCGAAGTTGCGCACCGCGCCGTCGGGCTGGGTGAAGGTGAGGTCCTCATCGGTGCCGCCGTCGCAGTCGTTGTCCTTGCCATCGCAGCTCTTCTCGCTGTTGGCCTCGTAGCCGGTCACGGCCGCGTAGTCGCAGGTCCAGAGCCCGGCCAGCGTGCAGCTCGCGACGATCTTGTCGCGATTGGTGGCGCACACGCCGGCGTTCAAGCAGGTCGAGTCCTCGACGTTGGTGAGGTTCTCGTTGGTCTCGCCATCGCAGTCGTTGTCGAGCCCGTCGCAGATCTCGGTCGTCGCCTGCGAGGCCGAGCCGTCGGCGTCGGTGCTGCAGGTGGCCTTGTCGGTGCGTGCCTGGGCGCACTCGACGACGCCGGCGCCACACGCCCCGACCCCGTCACAGGCCTGCCCGATGGCGATGCCACCGTAGAGGAAGGTCTCGTCGGTGGAGCCGTCGCAGTCGTCGTCCTTGCCGTTGCAGAGCTCGGCGGCCAGCGCCTCGACGTTGCCCACGCACAGCACCTTGCCGGCATCGTCGCCCGAGTTCTTGCAGTGCTCGAGGCCGTACTCGCACTCGCCCACGTCGGTCGTGCCGCAGCGGCCGCCGCCCTGCGGGTCGCCCTCGTCCACGAGCTGGTCGCAGTCGTCGTCCTTGCCGTTGCAGAGCTCGGTTGCCCCGGGCCGCACCGCGTCGTCGCCGTCGTCGCAGTCCACCGTCGCAGGCCAGCCATCACCATCCGCGTCCACCAGGCCGGTGCACGCCAGGTCGCCGCCGAAGCAGTCCTGGTCGATGCCGTCGCCGCAGCGCTCGGGCTTGCCGGGGGCGACCATCGGGTCGGTGTCGTCGCAGTCGCCCTCGTTCACGGTGACGCCGTCGCCGTCGAGATCGCCCGCGTCGCAGAAGGTCACCTGACCGCTGCAGTCGACGTCGCACGCCGCCTCGGCCGCGGCGTTGCCCTGCGCGCTCTTCGGGCAGCACGGCTCGCCCGCGCGCCCCGGGAAGATGCCGGCGTCGAAGTCGTTGCAGTCGGCCGGCAGCGCCACGCCGTCGCCGTCGAAGTCGCCGAGCTGGCAGCCCTCGTCGGTGGTCCCGTTGCAGTCGTCGTCGATCGCGTTGCCGCAGGTCTCGGACTCGGCGCGCTGGCTCTCGGTCGAGCAACGCAGCCCGCCACTCGCGTCGCACTCGACGAGCCCGCCCGCGCACTTGCCGCGCCCGCAGCTCGCACCCTTGCCGAGCGTCTGCCCATCGTAGTTGAGGGTGAGCCCCTCGTCCGTCTGGCTGTTGCAGTCGTTGTCCTTGCCGTCGCAGACCTCGGGCAGGCCGGGCCCGACCTTCGGATCGTCGAGGCCGCAGGTCGTCTCCGAGCAGTCGGCGATGCCGTCGCTGTCCGCGTCGACGCAGGCCTGGTCGCCGCCCTTGCAGTCCTGGTCGACCGTGTCCGAACACGGCTCGCACGCAGGTTCGACGCCCCACGGATTGGCCGCGGCCGAGGTCGGCTCGCAGTCGCCGAACGCGGTGTCGGCCGTGCAACACCCGGCGGTCGCGCAGTCGAGGAAGCCGTCGCCGTCGGCGTCACAGTTGGCCGGCAACGCGAGGAGGCGGACCTTCAGGATCTGTTCGGAGGCGAGGTCGACCGTGCCCTCGAACTGGGTGACCGGGCTCGCGCCGATGCGCCCCGTGACCTGCAGGACGACGTTGGTGCCGGCGCCGAAGGTCGTGCCGTCGTACTTCAGCGAGAGGAGGACGGGTGCTGCGACCGGGTCGAGGGTGCCGAGCGCGGGGTTGAAGTCGATGCTGTCGGCGGTCAGCGGGTAGCGCTTGACCGAGCCGTCGCCGAGGGTCTGCGAGAACAGGATGCGCAGCGACTGGAGCTTGGCCCCGCCCGCGGGGGCGTCGGACGAGACCTCGAGGAAGAGGTTCTGCGGGACGACCTTGTCCCCGCCACAGCCCGCGGCGGCCGCCACCAGCAACGCCACGAGCAGCGCCGAGAGACGGGGCGCGGAGCCCTGGAGCCAAGGGATGAGGCCGTTGGGCTGCCTGGCTCCGCCAGACCTTTGGCGATGGATGAGCGAGCGGGGGGTGCGTGGGTCGGCGTGCATCGGCGGAGCTCCTCTCGAGCAGAGAGCGCAGCGGCATGCGGCCGCGTCGTCTCGTCGGGCCAGGGCGAATGCGATCGCGGGCTCGTCGGAACGTCTACGAACCGCG
This sequence comes from Deltaproteobacteria bacterium, assembly GCA_016792665.1. Taxonomy (GTDB): domain Bacteria; phylum Myxococcota_A; class UBA9042; order PHBI01; family PHBI01; genus WYBB01. Next base: position 4,941 of record JAEUKJ010000338.1, on the reverse strand, counting down.
CTCTTCGCGCTCCCCCTCGGTCCGGGCGAGAGGTTAGCAGGGTCCGCGCGACGTTGCCACCGCTCACGCTCATGAACCGCGGCTGAGTCGACGTCGAGACGACGCTCAGAAGTCGTCGCGGTCGAAGTCGCGCGTGGCCCCGTGGACCTGTCGATAGCTGTCGATGCGGTGGCGCGAGACGGGCTTGGGGACGTCGCCGCAGCTCGAGCTCGCGAGGTCGTGGGTCTTGTCGACGACCACCGAGAGCTCGTGGAGAGCGTCGGTCTCGGCGTCCCAGAAGGTGACGTCGGTCTGCCCCTTCTCGGCGTCGCGGCGGCGCAGCTGAAGGCTCTCGAGCCCGTAGCGCCCGGCGTTGTGGCGCACCCAGAACTCGGCGGCCTGGACGTCGGCGGGGTAGCAGCTGCGGCCGCGCAGGCGGTCCAGATCGGTGAGGCGACCCGCGAAGTAGCCCCGCACGACGCGGCGCGCGGCGGCGACGTCGAGGCGGCCGTAGGTGTAGCCGTGCGGCAAGAGCACCATGGTCGCGGCGAAGCGGTGTCCACCGAGATGGGTGGTCTGGAATACGCGGCCCGGGTTGTCGCGTGCGAGATCGCGCTCGAGCTCGCGGAAGACCGGCACGCCGAGCCGCGCACAGCACACGTCGCGGCGGCCGTGGGTGCAGACCAGGACCAGCGGGGCGGCGCGGACGACGACACCGTCCGGGGGTTCGGAGGCGTTGCGCAGGGTCTCGGTGAGGCTCGCCAGGTCGAGCGCGGCGAGCGCCTCCCAGCCGGTCAGTGCGACCTCGAGGGTGCGCGCGTGACCCGGGCGGGCGTCGACCAGAAAGAGGCGGCGCGGCCACTCGAGCGGGGTCTGGCGACCGTCGCGAACGAGCTGGAAGCGGCGGCGCGGGGCGGCCTCGAGCCAGGCCCGGGCGTGGGCGCGGACGGCCTCGGGCAGGCTCTCGCTGGCGACTGCGTCCTTGTCCCACTGGCCATCGTGCTCGAGGAGCAACCAGTGGTCGATATCGGCGGCGGCCGACCCATAGAGAGGTTCACCGGCGTCGAGAGATTGCTGCGAACAGGGGGTCGGGTCCATCGTGGCGGGACCTTAACACACGGCGCTGGCCCGGCAAGGAAGCTGCCCATTCGCATGCGGGCGGGCCCTGGTTTGCGAGTCTTCCAGGCCGCGGATCGAAATCGCGCGAGAAGCGTCGAAGGCCAGGTCACACTTTGGGCGCTCGCGCCCAAGAGGGAATGTATGGATTCGCAGATCGAGCGGCTCATCGAGAAAGGCGAGCATCGCGCGGCGCTGGCGGCGCTGGTCGATGCGCATGGGGCCGCGCTGGGGCGCTTCTGCGCCGGCATGCTCGGGTCCGTCCACGACGGCGAAGAGGCCTTGCAGGACGCGCTGGTCCAGGTGCTGGGCGCCATGCCGACCTTTCGCGGCGGAGAGGTGCGGCCCTGGGTCTTTGGCATCGCGCGCAGGGTCTGCGCCGATCTCCTGCGCAAGCGCGGGCGCCGCCGCTCGCTCTGGGGGCGCCTCTTCGGCCACGGCGAGGAGGCCGCCATCACCCCGACCGACGGCCTCGTGAGGGTCGCCCTAGAGCGGGCCCTCCTCCGGCTGAGCCCAGGCCAACGCGAGGCACTGCTCCTCCGCTATCAGCTCGGACTCGACGCGACCGAGGTCGCCGACGTCCTCCAGATCTCCCACGACGCCGCCCGCAAGCGCATCTCACTCGCGCTGCAGGCCCTCCGCACCGACCTCATCGAGGAAGAGAACCATGACCACGCCCTGCGATCGTCTCACGACTCTGCTGTCGTCCGCTCCTGAGGTCGGCAGGCGAGCCGCCCCGACGGGGCGCGGCGACGCACCGCTGGCGGCCCTCGGTGCGCTCGAGCCGCGACTGGCCGAGCACGCCGCCGACTGCCCGCGCTGCCAGGCCGAGCTCGCGCGGGCCCAGCGCACCCTGGACGGCATGGGCGAGCTGTACGCGAGCTATCGACCTCTCGCCGGAGACGGGGGTGACCTCGTCGAGCGCGTGATGGCCCGCGCCAAGGCGGGCGCGAGCCGCTCGCAGGCCAGCGTGCGGCGTCCGATCGCTGGCTTCGTCCTGGCCGGGTTGGTCGGGGCCGGAGCCGCGGCCGGGGTGGTGCTTGCGCTGCAGCCGAGCGCGCCGCGCGTGGACGATCCCAAGGTCTCGGCCGCGAAGCCAGACGCGCACGAAGCCGGCACCGCAGATCCCCTCGTCGCACCGACGCCGACCCCGACCCCGAACGTGAAGGCGGCCTCGGGCGGCCTCGCGGTCACGGCCTGCCTCGACGACCGCGGCGAGACCTCGTGCGACATCGGGACCGAGGTGCGGACCGCCATCGGCGAGACCCGGGCCTTCAAGCTGTCGGAGGGGTCGACGATTCAAATCGATCAAGACAGCCACGTGCGCTTCGACGCCGAGCGACGAGGCCTGGAGGTCTTGCGCGGCGATGCCTTCCTCGATGTCGCCCATCGCGATGACCTGGCCCCGCTGGCGGTGAAGCTGCCGACCGGCGAGGTGAAGGTGCTCGGCACCGAGCTCGAGGTGCGGGCCGGCGCGTCGATCTCGGTGGTCGACGTCGTCCGCGGCGTGGTGTCGGTGGCGAGCGACAGCGGCGAGGCGCGGGTCGCGGCAGGCCAGGCCGCATGGTTGAGGCAGGGCAAGAGGCCGGTCGTCAGGACCTCGAACGGTGGCTCGGACCCGCGCCACGACTGGCGCTCGCGCACGGTTGCCGCGGGCGACGGGAGCGACGCGAACGGGGACGAGGCCCTGGCCAACCTGGGCATCGGGTCCCTGCGCGCACGCCGCCCCGGGGCCGCAGCCGACGCCGAGCGCCCCCTGCGGCTCGTCGATCACTTCGCGACCGTGCGCATCCAGGGGGCCTATGCGAAGACGACCATCGAAGAATCGTTCGCCTCGGAGGAGGCCTTCGAGCTCGAGGGGACCTATCGCTTCACCCTGCCCCCGGGCGCACAGGTGGCCGAGCTGGCGCTGCTCGTCGATGGCCATTGGGAGGAAGGCGCCTTCGTCGAGCGGGACCGCGCCGAGAAGATCTGGGCCGGGGTCATCCGCCACGCGACGCCGGTCGTGAAGCGCCGCGAGATCATCGAGTACATCTGGGTGCCCGGCCCGTGGCGCGACCCTGCGCTCTTGTCGTGGAAGCAGGGCAATACCTTCGAGCTGCGCATCTTCCCGATCCCCGCGCTCGGCGAGCGGCGCGTGCGCATCGCCTACACCGAGTCGCTGCCGCTCGTGACGGGCGGCCGCCGCTTCACCCTGCCGCTGCCGGCCGAGGGCGCGCACGCACGCCCCGAGGCGTTCACGCTGGACCTGAAGGTCGGGACCGAGCTCGCCCCCGACGACCTGCGCGTCCGCAACTACGAGGTCGTCCGCAAAGAGGTCGAGGGCGGCGTGACGCTCTCCCAGATGACGCGGTCGTTCCGTCCGCGCGGTGATCTCGTCGTGGAGATCCCCGACACCCAGGCCATGGACGACCTCGAGACGCTGGGGTGGCGCGCCGGCAGCACGGCCGACGGGGCCAAGAACGAGGCCTTCGTCGCGCTGACGCTGCGCCCCGAGCTCGCCGAGGCGCGCGCCAAAGAGGCTGGCCCGCGCGACGTCGTCATCATCGCGGATACCTCGTACGGGATGCAGAAGCTGCGCCTCCAGCGCGCGGCCGAGATCCTCCGGGGCATCGTCGCCGGCCTCGACGGAGACCGCGTGCAGGTGCTGGCGTGCGCCACGACGTGCCGCAGCTTCGGCCCCTTCGAGACCGCCAGCGAGTCCTTGGCACGAGACCTCGCGGCGCGACTCGGGACCGTCGAGCCCCTCGGCTCGAGCCGCCTGGTGGCGGCCTTCGGCGAGGCCGCGAAGGTGCTTGGCGACACGCAGCCCGAGCGCCGCCGCGTCATCTACCTCGGCGATGGGGTGCAGACCGTCGGCGAGCTCGACCCGGCCCGCGTGGTCGAGGCCGCACGCGAGGCCCTCGGCGAGACGCGCGTGACCGCGGTGGCGCTGGGCGGCGAGACCGACACGACCATGCTCGCCGGGCTCGCCAAGACGCACGCGGGCAGCTTCATCGACCTCGCCTCGGTCGGCTCGATCGAGGCGACGACCCGGAAGATCCTGGCGCGCCAGCTCCTGGCGCCGCTCACCGACATCGAGCTGAGCCTGCCGGACGGCCTCGTCGAGGTCGCGCCGTCGAGCCTCGGGGACCTCTGGCCGGGTGAAGAGCGCGTCGTCGCGGCGCGCTATACCGGCACGAACGAGCGCGTGCGCGGGGACGTGGTCTTGCGCGGGACGCTGGCGGGCGAGCCGGTCGAGCGCCGCTGGTCGATCGACACGGAGCTCGCGACCTCGGCGGGCAACGCGTTCGTGCCGCGCCTCTGGGCCGAGCGCCGCATCGCGGACCTCGGCAGGAACGACGACCTCGGCACCAAGAAGGAGATCGTAGCCCTGTCGCAGGCCCACCACCTCCTCTCGCGCCACACGAGCCTGCTCGTCCTGGAGAGCCCGGCCATGGCCAAGGCCTTCGACGTACACGCGACGCGCCCGGTCGCCGACTGGACCGGCGAAGAGCAGGCCCAGGGCGGGTCCGGTGAGCTCATGGACGCGGTCGGCGGGCTCGCAGGCGATGGCGGCACGGCCGACCTCGACGCGGCTGGCACCGAGCGCCTCACCAACGCCCTCGGCACCAAGGGCGAGGTTGCCGCTGCGCAGACCGACGTGAACGACGCCTGGGCCGACCGGCCGAGGCCCGCTGGCAAGGCGGCCGAGCCCAAGGCCGATACGGGTGTCGGCCGGGGTGGCCTGGACGCGCTCGACGACTTCAAGCGGCCGGCGCGAGAGCCAGTGATGCCGCGCGGACGTGGCGAGTGGGTGGCGATGAAGAAGGTGTGGTTCAAGGAGGCAACCATCAGCGAGCGAGC
>JAEUKJ010000382.1 GCA_016792665.1 Deltaproteobacteria bacterium | reverse complement strand
ACGATCTCGGCCGGGAACTCGGCGCGCAGGACGACCTTCTTGCCGGTGTCCTCCCAGATCGAGGTGGCCGCGTTGATGGGGCTCCGCATGTGGTCGACGATCAGCAGCTCGCGCCCCGGGGCCGGGCTCCAGCGCGCGTAGCCGCGGTTCGGGGCGAGGTCGTCGCGGCGCGCGAGCCAGCTCTGGATCTCGCGGTCGAAGTGCGCGGCGCCTCGGACCAGGCGGTCCTTCGGACCCCAGAACGGGATCCCTCCGGTCTGCGACAGCCGCAGCAGGATACCTTGGCCATCGGGAGGCGTGCGCTCGAGCGGGGTGCCCGGGGGCGTCGGGGCGGCGTCGCCGGTCGGGGCGATGAAGGCGCCGAGCGCGGTGGCGCAGTCGGGCGCGAGTCCGAGGTCGACGAGGGCGGCCTGCCAGCGTCGCTGCGGGACTTCTGCCGGGACGTCGGCCGGGACTTCGGATGGCGTGGCGCGGACCGGGCTCGCGGTCGCGAAGGCGCCGCCGAGGACGAGACTCACGAGGAGGGACCGAGCAGGACCAGCGATGGACACGGGGACCTCGGGTTCGGACGGAGGGGACTGGGAGGGGCTCCTGGCGATGGCCCGCCAGGGATGCGAGCTTGACAGTGGTTTCGAGCCGATGGTAGCGGCGCCGGTCCGTCAAGAGGGTCCGCCACCAAGCCTGCGGAGGGAGCAGTCATGAAGACGATCGACTTCACCACGTTCGAGCGCGCGAAGTCCATCCAACGCGCGCGCGGCATGGCTGCGATGGCCGGCCTCGCCGGTGCGGTGATCATCGGGCTCGGCGCATGCGGCGACGAGGGCGCGGCGGATGCGCGCGATGGCGTGGCCGACAGCGACGATGCGCGCGACACGTTCGTCGCGGACACCGACACGACGATCGCCCCCGACACCGTCGTGCCCGACGCGATCACGCCCGACACGCAGACCTCTGACAGCGACGCCGACGACGAGCTCGAGGTCGACACCTTCGTGCCCCCTCCCGAGCTGGCGGTGGCGCGCGGCGACCGTTGCAACACGCTGGAAGGCTTCGACAAACCGAGCCTGCCCTTCAGCGACAGCGGCGACACCAAGACCGCGACGGACGACTACGTCTTCACGATCGGGGCGGCGTGCGGCGGGCCTCTCGGCCAGGGGATCCTCGGCGACGCCGCGCCCGACCTGGTCTACGCCTTCACGCCCGAGGTCACCGCGACCTATCGGATCGAGGTCGTCCCGAGCGCGGGCTTCGACGCCGCCGTCATGGTGACCGACGCCTGCCCGCCCCGCGGCGAGAGCGGCTTCGACGACCTCGAGTGCCTCGGGGTGGCGGACGACGGCATCGAGGGCAAGACCGAGGCGGTCAACGTCGAGCTCGAGGCCGGCGTGACCTACTTCGTGCTGGTCGACAGCTTCGCCAACGATGTCGCGGCGTCGTACTCCTCGGGCACCTTCGAGGTCCTCATCGAGCGCGGCGAGGACTGCGACGACGAGGTCGACAACAACGACGACGGCAAGGTGGACTGCGCCGATCGGCAGTGCGGCTCGGTCCCGCGCTGCGACGAGTCGACCGCCGCCAACGGATGCACCAACGGCATCGACGACGAGGGCGACGGTCTCACCGATTGCGCCGACGACAACTGCGCCGGGCTCGCCGCGTGCAACGAATCGACCTATCTGAACGGATGCGCCAACGGGGTCGATGACGAGGGCGATGGCCTCACCGATTGCGAGGACACCAACTGCGCGGACTTCGCGGGCTGCGGACTCGGGGCGACGTGCGCGACCGCCGTGCCGGTGACGGTCGGCACCTGGAGCCAGACCTTCGACACCTGCACCACGACGAGCGGCTACCAGGGGACCGCGGCTGGGGGCTGCAAGACCATGGGGTCGGCCGGGGACGTGCTGGTGAAGTTCGTGGCGCCGGCCGATGGCCGCTACAAGATCGTGCACGACACCGGGGCATCGGGCAGCTTTGGCGCCGGCAGCTACGACAGCGTCTTGAACGTCGTGCAGTCGGTCGGTTGCCCGGCCTCGCCGCTGACCTCGTGCCTCGCGGGGGCCGACGGCGGCGACCCCGAGACCCTCACGCTCGAGGCGGTGCGCGGGCAGACCTATTGGATCATCGCCGACGCCTACAGCAGTGGCTGCGGGACCAGCACGCTGTCGATCACCCAGATCCTCCCCGAGGCCTGCGCCGACTCGGTCGACAACGATCAAGACGGCAAGGTCGACTGCGCCGACACCGACTGCTTCGGCGTTGCCCCCTGCCCCGAGGCCCAGCCCGGCGACGTGTGCCGAACCGCCTACCAGGCGACCGCGAGCCCGTTCACCCAGGCCGTGAACACCTGCGAGCGCACCAACACCTTCAACGCGACCAGCGGCGGCGGGTGCAAGTCCATGGGCTCGGCTGGCGACATCGTCACCCACTTCGTCGCGCCGAGCGCGGGCGAGTACCGCGTCACGTTCGACACCGGAGCGGCCGGGGCCGAGGGGGCCGGTGCGTTCGACGCGATCCTGAACGTCGTGAAGTCGGACACGTGCCCGAGCGCCCCCTTCGAGAGCTGCATTGCGGCGAGCGACAGCGGCGACCCCGAGAAGGTGACCCTCACGGCCGCGGCCGGTGAGTCGTTCTGGATCATCGCGGACGGCTGGAGCTCGGGGTGCGGCGCGGGCGTCCTCTCGATCGCGAAGCTCGAGCCCGAGATCTGCGACGACCAGGTCGACAACGACGGCGACGGGCGCCTGGACTGCATCGATCCGGACTGCTTCGGGGTCGGCACGTGCCCGCCGGGGATAGACGGTGACGTGTGTTCGTCGGCCTTCGTCATGAGCGGCGCCACGTGGACCCGCAGCTTCGACTCGTGTCTCTTGACCAACACCTTCCAGAGCTCGGCGGTGGGCGGGTGCAAGACCATGGGCTCGGCGGGCGACGCGATGGCCAAGCTCGTCGTGCCGACGACGGGACGCTACCGCATCGTGGCCGACACCGGGGCCGCGGGCGCGGGTGGCACGGGCAGCTTCGACACGATCCTGAACGTCGTGAAGGCCGACACCTGCCCGACGGTCGCGCCCAGCGGATGCACCACCGCGAGCGACGCGGGCGACCCCGAGACCGTCACCATCGACGCGACCGAAGGCGAAACGTACTGGGTGCTGGTCGACGGGTACTTCTCGGCGTGCGGGCAGGTCACCTTGACGATGACCAAGCTCGAGCCGGAGGCCTGCGGCGACGGCGTGGACAACGACGGCGACGGGCGCATCGACTGCGTGGACACCGACTGCTTCGGGGTCGGGACGTGCCCGAACGGGTTGCCGGGAGACGTCTGCGCGACGGCCATCGAGGTGGCCCAGACGGCCTGGTCCTTCAGCATGGACACGTGCCTCTACACGAGCGACTGGTCCGGCGCGTCCAACGGCGGGTGCAAGACGATGGGCTCGGGCGGCGACCTGGTGGTCAAGCTGGTGGCCCCCGAGGCCGGCAACTACCGCGTCGTCTATGACACGGGGGCGGCTGGGGTGGGCGGGACCGGGAGCTTCGACGCCATCTTGAACGTCGTGAAGTCCGACACGTGCCCGGCCTCGCCGCTCGGCGCGTGCGTGACCGCGAGCGACGGCGGCGACCCGGAGACCGTGACGATCGCAGCCCAGGCCGGCGAGACCTTCTGGATCTTCGCCGACGGATATGGCAGCGGATGCGGGGGCGGCACGCTGACCTTGCTGAAGCTGACGCCGTGACGAAGGTGCTCGCTCGAGCGGGCAGCCCCAATGGCTTGATGAAGGACGAGGGATGGATACGGTCCTGTGGGTGACTCAAGCGATCGTCGCGCTGGCGATGCTCGCGAGCGGCGGGATGAAGATGGTGACGCCGCGCGATCGACTCATCGAGCGGATGGGCTGGGCATCCGACTTTTCCGCGAATCAGATTCGATTCTTCGGGATCATCGAAGTCCTCGGCGGGCTCGGGCTGGTGGCGCCTCCGGCCCTCGGGATCCTGCCCATCCTCACGCCCATCGCGGCGACCGGGCTCCTCGTGGTGATGGCGGGGGCGGCCGTAACGCATGCGCGGCGCGGCGAGAAGGCGATGATCATGGCGCCGGTCGTGCTCGGCGCGCTGTGCGCGGTCATCGCGATCGGGCGCTTCGTGTGGGTGCCGTTCTGATAAAGTGTCGCTCGTGAGAGCGGCGACACAGATCGCCTTGCGTTGGGGCGTGGCGCTCTGGGCCGCGTGCGTGGCGGCCTGCGGCGGCGAGACCCGCAGTGGCACCGACGCGGACACCTCGGACGGCGCAGACGGCTCCGACACGCCCGACGCGAGCGACGTACGCGACGACGACGCACCCGACGACACGCGATGACGACGCGCGCGACAGTGACGCACCCGACAGTGACGCACCCTCGACGGCGACACGAGGCCTCCCCCGCCCTGCTCGCGACCGGTGCGCTCGCGGAGCGCCGGATCCGCCACCCGGTCGGGCGCACGGTGGCCGTCACGTTCGACACGCGCTGGGGCACCCTCGACCTCGACAACCTCTTCCGTACAGGGAGCGGCACGTTCACCGTGACGAGCGAGGTCTTGCCGCCGCTGGTCATCGGCATGGTCGGTGCCAAGGCTGGGGTGCCCGCGGACATGTCGCTCGGGACCGCACAGATCATCGTCGCGGGGCAGGTCGTCGGCGCGGGC
>JAEUKJ010000315.1 GCA_016792665.1 Deltaproteobacteria bacterium | reverse complement strand
CTCGGCGAAGTGCGGAAACTGACCGCGAATCGCATCCTGGAAGTCCGCCGGAAGCTCATTGTCGATGCGCAGGATGCGGGGGAACCGGACCTGGCAGATGACATCGGCCAGCGGGTTTGACGCGTAGATGACGCGCGGGGACTCTGGGATGCGAACTGCCATGCTCATGCCGCTCCGATCGGCCGAGAGACTATAGGGAAGCGGATCTCGGGTGACAAGGCCTCGGGCGGCCCGTAGAGCCAACGGTGCCGCCGATCGACGCGTGTCAGCTGGCCCGCAACGCCTCGGCCGAGGCCGAGACTTCAATCGAAGCGGAACCCGAACAAGCCTCCCGTCTCGGTCTCGTCGGTGAGCGGAACGGGCACCACGTGGGCGTCGAGGTCGACCCTCGCCTCGTGTTGCGCCTGCTCGAGGGTGTCCTGGTTCATGGTCACGATGTACTGAAAGCCGTGCTCCGCCGAGAGCTTTCGGCCCAGGTCCAGGGCCCGCCCGACCTGTCGGCCGTCCACCCCGTCGAACAACGCCGAGTCGTGGATGAGGAAGCCGGGCCCCTTCGGTCCCTGCTCGCGCCGGGCCATGAGCTCCATCAGCATCATGTCGAAGGAGAAGATCTGCATGTGGTTCTTGCCGCTGCTCTTGCCGGCCGGAATGACCACGCGGAACTCCGGGCCGTTCTCCTTGGCCGAGATCTCGAGGCTGCCCGAGTCCTGGTTCTGGTAGAGAGCGCTGGAGATTCGCTCGAAGGTCTGGATGGCCAGCTTCAGCGTGTCGGCCTGTTCTTCGTGGTCGTTCTGCAGTCGCACGAGGAGCCGCTTGCGCTCGAGGTCCAGCGTGGTCTTGTCGCCCTCGATCTTCTTGACGTCGCGATGGAGCTCCCGCAGGCGCGCCACCTCGGCGTTCACCTGCATCAGCTCGCCCTGGAACTTCGTGTAGGTCTCGAGGGCCCCGCCGCTCGACAAGGTCGCGAGGATCTCGGCCCGACGCCGGTCGGCGGCTGCCATCTGCGCCCTTCGCACCTCCATCCTGGCCTTCGCGTCGGCGAGCTCCTGCTCGAGGTACGAACGTCGGTTCCTCACGACCGACGCATGGAACTTCTCGACCTCCTCGAAGCGCTTCCGCACGAGCTCGGGCAAGACGAGCTCAGCCTCTCGGTAGGCCCGTTCGACATCGGCATACTTCGGCGGTCGCTCGTCGCGTAGCGCTTCCTCCAGCGTCGTCAAGAGAGCGAGGTCGCTCTCGTTGTCGTCCTTCAAGGTTGCGATGTGCCGCGAGTGCAGGTTCGCCTCGGCCTCGAGCTCGACGTAGCGCTCGATGACCCGAAAGCCGGCGAGCTCCCGCTCGAGCGCCGCCGCCCGCGCCTCGGCCACGCTGAGCCGCGTGAAGAGCTCGCTTGCCTGGGGCAATGCGCCGCCCATGCCCCCTGCCTTGCGCAGCGCCGCCAGGCTCTTCAACACGGCCTCCCGACGACGGATCCCCTCGAGCTCCCCAGGGATCGCCACGTCGAGCCCCAACAAGTACGTGAGCGCGATCTGTTGATCGCCGAGCTGCTGCTTGGTCGCGTGCTGCTCGGGCTTGGCAAAGCCGCCCTCGCGGTCCCGGCGCGCGAAGTACGGGAACAACATGCGAAAGGTCGGCTCAAGCGCGGCCTCGTCGTCGTCGCCCACCGCCTGGGTCGAGAGGCCAAACATCGCGTGCCCGAGCTGGGTCTTCCAGGCCCCTTGATCGAGTACGAACTCGCCACGCTTCTTGTTGAACTTGACCTGCACCCTCCAGGCGCTCGGGTCGCCGCGGACGAGCTCGATCTTGCCCTTGGGCACGCCGACCGGGCTGCGCTGGACCTCGATGAGCTGCCCCCCGAGGTCCATCGCCAACTGGAAGCGGGCGTCGGCCAGCTCGGCCGTCTTCTTCAGAAACGCGTTGGACTCACTCGGTCGCGCACCGAGCATGAAGTGGACGAGCTCCACGAAGCTCGACTTGCCGGCCCCATTCCGGGTCTGCTTCTCCGTCGAGGTGCGTGTCTTCTTCGCAACGAGGAGGTTCA
>JAEUKJ010000298.1 GCA_016792665.1 Deltaproteobacteria bacterium | reverse complement strand
AGCTTGCCACGAAGCGAGGGAGGGACCTTCGATTCGAGGACGCTGAGCACGCGTTCGAGGTAAGCGATGTTGGGCTTGTCGGTGTACTCGAGCTCGAAGGCCCACAGCTCTTCAGGGCGAACGCGGTCCGGATTCGGCGCGTAGTGAATGAGCGTGCCGAGGCTCAGGAAGCGCTCGCTCAGGCCGCCCAGGAACATCGCGAGCTCGCCGTAGAAGCGCGGCGAGTACAGACGGCCGCCATAGCTCGTACCGGCGGGCAGGAACTTGAGGTCGAGGGGGAGCACGGACTGACCCGCGAAGGCCGCATAGATCGAGGCGATGGTCGGGAAGCTGAGACCCTGGACCGGGGCCGGCGAGGCGAGCCCGGGGATGGGCTGGCCGTTCAAGAGGCGGAACCAGTACCACTCGTCGTGGAGCTGGTAGAAGCCGTTCTCATAGAAGCGCAGCTTGGCCTGGGTCGGGTCGGCCGGCTGGTTCAGGTCGACGATGAGGTACTTCACCGCGACGGGGTCGCGCTCGGAGGGACCGGCGTAGTCGAAGAAGCAGCGCTCTTCGGGGAAGGCCGTGACGGTGTGGTCGTCGAAGGCGAGGTCGCCGGGCTCGAGCTCGCACGGCTCGAGCGTGTCGGTGTCCGTGGTGTCCACGGTGTCGGTCGTATCGACCGTATCCGCGGTGTCGACCGTGTCGGTCGTGTCGACCGTGTCCGACGTGTCGAACGTGTCGGCGGTGTCCGTCGCGTCGACCGTGTCCGCTGTGTCGAACGTGTCGGTGGTGTCCGTCGCGTCGACCGTGTCCGACGTGTCGAACGTGTCCGCAGTATCGCTCGTGTCGACGACGTCGAGCGTGTCGCCGCCTGACCCGTCGGTGTCGCAAGCAGCGACGAGCAAGGTGAACATCAAAACGATTCGGATCGCTCTCATGGCGGGGCCTTGGAGCAAGGCCCGGGCCACCGCCGCCTCAGGCCAGAAAACCGTGTACTTTCAACGCGTTTTTGGCCCTGAAAGGGAACCACACGGGCACGGGTGCCTCACCGTGTGGCGCTTTTTCCCATGGCCCGTCAAGGCCGAGGCGCAGGCGCGTCGGGAGAACCGCTTGGAATCAGGACGCGAGCTCGAGGCGGGGCGGTGCGATCGGCAGGCCGGCGGCGCGAGCCAGGCCGACGCCGTGGTGGGCACAGATCCAGCCGACGAAGCGCTCGAACTCGCCGATGCGGAGCTCGCGCTGGGCGCGCTCGGCGATCTTGCGAAGGTCTTCGGACCGCTCCAACCCGCGCCAGAGGTGCTCGTCGCGGCGGCACAGGTCGTCGAACGCGAGGCGACGCGGCGCGATGAAGGGGAGCTCGTGGCTCTCCTGGCTCTTCTTCTCTTCGGCGCGATCGAGGACTTCGAGACGGCAGCGGATCATGACGGACCTCCGAGTACCGCGGAGGTCTTGAGCAATGGGCGTGCCAGCGACGAGTCCAAAAGCCGAACTGCTTTGGTTCCGGGCCTCTAGGAAGATCTCAGGCGATCGGCGGGCTGGGGTCGGGCGGCCTCAGCGTGAGACGCAAGCAAAAAATATCGCGACCGTCACGAACTCTTTTGGCAGCACGCGAAACGGGCGCCCGAGGCCTAACGCGTTCAATCCCAAGCGGTTCTGACCTGGGTCGAAGGCCGCCCCGCGGCGAGCCCGTGCCGAGCCGGTGGGGTTCCTAGACCCCGGTCAAAAGGCGACGCCGGCGGACACCTCGGGGCCATTTCCAACCGGAAGCCCCGCCCTCCAGCCGCCACGCGCGACGAAGAAGACACCGCGCTGGCGGTCCAGCGCGAAGTCGAAGCCAAGGGTCGCTTCGGTCTCGAGAGCCAGGCCGCCGAGATCCAGACCGGGGGCGATGCGACCGCGCAAGCGCACGCGGTGGGCCGAGCCGAGCGGGGCGGCAGCCTCGAGGACGAGCCCGACGGTGCTGCGGAACGCGGGGTCGCCGTTGCCGACGCGGGTCCAGGTCGCGAGCGTGACTTCGGCCTGCACGACGAGGTGCGCGGCGAAGCCTTCCGAGGCGGCCAGCGTGAGTCCAGGACCGCCCGCGAGGCGCGCGGCGAACGGCAGTCCGAGGCGCGGACGCACGACCGTCTCGAGTGCGAAGCCGAAGCCGAGGTGGGCCTCGAGCCAGCCGCGGTCGGTGCGCACGCCGTCGCCCCAGGTCGCGGAGTCGATGATGGTGAGGCGCTCGGCGTCGACTTGCACGGCCTCGGCGTGGCGCGTCGCATTGGCATCGATGCGCAAGGCATCGGCGTCGATCGCCAGGACGAGCTCGTTGACGAGGAGGCGCATGCGCGACGAGGTCGACAGGACCACCGCACGCGGCTCGCCGACGAGCTCGTCGAGGACCGAGGTGCTCCACCCGAGCGTCACCTGCCCGTCGGAGAAGCCGGCCACGAGCGTGCTCTTGCGCGAGCCCGAGGGGCCGACCGGCGCGGCGGGCGTGCCGGGCAGGACGAGCGTGTCGCTCACGGTGGACGCGGGCGCGGTCGGGGCGTCCGAGACGGTGGGGTCGGGCTCGCTCGCCGGGAGGCGGGCGCGCAGATCCAGGGCGGCCTCGAGGGCGGGGCTGGTCGCGCCGACCACATAGCCCTGGTGGGCGACGTCGAGCGCAAAGGTCTCGATGTCGAGGACCGCATCGGTCCATGCGGCGAGGCGCGCCAGCGCGGGCGGGTCCGGGCGATGCTCGCGGACAGCCTGCTCGAGCTCGCGCAGCGCCTCGGCGCGCGCGTCCACCTTTCCCCAGCGGCGAGCATGCGCGCGATAGGCCTCGGGGAGGTCGTCCTCGGACAGGGCAAGCGACTCGCGGAGGTCCTCGGCGCGGCGGGCGAGCGTCTTCTGCGCCGGGATGACGCCGAGGGCGCGCGCGCGACCGCGGCCGACGAGCAGGCTCGCGACCTCGTGCGGGTGGACGAGGAAGCCGCCGTGGCGCGGCAGCTCGGGCAGGACCGCGCGCACTGTGTCCCAGGCCATGGTCGCACAGTTGGTCGCGAAGAAGGCGTAGGGGATGTTCATCCCGCCCTGGCTCTGCGCGAAGACCTCGGCCAGGAGGTAGCGTCGCTCATCGGGTGAGAGGACGAGCTCGTAGACGAAGAGGTCGCGGCCCTCGCGCACCCCGTAGCGCGCCCAGATATCGCCCATGCGGTCGATGCGGACCGTGGCGGTCAGCCCGCCGGTCATCCCCTTCAAGAGGTAGTTCGGCGTCTCGGGCGGGTCGATGGCCACGTACGAGAAGACCGGCTCGGTGCTGGGGCCGACGACCCCCTCGACGGCGCGGTGGCGCACGCGGAACAGGGTGTGGCCCATGGTCGCAGCCGCGTCCTGCCAGCGCTGCGCGACGAAGACGAGATCGATGGCCTCGACCTCGGCCGGGCGGAAGGCGCGCTCGAAGACCTTGCAGCGACCGGCCTCGAGCGGGACGGGCCCCGGCGGGAGGAGGCCGCTGTCGCGAAGAAAGCGCGCGCGCAGCGGGAAGCTGCACGAGAAGTGCTTGGCGTCGAGCCATGCGAGCGCGACCGACGCCGCGAAGTCGACGGCGGGGTCCTCACGGCCGCGCGGGACGGGATAGCGACCGAGGCCGAGGTCGGGCGCGGACTCGTCGTGGTCCAGCGCCAGGGCCAGCTCGGGCTTCGCCTCGGGCCAGGCCATCAGGGCGCGCCAGGCGTCGCCGTCCGAGTAGCGATGGAGGTCGTTGGCGCGGTGCGCGAGGGTCGCCAGCCAGCGGAGCTTCTCGGTCGCCGACACGGAGCCCTCGCCGCGCAGGTCGGGCCACGGGAGCGCGACCTCGCGCAAGGCCGGCGGCAGGAGCGCCAGGAGCCGCGCTTTGGTGTCTATCGGTGGCGCATCGGGCTCAGGGGCACTCGCGCGCCCCGACGATCCCATGGCGATCGCCAAGGCCAGGCCGAGTCCGAGGACGCGCATCGCGGCGCGTCAGCTCCGGGTCGATCGGGTCGCCCGGAGCGAGGCCGTCGGGGCCACGCCCTTCGCGCGCTCGATCTGCCCCATCAGCGCGTCGACCCGCGGCTTCAAGACCGCGTCCTGACGCAACAGCTCGGCCAGCGCCAGCACGAACCCCTGCCCCATCTCGTCGGTGATCTCCCCCTCGCCAAGGAAGACCTCGAGCCGCGCGCGGCCGGCGCGGAGAGCACTGGCGACCCGCGGGATGTCGGCCTCGGTGGCGCCGAGGCGGGCCGTGACGTCGCGGAAGAAGCCCCCCTCGCCGCGGGCGAGCGCGAGCCGGATCTCCCGCTCGTGCTTGGCGACGTGCTCCTTCGGGTCCTGCACGTTCAGGTACCAGACGACGCCGAGCGTCGTGGCCCCCAACAACAGAGCGCCGGTCAGGATGAGCAGACCGGCGCTGTTGGCTTGCTCGGGGTCGTTGCCCTTCGAGGTCACGGTGTTCGAGGTCTCCGAGCGGCTGTCCGAAGAACGACCGTCGCGCGACGAGCTTTTCGACTCGCCGGAGTCCTTCGAGGCGTCCCCGGAGTTGCCCGAGTTGCCCGAGCCGTTCGACCCGTCGCTGGATCCCTTCGAGCCGTCCGAGTTCCCCGAGTTGCTGTTCGAGTTGTCGGCGGCCGAGAGGTTGAGTCGCCCCCCGGTGCATCCCGACCCCACGGAGCACACCGTGAAGGCCGGGAGCACGAGGCCGACGACCCACCCGCGCAGGCCCTTGGAGAGCCTGACCGCGGGGGGACGTGCGGGCCCGAGAGCCCGCGACCACGAGAGGAGCGAAGGTCGACGCATGACGGCACCATCGATGGTCGGCGCCGCGTCAGCGGGTCAGTGCACTCCTCGAACGCATGCGCCGGATGAGCAGGAAAGCTACCGCGAATCCGAGCGCAAGACCACTCATCGCACCACCGGCCGAGCAGTCCGGGCCGCCCGTCACCATGAAGCGATCTTCATCGGGGGCGGGCAGGACGATGGTGACGGTTGCAGTCGAGCACGCGTTCCACGTGTCGCAGACCGTGTAGACGATCGCGTCCTCGCCCGTCGCCATCAGGTCCGGGGCGTAGAGGAGCTTGCCGTCCGCGGCGATCGAGACCTGCCCGTGCTGGCCAGGGACCACGGTCGTCACGCGGATCGCGTCGTCGTCGGGGTCGCTGTCGTTGGCGAGGACATCGATGATGTGGCTCGTCGTGACGCGTGCATCATAGGTGTCGTCGACCGCGACC
The DNA here is from genome assembly GCA_016792665.1 of Deltaproteobacteria bacterium. Lineage (GTDB taxonomy): Bacteria > Myxococcota_A > UBA9042 > PHBI01 > PHBI01 > WYBB01. The sequence goes on along the minus strand of JAEUKJ010000298.1, from coordinate 1,210 downwards.
GGCGCGCGATTGCTGCCGGGGACGCCGATCTCGACGGAGACCCTGGCCGTCGCGCAGAGCCCGCCGAGGTCGCACGCGACGTAGTCGAACTGGTCGATGCCGAGGTGCTCGCCGTCCGGGGTGTAGACCACGAGGTTGTTGCGGATTTCGGCCGCGCCCCAGCGCGGGAGGCGCACTTCGTGGACGCGCAGCGAGTCGTTGTCGGGGTCGCTGTCGTTGGCGAGCACGTCGATCTCGCGAGGCGTACGCGCGTCGGTCGCGGCGGCGTCATCGAGGGCGACCGGCGGCACCGAGACGTGCTCGACCTCGACCGTGACGAGCGCCGTGTCGCAGAGGCCGGAGGGGTCGCAGGCGTCGTAGTTGAAGAGGATGGTGCCACCGACGCTCGGCGGGATGACGAGCTCGAGGCGACCGTCATCGAGGATCGTGACGGTGCCCATGTTCGGCTCCGTGACCGCCGCCACGCCGAGCGCGTCCCCGTCGACGTCGATGTCGTTGGCCAGCACCGCGAGGCGGATCGTCGTGCCGCTGTCGGCCGTGCCGTGGTCGGCGATGGCGATCGGGCCGTCGTTGACCGGCGTGACCTCGATGGTGACGTCGGCCGTTCCGCACGCGCCCCGCGAGTCGCAGGCCGAGTAGGTGAAGGCATCGTCACCGAAGTAGTCGGGGGCCGGCGTGTAGCTGAAGCCACCGTCCTCGGGGACCAGCGTCCCGTGCGTCGGCGGGTTCGTCACCGTCACCGTCAGCGCGTCGCCGTCCGGATCCGAGTCATTGGCGAGCACGTCGATGGTGATGGCCGTGTCCTCGAGGGTGGTCGCCTCGTCGTCGACGACCACCGGCTGGAGGTTGGGACGACCCACCAGCACGGTCACCTGGCCGGTCGCGAAGCCGCCGCGGTTGTCCGTGATGCGGTAGCTGAAGCGGTCGACACCGACGAAGCCCGGCACCGGCGAGTACGCGATGCCGCCACCGAGGAAGATGGTCGCCGTGGCGTGGGCCGGCTGCGTGACAGCGTCGATCGCGAGGGCGTCACCGTCGGGGTCGGCATCGTTGGCGAGGACATCGAGGCGGTAGGTCGTCACGGTCGGTGCCGACGGCGGCGCGGTGGGGTCGGCCTCGGGGACGCCGTCGACCTCGAAGCCGTCGTCCAGCGCGACCGGGGCGCGGTTGTCGGCGGACACCACGAGGACCTTCGTGACCGAGGTCGCGA
>JAEUKJ010000267.1 GCA_016792665.1 Deltaproteobacteria bacterium | reverse complement strand
GTTCATGAGCTCGGGCGGCGGGGCCACGCCCTCCCAGCGCGGGGCGGCCGTGATGATCGCGCCCTGCTTGATCCAGGCCGCGACCTTGCGCCGCTCTTCAGGGAGCATGCCGGTCGCGTTGCCGAGAGGCATCGTCTCGTTCACGTAGACGCGCTCGAAGATGCGCGGCGCGAGCTTGGCGATCTGCTCGGGGTGCTCGAGCACGATACCGGCCGGCGGGCTCTTGAACTGGGCGCTGGACGGGACGGTCGCGTGACACGTCGTACAGCGCGCGGCCACGATGCGCTGGACCTCGACCGAGTTGACCTTCATCGCGTCGAGCGACCCGTCGTCGTGGGCCGCGACGGACGGGCCCGAGCTCATGATGACGATGGCGACCAGCGAGCCGACGGTGCCGAGCCACACGATGGCCGGCGACTGGCGCCGGTAGTTCATGAGGTACTTCAAGCCTGCCCCGAACAGGAAGACGATCCCCAGGAGGAGCCACGGGTGCGCGCTCGCGTGGATCGCCGGGAAGTGGTTCGAGAGCATCGTGAAGAGGACCGGCAAGGTCATGTAGTGGTTGTGGCGTGAGCGCGTCTTCGCGCGAAGCCCCAGCGACGTGTCGACCGGCGTGCCGGCCCGGGCCGCCGCGAGCATGTTGCGCTGGGCCGGGATGATGCGGAAGAAGACGTTGGCCGACATGATGGTGCCCATCATGGCGCCGACCTGCAGGAACGCCGCGCGCCCGGAATACAAGGTCGTGAGCCACGCGGCGATGGCCACCAGGGCGATGAAGCAGAGCGGCCCGAGGATGATCGGTCGCTTGCCGAGCGGCGAGCTCCAAAGGAGATCGTAGACGATGAAGCCCGAAGCGAGCAGCCCGAGCGAGAGCAGGATCCCCGTGCCGGTGGTCATCGACGAGATGGTCGGGTCGACGAGGTAGCTGGCGCCGTTCATGTAGTAGACGACGAAGAGCAGGAAGAAGCCCGAGAGCCAGGTCGTGTAGCTCTCCCATTTGAACCAGTAGAGGTTCTTCGGCATCTCCTCACGCGCCAGGTAGCGGCGCTTGACGACCTCGTAGAAGCCGCCCGAATGCGTCATCCAGAGCTCGCCGACCACCGCGCCTTCGCGCTTCTTCGACGGGGTCTCGAGGTGCGAGTCGAGCCACATGAAGAGGAACGAATCCCCGATCCACATGATCGCTGCGATGACGTGCACCCAGCGCACGAACAGATTCAGGGCTTCTTGGAAGGCGGATTCCATGACCCGTCAGTGATAGCTCTCACGGCCCCGCCCGACAAGCGCGCTGCGGCGTCGCCCGCGATTCGCCCACGCCCCCGGTCTTGCTACGGGGCGACCCCGAAGTTCTGATAGCCGCGCTCCTTGGCCGCACGCGCCTTTCGCCAGAGCCCGGTCTCGTAGTCCTCGCCGAGCGGCCCGTCCGGGAACATCGCGATGGACGCGAGCTTCCAGCCATCCTCGTTCACGAAGCACGCGAGGTACTGGCTCGACCACTCCATCTGCTCCGCGAAGCCGAGGCAGGTCTTCGTCTCTTTGGCGCTGGCGAGGCGGTAGGTCTTGAGCGTCCCGGTGAGCTCGAAGTCCTCGTCGCTGCAGGCGCCCCACGCGAGCGAGCTCATCACGCGCGAGACCTGGTCGAAGGCCTCCTTGCCGGTCACG
>JAEUKJ010000247.1 GCA_016792665.1 Deltaproteobacteria bacterium | reverse complement strand
CGCGCGTGCCTCACCAACACGAGCGCGAGCGAGACGGGACGGCTGCAAGGAGGTCCGCGAAGCGCGCGACGAGGGGCACTAAGGTGCCCCGCAGGAGCAAGCGAGCGGCCGACGCCGCAGACGCCCGTCGCAGCCGCGCGTGCCTCACCAACACGAGCGCGAGCGAGACGGGACGGCTGCAAGGAGGTCCGCGAAGCGCGCGACGAGGGGCACTATGGTGCCCCGCAGAGGCGAGCGGCCGACGCCGCAGACGCCCGTCGCAGCCGCGCGTGCCTACCCCTCGAGGAGGAGCTCGTCGGGGGCGACCGATACCTCTTGCCCCATCGCGACCACGCGATACTCGACGTTGCCGCCGATCGTGGCCAAGGCGCGGATCGTCACCTTCTGCCCCTCGGAGAACGGCGACACGTCGGCCAGCAACGTGCCCTTCTTGCCTCGCACGCTGAAGTCCAGCGTCGCGAAGGTGTAGGGCAGGTCGATCGGCTCGCGCGCCAGTTCCACCTCGACGAAGGGGAAGTGCTGCTCGTCCCAGCGCACCGACACGGCGCCAAACGAAGACGCGTGATTGCCCGTCACGACGAGGCGCAGATCCTTGTCCATGTACAAGGTCGCGACGACGTCCTCGAGGCCTACACGCTCGATGAAAGGAAAGCGAAGATGGCGTGCCTGCTCGTCGAGGGTCTTCGCCACGGTGCGGGCGAAGGCCTCGTCGAAGCGGTCCACACCATCGCCGAGATGGAGGATCAGACGCGCAAGCGTGATCGTGGTTCGCCCGCCCGCCGAGGACTCGGGGACGAGCGACCCCAGGATACCCAACGCCCCGGACGGGGCGAGACCCCGCGAGGTCTGCGGGTCCGAACCCGGCACTCTCAGGCCTGGGCGAGCTTCGCGAAGCGCGCGATCGCGTTCTTCTGGGCGACGGCGTCGTAGAGCGCCGGGCACGCGACTTCACGCGCCTTGAGCGAGCCGTCGGCGCCCTTCACCACGAAGATCGAGTCGACCACGCCCTTGGTGCCCTTGTCGTCGATCTCGACGACCGCCGCGGACTTGCCGCCTTCGGTCACCAGCTCGAGCACCTTCTTGATGCGGAATTGGCCCTTGTCTCCGGTCTCTTCAGCGCCACGCTTCTCGTGAGCGAGCTTGGCCTTCTTGCCTGAAGCGGCGCCGCCGCCACCCTTTCCCTTCGGAGCTGCCATGCCTGATTCTCCTCGTCTACTCGTCTGGTCGACCCCGCGATCGTCTTGCGACCGGAGGGTACCCGTTGAAACGGACGCAGGACGCTATCAGAGGCCCCGCCCGAAGGGAAGCTCGAATCCAGTTGCAGCTCGCGAGTGGAATATCGACCTCGGTTCGAGGCCTTCCCAGGCGGGGTCGCGTCTCGCCTTACCCTTCCGGGCAGCTCCGTGACTCCCCTTTTGACACCCGCGCGACGACTCGTGTAGAGCCACTCGCCCTTGGGTGCGTACCCTCCGGCCTGGCCACTCGCCAGGCCTCTCGCGAACTGCCCGCGCCTCCCGAGGAACCCGCTATGCAACGCCTCTCGATCTCCCTCATCGCGCTGACTGCGCTGGTCTCGTCCGCCTCGCTCGGCGCGACGGCCTCCGCGGCCGACCCCGCGCCGACTGCCGCCGATGCCGCGACGCTCGACAAGGCCGTCAAGGGCATCGAGACGTTCTACAGCGCCACCACCGACTTCAAGGCCGACTTCACGCAAGAGGTCCGCCGCGCCCACATCGCGCGTCCCCTCAAGAAGTCGGGCCACGTCTTCTACATCCGCCCGGGCAAGATGCGCTGGGACTACACCCAGCCCGACAAGGTCTACTACATCTCCGACGGCGACATCCTCTGGTCCTACGAGGTCTCCTCCAAGCAGGCCGTCAAGATGAGCGTCAAGGACTCCGAGCTCTACGACTCGCTGAAGTTCCTCTTCGGCGAGGGCGACCTGCGCGCGAGCTTCGACGTCCGCCTGGGCTCGGAAAAAGACGGCCTGCGCGCCCTCATCCTCACGCCGAAGACCGGCCAGAAGAACTACAAGACACTGACCCTCTGGGCGCGCCCCACCACCTGGGAGATCGCGCGCACCGAGCTCGTCGACCCTCTCGACAACGTCTCGACCATCACCTTCACGGGCGCGAGCTACGACAAGCTCAAGCCCGAAGCTTTCCAGTTCAAGCCTCCCAAGGGCGCGTCGATCCAGGACTTGACCCAGTCCCCGCCCCCACAGCCGCTCGAAAAAGACAAGGTTCCCTGACTCATGGCGCTCGCAGGCAAGAAGCTCTTCTTCGTCTCTCTCGGCTGTCCCAAGAATCGCGTCGACTCCGAGATCATGCTCGGCGAGCTCACCGCCCGCGACTACACCGTCGTCGAGTCCGCCGAGGAGGCCGACCTCCTCGTCGTCAACACCTGCTCCTTCGTCGAAGAAGCGCGCGAGGAGTCGATCGACACCATCCTCGATCTGGCCCGCGCCAAGACCGACTCCGGCAACAAGAAGACGCTGGTGGTCTCCGGCTGCCTCGCGCAGCGCCACTCGAAGGAGCTCGAGGTCGAGATCCCCGAGGTCGACGCCTTCTTCGGCACCGGTGATCACTGGCGCATCGGCGCCTACGTCGACGAGCGCCTCGGGCCCGCGGGCCTTGGGCAGATGGGCTCGTCGCAGGCCGCGAAGAACCTGGTCAGCGAGGTCCAGGCCGAGCTCGACGCCGATGGCGAGGTGGTCGCCCCGGGCGCGCCGCTGACGATCGTCGGTCGCCCCGGCTACAACTACGACGCCTACAGCCCGCGCGTCGTGACGACGCCCGCCTGGACCGCCTACGTCAAGATCGCCGAAGGGTGCAGCCAGCGCTGCAGCTACTGCATCATCCCGCGTCTGCGCGGCGCCGCGAAGAGCCGCCCGATCGACGACGTCGCGATGGAGGTCCGGAACCTCGCGGCCCGCGGCGTGAAAGAGATCAACCTCATCGCGCAGGACCTCACGCACTACGGCGACGACCGCAAGGACGGCACCACGCTGGCCGGCCTCCTGCGCGAGCTCGTCAAGGTGGACGGCGTCCACTGGATCCGCCTCCTCTACCTCTATCCCCACAACTTCACCGACGAGCTCATCGATCTCATGGCGACCGAGCCGAAGATCGCCAAGTACGTCGACATGCCGCTCCAGCACATCAGCGACAACATGCTGAACGTGATGCGCCGCCGCTTCTCCGAGGCCGACACGCGCGCCCTGGTGAAGAAGCTGCGCGAGCGCGTGCCGGGCCTCGTCTTCCGCACGACCTTCATCGTCGGGCACCCCGGCGAGACCGAGGCCGACTTCCAGACGCTCGTCGACTTCGTGCGCGAGTCGCGCTTCGAGCGCATGGGCGTCTTCAAGTACTCGCAGGAAGAGGGCACGCACGCCGCGCGCCGCACCGACCACGTCCTCACCCTCCAGAAAGAGGACCGCTATCACCGCCTCATGACGGTGCAGCAGGGGATCTCGGCCGAGCTGCAGCAGGCCATGATCGGCAAGCGCATCGAGGTCCTGGTCGAGGGGCGCAGCGAGGAGACCGACCTCCTCCTGCAGGCCCGCAACTATGGACAGGCCCCCGAGATCGACGGCGTGACCTACATCAACGAGGGCTGGGCCGAGCCGGGCGACATCGTCTGGGCCGAGGTCGTCGATGCCGGCGACTATGACCTGGTCGCGCGCATCATCGATCCCTCCGAGGTCTCGGACGACGACGCGGAGGCCGACGACGACCGCGCCTTGGAGCCCGCGCCCGCATTCGCGTGACCTATCCGTTCAACGGAAGGTCGCCTCCGCGAATCGGATGGGCCCAAGCGCCTACGCGCCACAGCATCGCTTGTACTTCGCGCCGCTCCCACAGGGACATGGCGTGTTGCGTCCGGGCGGCGCTTCGGCCTTCGCGGGAGCCTGTGACTTGAAGGTCCCTATCCCGATCGTCTCGCGAATCATCTCGA
>JAEUKJ010000246.1 GCA_016792665.1 Deltaproteobacteria bacterium | reverse complement strand
GTCATCATCGCCAAGACCTCGTCCCACGCGATGACGTCGGCCAGCGCGGCCATGAAGCCCTCGCGCGGGGCGTCGGCGATGCGCTGGATGAGGTTGTCGAGGGCGAGGTAGGCGGCCTCGGAGCCACCGTCGAGGTCGAAGTTGTAGGCGGTCCCCGGGAAGAAGTCCTCGCCGTACTCACCCTCGACCATGCCGAGGGTCGAGTCGAAGTTGCGGTCACGCCAGTCCCCATCGAGGGTCTCCAACACGAGGTAGAGCCCGTAGCGCGCGCCGTTGACGCGCACCTCGGCGTAGGTTGCGCGCGGGGCCGGGACGCCCATCTTGCGGAAGAGGTCGTAGGCCAGGACCTCGTGGATGCGGGTCCAGTCCTGCACCATGTTGTTGAGGGTGATGCCCTTGAGTCCGTGAAAGGTCGCCCCCGGCCAGAAGCGGTCGAAGTCGAGCTTGAAGGCGGACTTGCCGTTCAGGTCGCGGTAGCTCCCGAGCTTGCCCTTCAAGCGCACCGCGACGTTGAGGTCGCCGAGCACCGCGCCGGAGCCATCGCCCTCGGTCCACTTGAACGAGGCGGGCACGTAGCGATACGGGTCCTGCCAGATGAGGTCGATCGAGGACTGCGGCATCGTGATGTCGATCGTCGCGATGGGGCGGAAGGGGTCGAAGAGGTTCGCGCCCGGGTCGCGCGGGTCGAACGGAGCGGCCTTGTTCGCGGCCTGGCGGGTCGGCGCGGTCAGAGCGAAGGCGCCGGTCACGTCGGGCAGGCGGCCGCGCGTGAGGAGGCCGGGCGAGTCGCCGGCCGGGGCCTCGGCGATGACCTCGTCCACGCCGCGGACAATGAAGACCCCTTCCGTGCCGCAGGCGAGGCCGAAGTCCAGGTCGACCGCGAGGAACCCACCCGGGGCGAGAGTGCCGGTCAGCGGCACGCGGTGGCCGGCGTTGTCGACGTCGTCGGTGAGGAAGAGGCCCGCGAGGTCGACCGACTCGGTCCCGGTCACGACGACCTCGACCCACTCGGAGTGGCAGTCGTACTCGTTGATCGTCACGGCCGGGGGCGGCCCTGGGTCGATGATCTCCGGGGCCGTGTCGACCGCGATGTCGGGCGCGACGTCGGGCGTCGTGTCGGGGGCGGTGTCGGGCTCGACATCCAGCGCGATGTCGCTGGTGGTGTCCGGTGCGATATCGGGCTCGGTGTCGGCCTCGGTCGTGTCTTGTTCGAGGTCCGCGACCGCGGTGTCGGCGACCTCGGCGGTGTCCGGAAGGCCCGTGTCAGACCCGGCCGTGTCGGTCGTGGTGTCCTCGACCGAGTCGGCGACGTCGACGCTGTCCGTGCTGGTGTCGGCCGCGTCCTGGCTCTCGCCATCGCCTCCGCAAGCCACGAGCAACGTGGCGCACACCGTGGCGCTGAGAGCCCAGTGCGCGGTCTGGAGCCGCACCTTCGCAAACGACTTCATCGTCTTCTCCCGTCGAGCGGCCCGTCGGCGTGACGCAAGCAGCCGTCGACGTTGCGCATCTTGCGGGTCCTCGTCGCGCGATGCAACTGCGGACTCGCCGCTTCAGGTCCCGGCGCGCTCGCCTGCGAGCCGTCATTGCGGGCAGGACACGGGTCGACGATACTCCGCGCCGGTCGGGGCCAAGCAAGGACTCGGGCCGAATGCGCGGAGGGTGACATGGGCTTCTTTCTCGGCAAGGACCTCGAGACCGGCGAACGCATCGACTACGTGCCGAAGCACCTGACCACCCACGGCCTCATCTTCGGCATGACCGGCAGCGGCAAGACCGGCCTCGCCCTGGCTCTCCTGGAGGAGGCCCAGCGCGCGAAGATCCCGGTCATCGCCATCGACCCCAAGGGCGACCTCGGTAACCTGGCGCTCGCCTGGCCCGACCTCTCGCCGGTCGACTTCGCGACCTGGATCGACCCGTCGAAGCTCGACGGCCGGTCGCCGCTGGACGTCGCCGAGCAGACCGCGAACACGTGGCGCGACGGCCTTGCCAAGGACGGCCTCGCGGGCAGTGACATCGGGGCGATGCGCGCCGGGTCGGCCGTGACGATCTACACGCCCGGTTCGACCTCGGGGGTGCCGGTCTCGCTGCTCGACCGCTTCGAGCCGCCGCCCGCGTTCGCCGAGCTCGCCGAGGAAGACCGGAGCGAGCTCATCGGTGGCCTGGTCGCGGCGCTGCTGGCGCTCGTGAAGATCGACGCCGATCCGCTGCAGTCCAAGGAGTACATCTTCCTCTCGAACGTGCTCTCCGACGCTTGGAGTCGCGGCGAGACCCTCGACCTGCCGCGCCTCGTGCAGCGCATCACGACGCCGCCGTTCTCGCGCCTCGGGGTGTTCGAGCTCGACGAGTTCTTCCCGCCGAAGAAGCGCAAGGACTTCGCGATGCAGCTCAACGGGCTCCTGGCGAGCCCGTCGTTCCAGGCCTGGATGCAGGGCGTACCGCTCGACGTCGGTCGCCTCTTCGCGAAGGAACCGAACGGGGTCCGGACCTCGATCTTCTCGATCGCCCACCTCGACGACAGCGAGCGGATGTCGTTCGTGACGCTGCTCCTCGATCGCGTGGTCGGGTGGATGCGTGCGCAGCCGGGCACGGGCGAGCTGCGCGCCATCCTGTATATGGACGAGGTCTTCGGCTATCTGCCGCCGCACCCCGGCAACCCGCCCAGCAAGCGCCCCCTGCTGACGCTGTTGAAGCAGGCGCGCGCCTTCGGGCTGGGCGTGATGCTGGCCACGCAGAACCCGGTCGACATCGACTACAAAGCCCTGACCAACGCGGGCACCTGGATGGTCGGCAAGCTCCAGACCGACCAGGACAAAGAGCGCATCCTCGACGGGCTCATGGGCGCGCAGACCGCCACGGTCCCGGTGTCGCGCTCGGACATCTCGCGGCGCATCTCGTCCCTCGAGTCGCGGCAGTTCCTCTTGCAAAATGCCAACGACGCGAAGCAGCGCGTCCTGAAGTCGCGCTTCTGCATGAGCTATCTGCGCGGCCCGCTGACGCGCCAGGAGATCGGCCGCCTCAAGGCCAAGGGGTTCTACAACGCGCCCGAAGTGGCCGGCCTCTCGCCCAGGGTCGAGGCCCCGAGCACGCCCAGCGCGAGCCCGCCTCCGACCGCGCCGAGCGTGTCCGTCGGCAGCCCGGCGAGCGACGAGGTCGTGGGCGAGGTCGTCGAGATCGGCGCGTCCTCGCATGGAGGCTGGGGCGCGCCGTCCTCGTCGTGGACGCCGAGCGCGGCGCCGAGCGCACCCGTTCCGAGGCCGAGCCCGCCGAGCGTCCCCTGGTCGGACGCGTCGAGTCCGGTGTCGAATGTGCCGCGCGGGCTGGAGGTCCGCACCTTGAACGCGACCGCGCTGATGCGGCCCGAGGTCGTCCAGGCGCTCGGCTGGTCGGGGGTGCCGGCCCAGGGTCCGCAGACGCTCATGCCGGCGCTGTTCGCCGAGGCGGCTCTGAACTTCACGATCGACGGCGTCGGCGAGGTGAGCTCGGGCACGGTCTCGCGCCTCGCCTTTCCAATGCCGATGGGGCCGGGCGCGCTGGCGTGGAAGGTCGTCGACGGGGTGCTCACGACCCGCGATCTGGTGGGCGCATCGCTGCCCGGATGGGTCGAGGCGCCGCTGCCTGGCTGGCTCTCGTCGCCGGCCGATCGCGAGCGCGCCAAAGACCGGCTCATCCAGGACCTCATCGGCTCGCGCAGCGCGGTCGTGCCGGTGTGCGTGCCGCTCGGCAAGATCGGCGTTCCGGGTGAGACGCTCGAGGCCTTTCGCGCGCGCCTCGCGAAGCCGCTCGGTCAGGCCGCCGACGGCGCCCTCGGCAAGGCGACGGGGGCGCGCGATCAGCAGGCGAGCCTCATCGACAAGCAGCTCGCCGACTTCGAGCAGCTCCTCGCGATGGACCGTAACGAGATCGTCCTCTTGAAGCAGGGCGGGGACGCGCAGGCCCTGTCGCGCGCCAAGGATCGCGCCCGCTTCCGCATGGAGAAGTACAAGGAGCTCAAGGCCACGCGCGACAAGTTCGTCGGGCTCGCCGAGCGCGAGATGGCCGACATCGAGTTCTCGGCGCTCGACAAGCTCGCGGCCTGCGAGCTGCGCGAGGTGCGACTCAACCCGCGCGGCGTGCGCATCGGCTACTTCGGCCTCCTCTGGATCCCGAGCCGCACCTGACCACAGGCGCATGTACTTCTTTTTGCCATGCCCCCTCGCCAACGCGTTCATGCCTGGTTAGATGAAGACATGCTGAAAGAGACCTCGCTCTGCCTCCTGGCCTCCCTCGTCGTGGCTTGCGGCGGCACCTCGCCAGAGACCCGTCCCGAGGCGTCCGTTCCCGCCGACGCGTTGGCCATGTCAGTACGTCAGGTCGCGCGCGTGCCCGCCGGGATCGCGGTCGTCGGGCGCGTCATGCACGGCGTGGCCCGCGCCCCCGCCGACGTGGACCTGCTCGGCTTCGGAGACCCGATCCGCGTGCGCATCGTCGCGCTCGACCAGGGCGGCAACCTGGTCTCGGAGGTCGTCGCGGGACAAGACGCAGCGGCCCTCCTGGTCGGGGTCGACCTCGCCAGGGTGCGCGTCGGCCAGGTGTTGTCGACGCCCGGCACCTACTTCGCGACCAGGACGTACACCGCCGACTTCGTGCTCGCGAAAGACCTCGAGAACCCGGAGCGGAACCTGCCCGCCTTTGCCCCCTACCCGATCGAGATCGCGGGCGTGAAGGGCACGTTCCACACCGCCAAGAGCGGCGACCCGCTCTCGTACGAGACCGCCACGCGCGGCACGCTCGTGCTCGAGCAGGCCATCGTCCTCTTGCCCTTCACGAGCACCATCATGTGGGGCGGCGCCATCGTCGGTGACCTGACGATCCTCGGCGCGGTGCGCTGAGTCGCGCCGAACACCAGGCAGAGCCGGCGGGCCGACGGCGCGATCTCTGTGCGCGTCTCAGCGCGTGACCTTCACGAGGCGGCCCAGCGCGTGCGGCGCGAGCTTCGGGTGCTTCCTCAGGTACAGCTCGAGCGCGTCGACGTCGGTGATGCCGATGACCCGATCGGTGCCCTCCTTGAAGAGGTCGAAGGCGTCCCCGCCGCCGGCCATGTACTCGTTCATGACGACGCGATACCCGCGCTTCAGGTCGAGTGGCTTGCCGTCGATGGACACGTTCTTCGGGTCGATGCGGTCGCCCTCGGGCCCATCCGGATCGAATCCGATCTTCACGTTGTGCGAGACCTGCAGGACCTTCGGCGTCCCGTGCGACCCGCGGAACTGGGACTCGAAGATCGACTCGAGCTGCGCGCCGGTGAGGGTCATCGTCACGAGCGGGTTCACGAATGGCTGCACCGCGAAGACCTCGCCATAGGTCACCTCACCCGGCTTCTCGCTGCCACTGGCAGCATTGGCCACGAGGTCCGCGCGCACGCCGCCGGCGTTCATCAGCGCGAGCTCGGCCCGCCCGGCCGACGCGTCCTGCTCCGCGAAGAGCTGCGCGTCGGCGACCACCCCACCCAGCACCGACTCGCCGAGCGGGCTCTGCTGGCGCGTGAGATCGGCGGCGATGGTGCCGACGACCCGCGACTCGACCGGCGCGACCAGCGTCTTCCACTTGTCGACCAACGCGGTCAGCGCCGGGGCCTTCGCCACGTCGCGGCGCACGATGATGTTCTTGGCCGAGCGCTTGACGACGTCGTGGGTCACCGGGTCGAGCTCGAAGCGGATGTCGGTCAGCAGGCGCCCCGCGTGCATCGCCGAGGTCACGAGGCGCCCGTCGATCTCGCACACGTAGGCCGCGTGCGTGTGGCCGGTCACGACGATGTCGACGGCCTTGTCGAAGCGCGACACGAGCTTCACGATCTTACCGGAGATCCCCTCGCACCCGTCGTAGCGGCCCGTGATCATGCCGCCCTCGTGCAACAGCACGACGATGGCCTCGGCCCCTTCCGCGCGCAGCTTCGGCACCAGCGCGTTCAGCGTGTCGGCCTCGTCCTTGAAGACCAGCCCGCGCTTGCCGTTGGCGGTGAGGATGGCCGGCGTGCCTTCCAGGGTCATGCCGACGAAGGCGACCGGGATCCCCTCGAAGCGCTTGATGACGTAGGGCGGGAAGACGGTCTCGCCCGAGTTGTCGAGGATCACGTTGGCCGCGAGGTATTGGAACGCGGCGCCCTTGAAGGTGCCGCCGCCGAAGCAGCCGTCCTTGGGATGGCAGCCGCCCTTCTGCATGCGCACGAGCTCTTGCCAGCCCTCGTCGAACTCGTGGTTGCCGACCGAGGTCAGCATCAGCCCGACGAGTCCCAGCGCCTCGATCGTGGGCTCGTCGTGGAAGGCGCCGGAGATGAGCGGCGTCGCGCCGATGTTGTCGCCGGCCGCGACCACCAGCGTCCGGCCGTGCGGTGCACGGAGCTTCTCGACCCAGGTCGCGAGGTACTCGACGCCGCCCGCTTCGACCGCGCCGTCGGCCGTGAAGACCTGGCCGTTCCGACCCGAGGGCGGCTCGAGGTTGCCGTGGAAGTCGTTGAAAGCGAGGAGCTGGACCTCGACCGGGGCGGCAGGCGCGGGTGTCGGGTCGATCGGGGTGGGACCGGATCCGCAGGCCGAGGTGAGGGCAGCAAGGACGAGGGCGGTGAGGCAAAGGCGCTTCATGGCGCCACGAATACCACAATCGCGGTCAGAGACGACGCCAGTCGAACTGGTACTTGCCGGCCGTGATTTCGAAGAAGAACCCGAACTCGAACCGGATCCGACCGTCCGCGTCGGCCAGGCCGATGGGCGGGTTCGGGAAGGGGGCGGCGGCGCGGAAGGCGCGCTTGGCCTCTTCGTCCATGAAGTCGAGGCCCGAGGCCCGGACGGTGATGAGGTTCACGAGGTTGCCCTTCCGGTCGAGCTCGACCCTCAGCACCGAGTACCGATCCTTCACGCCATAGACCTGGCCGGTCGGATCACGCTTCGTGTAGGTCTCGTTCGGCTTCCACTGCCGCTCGACCGCGCGCTTCACGGTCTGGAAGAAGTCGGCATACTTGTACGCATTGGCATTCAGGACCGTCGACTTGCCGCGCTCGAGGTCGGGCAGGTGGTCGTTCGACCCCATCTCGCCCGCCAGCGCCTGCAGGTTGGCGAGCGCCCCCTTCTCGGTCCCGACCGGTGCCAGGAGACGCTCGGCCGGGCCGCCGCTGCCCTTGCGCATGTCGGTCGGCGCGGGCGGGACGGTGCCGCCGACGCCCTTGGGCATATCGAGGATGCTGGCCAGCTGCGGGTTCTCCGAGCCACCATCGCCTCGTTTGTCGCTCGGCTCGGCCTCCTGGATGGTGTCGATGCGCGGCGTCTTGTCGGTCGGCTCGGGGGTCTTGCTCGGCTCGCGACTCTTCGAGGCCTCGGACCGGGTCTTCGAGGGGTCCTTGATCGGGTCCTTCATCGGCGGCCCGGCCGGCGCCTTCTCGGCCTTGGCGGCCGGCTCGGCGCGGGTCTCCTTCTCGGTCCGCGTCGTCTTGTCGGCGAGGTACTTCGTGTCCACGGGCTTGGGATCGATGGCCTCGGGCTGTTCTGGCACCTCGACGAGCTGCGCGTCCGGAGGGATGGGCGGCGACGGGGCCGCGAGGTAGGTCTCGACCGACTCACCGGGCTTGCACCGCACCTCGAGGCGGATGCGCTCGAGCTCGGGGAGGAGGTCCTTGCGCGGCCCGTCGAGGTCCAGGCAGTTGAAGATGAGCGGCCCTTCGCCGTGGCTGGCCGCCGCGAAGATCCAGATGAGCGGCATCTGCAGTCCGACGACGAGCAGGCTGACGAGCACCCAGGTCAGCGGCGTCCAGTCACGCGGGTGGAGCCGCCGCTTCGGGGGTGTCGCGCCTGCGGGCGGCGCCGCGAACTCGTCCAGGAAGACCGGGTCGGCGCCGTTGTCGTTCATGAGTCCGGCGGACCAGGCATCGCCGACGACCGACGGGCGAGCCGAGCCGACCGGCTCATCGCCCCTCGTGGCCTCGTCCTTGGCGTTCCCCATCGAGCTCATTCTACCCAGCGTAGCCACCGGCGTCGCGAACCACAAGGCCCGAGACACTCGGGCCGGAGCGCCCGGCGGCGTCCGGAGCCCAACCTCGCAACCGCCCGGCAAATGCCCCGCCCGACCTCGCGGGCCCCGATCGAGGCCGCGCCGAGCTCATGTCGGTCTCGCTTCGAGCTGCGAAGCGGCCCGTGTCTCAAGCCCTACGGCGACGGAGCAGGCCGAGGCCGAGCACCCCGAGTCCGAGGACGCCACCGCCGCCGCCCACGCACCCGTCGTCGCCGCGGCCACCGGTCGCGATCACCTCGGCCTCGCTGGTGTCCCCGCCGATGGCGTCCTCCCCAGCGGTGTCCCCTGCGGCGGTGTCCGCCGTGTCCGCGGTGTCCGCCTCGGTCGTGTCCGCAACGGAGGTGTCCGCCTCGACGACATCGTCCGCGTCGGGGCGCGGCACGCTCACGCACTCGCCGGCCGTGCAGGTGAGGCCGCGTCCGGCGCAGTCGACCGACTGCTTGGCGTGGCAGCCGCCCTGCCCTTCGACGCAGAGCCACGAGGTCGCGCCATCGCACCCCATCTCGCCCGGCGTGCAGGTGGCGCAGTCATCACGGCAGGTGCCGGCAACGCAGACCCCGTCGGCCGCGCACGTCCCGCAGGTCCCGCCGCAGCCGTCGTCACCGCAGGTCTTGCCCTCGCACTGCGGCACACACGCGCAGGCTGCCGGGAGCTGGCCACTCGGGTCCTCTCCGACGAGCCCGCATCCGTAGACTCCCTGGCCCGCGTCCCAGCCGCAGCCCGAGCCGCCGCACGGGATCCGCGCGAGCGTGCCTCCCTCGCAGTAGAGGACGTCGCCGCCCGCGCAGCAGCCCTGCGCCTTCACCGCACCGCAGGGGCGCGGCTCTTCGACCACCGGGCAGCGCTCGCAGTCGTTGCAGCCGCACAGCCACTCGGGGCCATAGCACAGGTCGTCCGAGCTCGACGTGAGGGTGCACGCGTCGTCGTAGCCGCCGCTCGGTGCCGCGCAGCTGGCGCCGTTGCAGGTGCCGTCGCCGACCCAGAGGGCCGGGGTCTTGCGCGGGATGGTGCGGGTCACGCAGTGGATGGCGCCCGACTGGTACGAGAGCTCCTCGGCGTCGATCCAGATGTGGTTCATCTCGGGCATGATCTCGCGCCAGGTCGCCTCGGCCGCGGCGCGGCTCGTGGTCCACTCGGAGAAGGTGTACGCCGGCCAGAGGTTGAGGCCGTTGAAGAAGGTCGAGTTGATGTAGGTGAAGGGGATGTCCATCGTGCCGCTCCACGGGTCGTCGATGGTGCGGTGGCCGGGCATGACCATGCGCTTCACCTCGAAGTGGCCGCCGTCGGGGAGGACGTAGGCCTCGAGGAAGGTGGCGTTGTCGTTCATCAGCGTGTGGTTTTCGCGCTGGAACTCGTTGTCGTAGGGGCGCTTGTAGTCCCCGATGAGCACGCGGTGGTCGTCGAGGATCTTGAGGTACATGTCGATGTGGCCGGTGCCGTCGTCGCTGATGCTGTGCGTGACGATGAGGTCCTTGCAGCCTGCATAGGCGGCCAGGACCGACTTCAT
>JAEUKJ010000371.1 GCA_016792665.1 Deltaproteobacteria bacterium | reverse complement strand
CTCAAGTCCCTGAAGCACGCCGCCATCAGCCTCGGATTCGACCTCGTGCCTGCGACACCAACAGGCGCGTCGGCACCATCGGCTGGATAGCAGAGAGCCGCTAAACGGCCGCACCAGAACAGCTTTTGTTCTGGATGGTTGGCGGGAGTTTCAGGTTAGGAGGCGCCCGAAGCGAGTGACGAGACGGGCTTGCTGCCCGCCGCAGGAACGAGCGAGGGACCGACGACGCCGGCGCTCGGCGCAGCCGCCCGTGGATCAGTTCTCGGGGTGGTGCTTCAGAGCCGGTGACTCAGGCTCGGGCAAGACCTCGACCGTGAGGATGTGCGCGCGATGCTCGGCGTCGATGGTGATGTCGGGGTTCGATGACGTCACGATGGCGCGCACGTCCTTGCCGGCGCCAGCCGCGGTCTCGTCCCAGAATCCGACGACGAGCTCGTAGGTGCCGGGAGGGAGGTGCTTGTCCGGTTGGATGCGGAAGGGGTCGGACACGTAGGTGCCGGCCTTCCAGGTGGCCACCGGGACGCGCCCGCCGACGGGGACGTGATCGGCGTTGTAGCGAGGGCGTGCCCCGGGCGTGCGACCGATGAGGTGCGTGAACGGCTTCCAGGTCGGACCGGGCGCGGTGAGGACTTGCCAGTGCAGCGTGACGCGGATGGGGTCGCCGCTGACGACGACCCGGTCGGGGGCGTCCATGCCGATGAGCTTCAACATCGGCGGGATGGCGGCATGGGTGGGATCGGCCGGCCCCATCGTGGGAGGCCCGACGGTGGGTGCTTCGACCTCGCGGGTGGTGGCCGCGATCGCGATGTCCAGCGGCACGCTGGGCGTGGGAGCGACGGTCGAGACGAAGCCCTTCGCGGCCTGCTCGAAGAAGGTCGCCCAGCGGCGATCCTCGTCGGCTTTGAAGGCCAGGAGCCGGTCCTTCATGGGTCCGGCGAGGGCCGCCAGCGAGGGCGGCAGCGGATTCTCGGCCAGGAGGTTGGACTTCTCGAGCGGGTCGTCATGGAGGTCGAAGAGCTCGGGGGCCTGCTTGTCGTAGTGCCAGATGTACTTGTGGCGGAGGTCGCGCGTGGCGATGCAACGCTGACGCAGCCAACACGAGGCGATGATGGAATCATGGCCGTCGGTCGAGAGGAGGCTCTTACCGGGGAGGCCGTGGAGGGCCGGGGTGCCGAGCCACTCGAGGACCGTGGGCATGAGGTCGATCGACTGGCGCAGGCCCGTGATGTGCGAGCCGGGCTCGATGCCGGGGCCGATGAGGAAGACCGGGACGTGGAGGCCTTCTTCGTAGATCACCGAGTCGTGCTGGAGGCGACCGTGCTCGCCGAAGGCCTCGCCGTGGTCGCCGGTGATGACGACGAGGGTGCGTTCGAGGGCGCCCTCGGCCTCGAGCCCGGCAAAGAGCTTGGCGAGGACGTCGTCGGTGTAGGCCATGGCGTTCAGGTACGCATCGAGATCACCGGTGGCGCGCTGCTTCTTCGGGAAGCGGGTCGGCGTGTTGTAGGTGTGATGCGTCGAGAGCGTGAGCAGGGTCAGGAAGAAGGGGCGGTTGGCTTGGCGCTGCTCGCGCACCCAGGTGAGCGCGGGCGCGACGAGGGCCGCGTCCTCCCAGCCGAAGTAGCTCGTCTCCTCGAAGCCGTCCGAGGGGATGGTCTCTTTCGAGCGGAAGGTCTCGTAGCGCATGTTCTTGACGAGCTGATCGCGCTTCTCGAAGCGCGCGGTCGCGGTCTGCATGAAGGCTGTCGCGTAGCCGCGATCGCCGAGGAGAGCCGCGAGGCAGGGGGTCGGCAGGCCGGTGGGGTCGGCCTCTTCGATGGGCAGGTCGAGCTTGGGGAAGATGCCGCAGAGGATGCCGACGATGGCCTTCGAGGTGTGTGTGACGGCGGTCCAGGAGGTGTCGACCTGGGCGCCCTTGGCCGCGAGCGAGGCCAGGAAAGGGGTCGTGTCGAGCTCGGGCGCGTAGGGTGTGGTCGAGCGTGCGCGCGTCGACTCGAGCACGATGAAGATGACGTTGGGTGGCGGGCCGTCGGGGAGCGCGCGCGGGCCCGTGCCGAGGACGAGCCCCTCGTCGATGGGGGCGCCGACGGGGGCGGGCGCGGGCGGCGGCGTGGGGGCCAGGGCCTCGGCCGAGAACTCGACGACGACGTTCTCGGTGAGCGGCTCGACCGGGGCGGCGACGTCGACCGAGAGGGCCACGAGCCCGGTGCAGGCCGGCAGGGCCAGCAGCGCGACCAGCGGCATCAGCCGGTAGAAGGGGTTCGGGAGCGGCGCGCCGGGCGTGGGTGCGGGCGGCGGTGGGGCGCGGCGGGCGCGGCGGAGGGCGAGGTACGGGAGGGCGTGGACGCCGAGCAGGGCCGCGAAGCCGAGCCAGACGCCGAGCCCCATCTCGGAGAGGTAGACCTTGCCGAGGGGACCCAGGTGCTCGAGCCCGTAGCCGAGGGTGTAAGGGTCGAGCAGCGTGCCGGTCGTGAGCCAGAAGCCGTGCTCGACGAAGACGAGGACGGTGAGCAGGAGGACGAGCAGGTGCAGGACGGTGCCGACCATGCCGCGCACGAGGCCGCGCGAGAGGCGCAGCAACGCGAAGACCGAGAGACCGAAGGCGGCCGAGAAGGCAAGGTCGGGGAAGAGCGCCGCGAGCGACGAGAGGAGGTCGCCGCCAGGGGTCACGGCGAGCTTGTGAAGTTTAGCAAAGATGCAAACGAAGGCCAGCGGGCCCACCAACCAGGCCGCATAGCGGGCTGCCGAGAACGACGGGCGCGCGGGGGCCGGGCCGGCAGGCGGCGCAGTCGTTGGTTCGGAATCGGGTGCAACCGAGGCCATGAAGCGACCTTGATACGAAAGCGACGCCCCGGAGACAAGGGCGATCGACGTGTCGGGGCCGTTGCAGCGCGGTCACAGAGTACTTTCGAAGGATGTGGGGAGCGAAGGCCCGGAACTGCGTGGCCGCGGCGGAAGCGACGCAACCCCTCGTGGGCATCCGTTGCCCGGCCATCCAGGCGAGGAAGAGGCCGGTGGGTCAGAGTGCTCAGTGCGGGGAGTGGACGGCGTCGCGCCGGGACTCGCGGTGGTTCTCGCGGAGGGTCCACGCGACCAGTGCGGCGAGGAGGAGGGCGATCGCCGGGATGGGCCAGGGAGTGAAGGCGGCGCCGATGAGGAGGGCGGCGGTCGCGGCGAAGGCGATGAGCCAGCCCGGGCCGCAGCGCAGTGGGCGGAGGTGGATGACCCAGACGCTGAGCACGAAGAGCGCAGCTGGGATGGCGACGGCGAGGCCGGCGACGTGGAGGGGGATGTGGGCCGCCTGGCCGGGGTGCTCGGTGAGGGCGTCGACGGCGAGGGCCAGGCCGGCACCGACGGCGGCCGCGGCGCCAAAGACGATGAAGTGGCCGTAGCCCCAGATGAACGAGTCGCGGTTCGAGCGCAGGTAGGTCTGCGCGGGCACGTCGAAGTAGAGCCACCACAGCGAGAACAGGATGACGAGGCCGCCGATGGCGAGGCCCAGGAGGGCTGGCGAGAAGTGGCCGTCATCGAGGGCGGTCTGGATGGCGAGGGTCGCGGCGAGGACCGACTCGCCGAGCACGATGAGGGTGAGGAGGCCGTAGCGCTCGGCGATGTGGTGCGAGTGCCACGGGGTCGGGTGCGGTCGCTCGGCCCAGAGGGGCACGAGGAGCTCGGCCGGGACGAGGACGACGGCGGCGAAGGGCCAGAGGGAGAACGGGAGGAAGGCGGCGCCGATCCAACCGAGCTGGGCGAGGGCGAGACCGAGGGCGTAGCGGCGGGCGGTGGGGCGCGTCTTGGGATCGCCCGCGGCGCGGAGCCATTGTGCGATCTGGGCCACGCGCATGATCGAGTAGCCGGCCGTGACGAGGCTGAAGTCGGTGTGATCGAAGGCGCGCGGGACGCCTGCGGCGATGGTGAGGACGCCGGCCATCTGCACGAAGACGAGCAGTCGATAGGGCGTGTCGTCGACATCGTAGGCCGAGGCGAACCAGGTGAAGTTCATCCAGGCCCACCAGATCGCGAAGAACACCATGCCGAAGGCGGGGATGGCGGCGACGGCGTGGTCGTGGCCGATGGCGTGGTGCAGGCGCACGGCGAGCTGGGCGATGGCGACGACGAAGCAGAGGTCGAAGAGGAGCTCGAGCGGGGTCGAGGCGCGATGCGGCTCGTGCGGGTCGCGCGGGGACATCCGACGACGCCAGGGGCGCGCGTGGTGGGCGTGCGAGAGGGCGTGACCGTGCGCCGCGGGCGACGCGACGGCGGGGCTCGAGGGCGGAGAGGCGAGGTGAGACATCAGGATTCCGAGGGCGAGTCGACGGAGACCAAGGGCGTCGGAGCGGGGTGGTCGTGGTCCGGCGGGGCGCTGAGTCGTCCAGCCTCGCCGCTCTTCAGGATGGCCAGGCGGAAGAGGACGGGGGCGACCATCTCGTTCATGGCGACGATGCTGAAGACGAGGTCGCCGGTGCCGGCGCCGAGGGTCGGGAAGCTCTGCACGAAGAGGGCGGCCAGGGCGAGGGCGAGGCCGGCCTGGGGCATGAGGCCGAAGCCGCCGAAGCGCCCGACGACGGGCGGCGCATCGGCCAGGTGGGCGGCGTAGCGCGTGCCGAGCCAGAAGCCGAAGCCGCGCACGGTGACGAGGATCGAGGCCGGGAGGATCGCGACGACGAGGGAGTCGAGGTGCACACCGGCGCCGGCGATCGCGAAGAAGGCGATGTAGACCGGGAAGCCGGCGGCCTCGACGGCGTGGTGGACATGGTTGGCGAGGGCGGGCTCGTGAGGAGGCTCGGCCGATGCCGGGAGTGCGGGGTCGAATGCGGAGGCGGCTGCGGGGCCGACCGCAGGGTCGGCTGCGTGAAACGCGGGGCGCAGGGCGCGTGCCACGGCACTGGCCCAGTGCGTGATGCGGGCCCAGGGGAAGTTGCGGATGACGATGCCGGCGGTCAGCGCGATGACGAGAGGGTCGAGGTGGAGACGCTCGCCGACCTCGGCGATGGCGAAGGCAAGGGCCGCGACGAAGAGGGCGCGGCCGCTCTCGACCTGGCGCACGAAGAAGCCCAGGACGATGCCGAGGACAGCGCCCGCGAGGATCGATCCGCCGACGTGCCAGCCCAGGGTGAGGGCCGTCTGGAGCGGGTCGGCCGACTCGCCGAAGGTGGTCTTGGCGAGCGTGGTCGCGACCGCGAAGAGGATGATGACGATGAGGTCGGCGAAGACGACGACCGCGAGGATGGTCTTGACGAGGGGGCCGTCGGCCGCGGTCTCGTCGCGGACGGCGACGACCACGGCGGGGGACTGGGCCGAGATGGCGATGCCGAGCGCGATGGCGACGGCGACGAGCTGGGCAGGCTCGAGCCCGGCCATGAAGTCGAGGGTCGGGGCGAGGAGGTAGACCCCGAGGGCGAGCAACGCGGTGGTGCCGAGCACCGCGATGAGGAGGATCCAGCGGACCGATCGAAAGAGAGGGCGAATGGTCGGGACGTCCATCTCGAGCCCGGCGGTGAGCGCGAGGAGGGCGACGGCGATGCCCTTGAAGACCGAGAGGTCGGCGAGCATCGCGGGCGAGATGACGGCCAGGACCTGAGGGCCGAAGAGGATGCCGGCAGCGAGGTAGCCGGTGAGCTTCGGCAGGCCGACAGCCTTGAAGAGCGAGCCCGCGAAGAAGCCCGCGAGCAGCAGGACGCCGGCCCCGATGGCGGTGGCGGAAGCGCCGCTGGCCTCGGGCGCGAAGGCGCGGACGGCCAGCACGAAGACGGCCAGCGCGATGAGGAGGAGCACCTTCATGAAGGGTCCTCTTTAGAGGCGGCGTCGGTCGGCGTGACAGTCGGAGGGGGCGACGCGGCGGGGCGGACGACCGAGGTCAGGGCGACGAGGCGGCGCGTGACGCGGCCGAAGCCAAAGAGGGTGGCGCGGGCACGCGGCCCGGGATCGGGGCGGATGAGGCGCGCGAGGAGGTCCGAGACGATGGCGCCCATCACGACCGCGTGCACGATCCAGGCGACGGTGGTGCCCGTGAAGAGCTGCTGGGCGCCGATGACGATGGCGATCGACAGGGGGCCCATCGGCGAGCTCGCGAGCTGCCGCTCTTCATCGGGACTCAAGAGGTCGGGCTGGCGGAGTGCGAGGGCGTGGACGCCGATGTAGCGGGCACCGAAGCGGGCCGCGACGAAGAGGCCCATGAGCACCCAGGCCTCCCACGCCGAGGCCGACCAGAGGGCGCCGGTGAGGACGAGGAAGAGGAGGTAGATGGGGCGCTCGAGGTCGAGGAGGGCCTGGCGGACGTCGGCCTTCCAGCGGCCCGGGAGGTTGGCGAGGAGGCTGCCGGCGAAGAAGCAGACGACCAGCGGTGAGAGGCGGAGGAAGCCGGCGACACCGGCCGAGAGGCAGATGGCCCCGAGCGTCACGGCGAGGGTCTCGCCCTGGCTCTTGGTGGTCGTGAGCGAGGCGAAGGTGAGGACGCCGAGCGCGGTGCCGACCCCGAGGGTGACAAAGACCCAGCCGAAGCTCGGCAGCGTCCAGCCCTGGGCGTCGCCACCGTTGCGGAAGAACGCGCCGAGCACGAGGATCCCGGCGATGGCGGCGAGCTCTTCCAGGTGGATCATGCGGAGGAGGCGGGTGCGTGCGTCGTCGCGGGCACGGTCGAGGACGGAGACGACCGTGCGTGTGGTCATGGCGCCGGCGGTCGCGAGGACCAAAGCGTCGCGAAAGAAGATCGCGTCGGCCGAGACGCCGTCGGTCAGCGCGAGGAGGAGGGCGGCGGCCCCGACGATCGCTGCGAAGGGCAAGAGCGTCACGAGGACGAAGGCCTCGAGGAGCTCGCGCGGGAAGTCTTGGAAGAGTCTGAGATCGAAGCGGAATCCGAGGGCGAAGCCCGTCCACCCGAGGCCGAGGACGAGCAGCGGGCTGATGCCGCGGAGCACGGGCTCGGACAAGATCCCGAGCTCGTGCGAGGCGAGGCCGAGGAGGAGGAAAGGAACCCCGAAGGCGACCAGCGGGGAGAGGCCGAGGCTGCGCTCGAAGCGGCGCACGAAGGGACGGCCCGCGATGTAGGCGAGGGCCGCGACCGCGAGGAGGCCGAGGATCGCGCGGATGGCCTCGCCGGTCGTGAGGCCGAGGCTCGCGGTGGCCGAGGTCGCGGGCTCGGAGGCGTGCGCGACGCCGTCAGCGGCGAGGGCGAGGAACGCGAAGAGCGCGAGCGTGAAGCCGAGGCCTCGCAGAAGTAGCGAGCTCGCTGCGCAGGATCTGCGGCGGGCTTGGAGGATCGACATCGGACCGTCGGGTGTAGCCGCGACGCGATGGTGAGACAACCCCAAGACGGCGAAGGGGGGCGAAAAAGAATCTCAGCGCCAGCGGAAGAGACGCACGCCGAGGAGAAAGGTGAGGAGGCCCCAGCCGGCCAGCGTCGCGAGCTGTGGGGCGATCGCGACGAGGCCCGCGCCTTCGTTCGTGATGGCGCGGAGCGCATCGTTCAGGGCGGTCAGCGGGAGGAGCTTGATGATCGGGTGGAAGGCTTCGGGGAAGCGCTCGTAGCTGAAGAAGGTCCCGGACAGGAGCCACATGGGGAGCGTCAGGGCGTTGATGAAGCCGGAGACGACCTCGACACTGCTGGTGCGCGCGGCGCAGAGGACGGCGAAGCCGGTGAAGGTGAGGACGCCGAGGAGGGCCACGCCGAAGAGGAGCGGCAGCGAGCCCTGGATGGTGACGTCGAAGACCAGGGCCCCGAAGCCGACGAGAAAGGCGACCTCGACCGCGAGGAAGACGAGGCGCGAGGCGATGTAGCTGGTCAGGAACTGGGTGCGCGTGAGCGGGGTGGTCGCGAAGCGGCGCATGAGCTTCTTGCTGCGCTCTTGCACCATGCCGTAGCCGACGCCCCAGAGCGCCGAGCCCATGAGGTTCATCGCGATGAGCCCGGGCAGGAGGAAGTCGATGTAGCGCGCGCCCTTGGGGAGCTCGGTGACCTCGCGGACCGAGGCGGCGTCCTGACGGCCGAGGCCGCGCTGGATGACGTCGTCGACGACGAGGCGGGACATGCGTCCCTCGGCGCGCTGCGGGTCGAAGTGGTAGGCGATGGAGCCGTCGGGGGCGTCCTCGACGATGACGTCGATCGCGCCTTTGCGGAGCTTGTCGGCGAGCTCTTGGCGCGTCGCCCGCTCGAGCGTGACGCGATCCGAGTCGAGGGTCTGGAGGCGCTGCGACGCGAGGGCCGCCACGCCGTTGGTGAGGTCGGTCGGCACACCGACGCGCGGCGGCTCGGGCGGGCGATCGCGAAAGGCCGTGCCGAGGGCGACGGCGAGGATGGCCGGGAAGGCGAAGACCCAGAAGATGACCGCGGGCTCGCGCAGGAACATGCGGATGCGCGCGAGGATGAGCGTGCCAAGCGCGCTCTTGCGACGCGCGGGCGGGGTGTCAGCCATCGCGAAGCCCTCGGCCGGTGTGGTGGACGAAGACGTCCTCGAGCGTGGCGCGATGCGTCACGAGGCCGTCGAGGCGGGCGCCGCGCGCGGCGGTGAGGGCGAGGAGGGCCGGCAGGGCCTGGCCGATGTCGCGCACCGAGAGGCGGATGCGCGAGCGGCCTTCGGTGGTGGTGTTCATGACCTCGCCGACGGTCGGCAGGGCGCGGAGATCGGCGTCGTCGAGGACGCGATCGACCTCGCAGGCGACGATGTCCTCGGCCCCGAGGGAGGCGATGAGCACGTCGGGGGTGTCGAGCGCGATGATGTGCCCGTGGTCCATGATGGCAACGCGATCGGCCAGGCGCGCGGCTTCTTCCATGTAGTGCGTCGTCAAGAGGATGGTCCCGCCGCGGGCCTTGAAGGCCTCGACGATCTCCCAGATCTGACGACGCGACTGCGGGTCGAGGCCGGTCGTCGGCTCGTCGAGGCACAGGAGGCGCGGCTCGCCGACGAGGGCGCAGGCCAGGGCCAGCCGCTGCTTCTGCCCGCCCGAGAGCTTTCCGACCTTGGCGTCGCGCTTCTGCTCGAGGGCCACCAGCGCCAGGAGCTCGACGGCCGGACGCGAGCGTCGATAGAAGGACGCGAAGAGCTCGATGGTCTCGAGCACCGTCAGGCGCTCCTGGAAGTGCGTCTCTTGCAGCTGCACGCCGAGCAGCTCGCGGATGGCCTGGTCGTCGCTGCGGCTTCGCCCCCAGACGTGACCGAAGAGCGCGATCTCGCCGGCGCTCGGCTCGGTGAGGCCTTCGATCATCTCGACCGTCGTGGTCTTGCCGGCGCCGTTGGGCCCGAGCACGGCGAGGCACTCTCCGGCCCGGACCTCGAGGTCGATGTGGTCGACGGCGAGCACGTCGGGGTACTTCTTGGCGAGCTTGCGGCACGCGACCGCGGGCGGGCTGGCGTCGTTCATCGGGCCCCCTGCACGAGGCTGCGCACGATCGCCGCGGTGGCCAGCGCGATGACCAGGCCGATCACGAAGGCGGTCGGCCCGCGGACGGCGCGCGAGCCCGTCGGACTCTCCAGCGGCTTGGCGCTATGCTCGGGCGCGGGGTTCATCCAGCGACTCAGAGGGCCGGGGCCAGCGTGCGGAAGTACGACACGATGTTCGGGTCGGTCCAGTCGCGCGCGTTGACGAAGCGCGCCAGGATGCGGCCGTTGAGAAGGACGTAGGTGTCGGGGATCTTGGTGGTCCCGAAGGTCTCGCGGAGGGTCTTGCCGTCGTCGAGGTTCGGGTCGCGCAGGACCTCGAGCTGCTCGGGCGTCGGGGTCCGCTGGAACCAACGCTGGAAGGCCTGGCGGATGTCGTCCCAGCTCTCGTCGTAGCTCACGGCGACCATCTTGAAGCGCCGGTCCGCGAGCTCCTGGCGGAGGCGGAACATGCTGGGGAGCTCTTCGCGGCAGGGGCCGCACCAGGTCGCCCAGAAGTTCAGGAAGACCAGCGTGTCGCGGGGCAGCGCCGCGGCGAGGGACTTGACGCCATCGGGCCCTTCGAGGGTCCACCCAGCCTGGTCCGCGCTGAGGTCGGTCCCGATCAGCTCGGCCCCGATGCTGGGCATGAGCTTCAGCGCGCGCGACGAGGAGCCCGCGCTCGACGAGCCCTGCACGACCAGCACGAGGAGCAGCGCGACGAGCGCGACCCCCGAGGCCACCACGAACAACCCGCGCACGCGGCGCGCTGCCTCTTCGGCTCTCTCGCTCGGCTCGGGGACTGTGGCGCCGTCGTTCATCGGCCCGGGCCTACCATGCCTCGTGCCCGATTTCCACGTCGACCTGCGGGACAGCGAGCGCACGCAGCAGGCCGCGGCGCCGAAGACGCCAGTTGCAAGGCCCGGGTGCGTCGCATAGCCTCGCGGCGGGGCGGCGGCGCAGGCCCGAGGGCCCGAAGCGGGCACCGCGCGACGCGACCCGGCGGAGACACGACGATGAGCGACTCGGATACCCAACGACCGCAAGACCTCGACGCCTGGCGACGACGCGTCGAGGCGGAGCTCGCCGGCAGCCCCTTCGACAAGCTGCGCACCCGTCTCGTCGAGGGCCTCGTCGTCGAGCCGCTGTACGCGAGCCTGGCGGCCTCTTCCCAGCGCGCGCACGACGCACTCAGCGTGTCCGCGACCGTCCTCGCGGCCGCCCCCGACGAAGGCCCCGAGGCCGATCCCCTCCTCGGCGCAGCGCCCTCCAAAGACCTCACGCGGCACCTCGCTGGCGAGACCATCGCTATCGATCTCCGCGGCATCGACCTCGCCGGGGCCCACGCCCTGGATGAGCTCGCGGCCGCCCTCCTGGCCGTCGCGCAGTGGCTCGAGGTCGCCGCCGACGCCGGACACGAGCCGCGCGCCATCGCGGCGAAGCTCGTCGTGCGCGTGGCCGTCGGGCCAGACCTCCTCTGGCAGATCGCCAAGCTCCGCGCGCTGCGCCTCCTCGTGCGCCGACTCCTCGAGCTCGTCGCGCCAGGCGGGCCCGCGGCCGAGCCCCAGCTCCACGCCTTCGCCTCGACCCGCGCCTTCACCGCCCACGACCCGTGGACGAACCTCCTCCGGAACACGGCCTCGGTGTTCGCGGCCATCGTCGGCGGCGCCGATCGCGTGACCCCCCTGCCCTTCGATGCGCCGCTCAGCGTGCAGTCCGCGGATGCCGCGCGCCTCGCCGAGAACACGGTCCGCCTCGCCCTGGACGAAGCCCACCTCGCCAAGGTCCAAGACCCCGCGGCCGGCGCCTTCGCGCTCGAGGCCTGGACCGACGCCCTGTGCGCCGCCGCCTGGGAGCGCTTCCAGGGCTACCACGCCCAGGGGGGCCTCACGGGCGCGGGCGCCGACGCCCTGGCCGCCTCGATCGGGCAGACCCACGGCGTGCGCGAGGCGCGCGTGCGAAAGCGCCAGGACGGCCTCATCGGGACCTCGCTCTATCCCAACCTCGACGAGGTCCTACCTTCCGTGCCGGCCCACGATGCCGCGAGTGCTGCGCGCGACGCCGCCCCGTTCGACCGCCTGCGCGACGCCGCTGCCGCCCTCGCGCGGGCGCCGCGCGTGCTGCTCGTCAACCTCGGGCCCGTGGCCGAGCACCTGGCGCGCGCGACCTGGGTCAAGGGCCTGGTCGAGGCCGGTGGCCTCCGCGCCATCGATCACGCGGCCCCGACCGATCTCACGACGCTCGGCGCCGCCCTCACCGCGCACGACGCGCACCTCGCGATCATCTGCGCCGCCGACGTCCACTTCGGAACGCAGGTCGCCGCCGTCGCGTCCGCGCTCACGAACGCTGGCGCCCACGCGCTCGTCGCTGGTCGCCCCGGCGCGCACGAGGCGGCACTGCGCGAGGCCGGCGCGCGCGGCTTCGTCCATGTCGGCCTCGACGTCGTCGATCTCCTGACCGACCTCCTCCGCCGCGAAGGTGCCGCTCTATGACGTCGCGCCGCTTCGACTTCTCCGCCGTCCCCTGGAGCCGCCCGAGCTCGACCCCGAGCCCGCGCACGTCGCCGGCGTGGACGACGCCCGAAGGGATCACCGTCCCCAACGCGTTGCACGGCCCGCTGCCGCCCGAGCTCGACCCCGGCCTGCCCGGCCTGGCACCGTTCATCCGCGGTCCATACACGACGATGTATGTTCGCCAGCCCTGGACGGTGCGCCAGTACGCGGGCTTCTCCACGGCGGAGGACTCGAACGCGTTCTACCGAAAGAATCTCGCGGCCGGTCAGAAGGGCCTGTCCATCGCTTTCGACCTCGCGACCCACCGCGGCTACGACTCCGACCACCCGCGCGTCTCGGGCGACGTCGGCATGGCGGGGGTCGCGGTCGATTCGATCCTCGACATGCGGACCCTCTTCGACGGCATCCCGCTCGGCGACATGTCGGTCTCGATGACGATGAACGGTGCCGTGCTGCCGGTGATGGCGCTCTACATCGTGGCCGCCGAGGAGCAGGGCGTCCCGCTCCACAAGCTCGCGGGCACCATCCAGAACGACATCCTCAAAGAGTTCATGGTGCGGAACACCTACATCTATCCGCCCGCACCGTCGCTCCGCATCATCGCCGACATCTTCGCCTTCACCTCGGCGAATATGCCAAAATTCAATTCGATATCCATTTCCGGATATCACATGCAAGAGGCCGGCGCGACCGCCGACCTCGAGCTCGGCTACACGCTCGCCGACGGGGTCGAGTACCTGCGCACCGGCGTGGCCGCAGGCCTGGACATCGACGCCTTCGCCCCGCGCCTCTCGTTCTTCTTCGCGATCGGCATGAACGTGTTCATGGAGATTGCCAAGCTGCGCGCGGCGCGCCTCCTGTGGGCGGAATGCGTGCAGAAGTTCGCGCCGAAATCCGAAAAGTCGCTGTCCTTGCGCACGCATTGTCAGACCTCGGGCTGGTCTCTCACCGCCCAGGACCCGATGAACAACGTCGCGCGCACGGCCTTCGAGGCCCTGGCCGCGACGCTGGGCGGCACGCAGAGCCTGCATACCAACAGCTTCGACGAGGCCCTCGCCCTGCCAACGGACTTCTCGGCGCGCATCGCCCGCAACACGCAGCTCTTCTTGCAGCACGAGAGTGACATCGCGCGCACCGTCGACCCCTTCGGCGGCTCGTACTATGTCGAGCGCCTCACCCACGAGCTCGCCGCGAAGGCGCGCGCGCACATCGACGAGGCGGAGGCGATGGGCGGCATGGCCAAGGCGATCGAGGCCGGGCTGCCGAAGCTGCGCATCGAGGAAGCGGCCGCGCGCACCCAGGCGCGCATCGACTCGGGTGAGCAGGTCGTGGTCGGCGTGAACCGCTGGCGTCTCGACGACGAGCGCCCCATCGACGTCTTGAAGGTCGACAATCGCGCCGTGCGCGAGGCCCAGATCGAGAAGCTCGCGCGCCTCAAGCGCGACCGCGACCCGGCCTGCGTCGACGCCGCCCTGGATGCGTTGAGCCGCGCGGCCGCCGATCCCGCCCTTGGAAATCTCCTGGCACTTGCGGTCGAGGCCGCCCGCGCCCGCGCGACCGTCGGCGAGATGAGCCTCGCCCTCGAGAAGGTCTACGGCAGGCACCAGGCCGAGATCCGCACCATCCGCGGCGTGTATGGAGGTACCTTGCAGCCCGACGATCACACGCGCGCCCTGGCCGAGGCCATCGCTGCCTTCGAGTCGCAGGAAGGGCGCCGCCCGCGCATCCTGGTCGCCAAGATGGGGCAGGACGGACACGACCGCGGGCAGAAGGTCATCGCCACGGCGCTGGCCGATCTGGGCTTCGATGTCGACGTCGGCCCGCTCTTCCAGACCCC
Source organism: Deltaproteobacteria bacterium (assembly GCA_016792665.1). Lineage (GTDB taxonomy): Bacteria > Myxococcota_A > UBA9042 > PHBI01 > PHBI01 > WYBB01. The sequence goes on along the minus strand of JAEUKJ010000371.1, from coordinate 1,637 downwards.
GGCCGAGACCGCGCAGCAGGCGGTCGAGAACGACGTCCACATCGTCGGCGTGTCGTCGCTCGCGGCCGGCCACCTGACGCTGGTGCCCGAGCTGAAGCACGAGCTCGCGGCGCTGGGTCGCGACGACATCCTCATCGTGGTCGGCGGCGTCATCCCGCCGCAGGACTACGAGGCCCTACGCGCGGCGGGGGCGGCGGCGATCTTCGGGCCGGGCACGGTCATCGCCGAGGCCGCACTGACCCTCATCGACGAGCTCCGCCAGGCCCAGTGACCCGCCCCTTCCCGCCGATCGACGCGCTCGTCGCGGGCCTCGCCGCGGGACAACGCGGCGCCGCGCACGAGGCGCCCATGCCGAGCCGCGCGCTCATCGGGCGGGCGCTGACGCTGGTCGAGTCCAAGCGCCCCGAGCATCGCGCGCTGGCCGAGGCGCTGCTGGAGCAGCTCCCCCTCCCGGCCACGCCCGCCCTTCGCGTCGGCATCACCGGCGTGCCCGGCGTCGGCAAGTCGACCTTCATCGACGCCCTGGGCATTCAGCTCACGGGCCTCGGTCATCGCGTCGCGGTGCTCGCGGTCGACCCGTCTTCCGAGCGGTCGGGGGGCTCGATCCTCGGCGACAAGACCCGCATGGCGCGACTCGCCGTCGACCCCAACGCGTTCATCCGTCCGAGCCCGACGGGCGGGACGCTGGGCGGCGTCGCGGCGCGTACCCGCGAGTCGATGCGCGTCCTGGAGGGCGCGGGCTTCGACGTGATCCTGGTCGAGACGGTCGGCGTCGGGCAGAGCGAGACCGCGGTGCGCCACCTGACCGACACGTTCGTCCTCCTCGCGCTGGCCGGGGCGGGCGACGAGCTGCAAGGCATCAAGCGCGGCATCATGGAGCTCGCCGATATCGTCCTCGTCGCCAAGGCCGATGGCGACAACCTGCGCCCGGCCCACCGCGCCGCGGCTCAGCTCCGCTCGGCGCTGCGCCTCCTCCATCCGCATGCCGACCTGCCAGGGCAAGGCGGCTGGGCGCCCCCGGTCTTGACGATCTCGGCCCTCGCGCCGAGCTCCGCGGACTCGCACCTCCCCGATGCCTGGGCCAGTGTGCTCGAGCACCGCCGTCACCTCGAAGCGGGCGCGCGCCTCCAGGCGGTCCGCGGCGAGCAGGACGTGCACTGGCTCTGGACCCTCGTCGACGAGCACCTGCGCATGCTGACCCGCAGCTCGCCGGCTCTGGCCGCGCTCGAGGCCGAGGTGCGTCGCGGCCAGACGAGCCCGGTCGCGGCGGCCCAGCGCCTCCTCCGCGATCTCGCGCCGCACTGACCACGCGCGACGGGCCGGCCTTCCGCTCGCGCGGCCCCGATGGTAGCGTCGGCCGCATGAACGCCGAGCTCGAGCGCGCCTACGACCAAGACCCCTCCCCCGGGTACGCCTTCTGGTTCACCCATCCCGACCACCTCGGCATGATGGGCCGCCTCTTCGGGCTCGGGCCGGCGCACACGGACGTCTGCAGGGTGCTCGAGATCGGCTGCGCCATCGGTGGCAATCTCCTGCCGATGGCGGCCTCGACCCCGGGCTCGCACTTTGTCGGCGTCGACCTCTCGGGCGTGCAGATAGCGCTTGCGCGTGAGGCGGCGGCCGCCGCGAACATCACC
>JAEUKJ010000367.1 GCA_016792665.1 Deltaproteobacteria bacterium | reverse complement strand
GGAAGGGAGATAGCTGTCGAGCCTCGACCGTCGGAGCCACTGAAGCTCGTCCTCACGAGGAAGGGGAGTTTCTGGTCTGAAAGACCCGCCCACCGGGCGGTGGCACCACTGGCCGGCATCTCGGCTCGCTCGCGCTCGTATGGAGGGCACGCGCGGCTGCGCCGAGCGCCCGTATTGCTGAGCACGCGCGGCTGCGCCGAGCGCCGGCGTCGTCGGTCCCGCTCGTTCCTGCGGTGCGAGGCTGCTTACGGCTCGATCCGCCTGCGGCGTCGCTCTCGCAGCCCTCAAAGCGAAAAGGGCAGGGCCTCTCGGTCCTGCCCCTTCCGGGCCCTCGCGAGGTCCCGATCGGCACTACGCCGATCGGCCTCTTGTGAGAGTCACTCTCACTTCACGAAGTCGACGGTGCGCTCCTTCGCGGCCAGCACCTGCTCGACCGTGTAGGCCACCTCGGGCGCTTCGTTCTTGCTCCAGAGGGCCGCCTCGTCCTGGTAGTGCGGCGCGTTCGGGTTCTCCTGCTGGCCGCCCGGGATCACCCCGTGGAAGACGACCGTGTCCTTCAGCTCGTAGACGTTGCGGATCGCCGCGCCGCTCGTGAAGCCGAAGAACGTGTCGTAGAAGCCGGGGTTGCACGCATCCACCGTGAAGTTGTCGCCGGCTCGCGGGAACCCGTTCGGGAACACGCTCGGGCTCGGGATGTCGAAGGGCGCGGCCACGTTGTGCTTCATCTTGACCGTGTGCAGGTTACCCCAGCGCCACTCGCCCATGTCGGTCGTCCCGAAGCCGCCGTTCTGGGACGGCCCGACCTTGGCCGGGTCCTTCAAGAAGTCGACCGCCTGACGCAGGCTCTTGGTGATGATCTCCGCCTTGGTTTCGACGACGTCGGTCGTGGTCACGTCGTCCCAGATCGGGCTCTTGCCCGCGACGCTGTCGAACGTGACCATCGTCTCAGGCGCCAGGAACAAGCGTCGCAGGAAGCGACCCACCATCGAGTTGCCGAGCTTGTCGACCCCGAGGCCGCCCTCATCCCCGGCCAGGTTCGTCAGGAAGTAGGGCAAGAACGCGTTGAAGATCGCCGTCGCCGCCGAGGCCTTCGCCTCCGCGCTGCCGGCCTGCGCGCCGACCCCCGACGCCGCCTCGTAGCCCGCGCCCGCCCAGTCCTCGAGCAGCTGCGCCGCCGCGAGTACCTCGGGGTTCAGGTACACCGCCGCGCGCGTGTCGCTGCTGTTGGCCAGATCGATCGCCGCCACGATCGAGGGCGCCAGATCGGCCCCGAGGTTCGACCGATGGTCGGCCTGGATCGCCTTCATGTCCGCGATGGTCAGCTTGTGACCCGCGTCGATGAGCGCCTGGATGCGCTTCGTGATCTGCGCCACGCGATAGCCCGGGTCCCAGACGTAGCCGATGTACGGCCCGCCGTCGTTGAACGGATCGTTGTCGAACGACACGCCCACCGGGTCGGCGTTGGCCGTCACGAGGAAGCCCTTGGCCGGGTTGTGGGACTGCGGGATCTGCGCCCGCGGCACCCACCCGTCCCACTGCGTCGCGGCCGTGTCACCGGGCATCGGCAAGAAAGGCGGGTAGTCGTAGTTGCCGGCCGCGATGTGCTTGCGCACCGGGATCTTGTGGCTCGGGTACCAGCCGATGTCCCCATCGGTGCCGCCGTAGATCCAGTTCTGCGCCCCGACCCCGAACCGGTCCAACGCCGCCTTGAAGTCCTCGAAGCTCGCCACCGTGTTCAGGCGGAACACCGCCCCGAGCTCGTCGGTCGCGTCGAAGCCGGTCCACCGCCACGACACCGCCATGACGTTGTCGCCATCGACCTTGATCGACCACGGGATGATCGGCCCATGGTGCGGCACATCCAGCACCGTCACGTTCAGCGTACAACGCGTCCCGACGAGCGACTCGGTGTACTCGAGCGCCTTCACGTACGCCGGCGCCGCGTCGATGCACTTGGTGACGTTGTCCGGCTTCGGGAAGCTGAAGACCTCGGGGCGCTTCACGAGGTCGACCCACGCGCCCTCGTACCAGACCTTGCTCTTGGTCGCGTCGAGCTTCTCGACGTACATGTCGGTCACGTCGCTGTAGAAGACCGTCCCGCCCCAGGCCGCGTGATCGTTGTGCCCCAGCGTGATCCCCGGCGCCCCCGCGAAGTTGACGCCCTCGGAGTTCAGGTTGCCACCGGCGAGCTTCGTCGACACGTGGACCTGGTAGAAGACCGCCGGGTTCCGCAGCGCGAGGTGCGTGTCGTTGGCGACGATCGGCCGGCCGCTCTCGGTGTGCGTGCCCGCCACCACCCAGTTGTTCGACCCGGGGATCGCGTCCGGGTCGTTGCCGCGGAACGCGCGGTGCGGGATCTTCTCCATGTCCTCGAAGCCGCGCCGAATCTCGTGAGCCCACGCGCGCATCGCCGCCGGGTTGGCCCCGGTGAAGAACGGCTTGGCCAGCACCGCCCCCAGATCGAAGTCGCCCTTCTGCTTGGCGCCTCCCTCGGGCTCCAGCGTCGCCGTCTCGGCCGTCGGCTCGAAGTTCGCGACGTCGAGCTCGATGCCCTCCAGCGCCGTCCCCTCGAACTTGCCGCGCAGGTCGCCGATCGTGTCCCACAGGGTCAGCTCGTCGACGATGCCCCCAAAGCCGAGGTCCCACGTCTGGAGCCGCACGATGGCCATCGTGTCCGCCGGCGTCCAGTCATAGATGAGGTCGGTCCCGAAGACCTGCACCTCGGGCGGCTTCACCTCCTTGCCCTCGCGCAGCCGCCCGAGGTACGCGTTGACGCCCGCCGTGAAGGCCTCGAGCGTCGACTGCAGCGCCGCGTCGTTCGCGGCCGTGTACGCAGCCATCGCCTCGGCCGTCTTGCCGAGCTTCAAGAGCCTGAGGAACACGTCGCCCGACAGGCTGCCCGCCCCGGCGTACTCCGCCAGCCGCCCCTTCGACGCCGAGCGCAGCGTGTGCATCTGGAAGATGCGGTCGCGCGCCGTCACGAAGCCCTGCACGAAGGCGACGTCCTCGGTCTTGGCGCCGTAGATATGCGGGATCCCGCGGTTGTCGTAGACGACCCGCACCGGCTGCGACAGCGCCGGGAAGGTCAGCGTCTCGTCGGCCTTGGACTTGTCCGGGAAGTGGTCGGGCAGCTCCGCCACATCGGGCTCGTTCGTGTCCGCCGCGTCGCTCGCGTCGTCTGCCGTGTCCCTCGCGTCTACCGTGTCGCTCGCGTCCACCGTGTCGGGCGCCGAATCCGCGGTGTCCGTCTTCTCGTCGCCGTCGCCGCAGGCGACCAGCGTCTGAGCCGTGCCCGTCGCGAGCGCCAGCGCCATTACCCCGTGCTTCCAGGACCGCATCCCACCCTCCGGTCGGGGCCTCGCGGCGTAACAGAACCGCGCTCCGACGCGCATGGGATACCGCACGGTCCGCCTCGGCGCAAACCAGCGCCCGGTCGGATTCAAATGGGACAACGCAGGGTCCGCCTCGGCTCGAACCACCGCCCGGTCGGATACACCTGGGACAACGCTGGGTCCGCCTCGGCTCGAACCCCCAACCGGCCGGACGCAATGGGCGGACGCAATGGGCGGACGCAATGGGCGGACGCAATGGGCGAACGCTTTGGCCGGACGCTTCGGCCCAAAAGCAAAAAGCCCGGAGCAGTTTCCCACTCCGGGCTTCAGACGAAAGGCTCCGTCGAGCGCGCGACCCACGGGGGATCAGCCACCAGCGAAGACTCTTGCTCAGCGTGATCGAGGAAGGCTTTCGACGTTCCTCGCTTCTTCCATCGCGTTTCGACTCGATTGCAGAGTGTTGATCTCAACGAGCTCGTGCCTCATTGGTTTGGCACATCCATCCCGATCTTCACCGCAAGCGGCTGATCCTCATGGACTTCTCGATGAGCTGATGCACAGGGTAATGCGCATCCTCCTCTCATACCGTTCCTCGTCGCGTCCGAAGTCTTTTCGCTTCGCCTCTCTCCCTGCGACCTGAACGTCGTCACTCGTTCCACGAGCCGAAGCTCGCTTTCCTCGTCGTTCGTTCGTTGGTCGCCAGCTCTCGGTCCGATTGCTCGTTCCTTCTGCTGGCCGGATCCCTGGAGATCCTCAAGGTACGCCTTCTGTGGCACAGGGTCCCTTCAAGCTCTCTCGCGCTCGCTCCCGTCAGTCGACTTTCGTCTTCCAGGCAGGTTTGCCTCACCTGCTCAACGTCGCGTGCGCCTGCCGATCCTATTTCATATCGGGGCTTGTCTGGGCACCCATCCCTTCAGAGGTTTCTCCCCACCCTCGCTACCGGACCCTCTCGGGTCGAGTCGTCCTCCCTGCCGTTTCCCATCTTTCGATACCGCGGCTCCGAGGATTTCAGCTGTCTCATGTGGCGCGCTCACACCTTGCGATGCGAACGGCCTCCGAGGCTGGGCGGATGCGTTCTCCTGTCTCTCCGTTGTTCACGGTTCGCCAGAGTCGCTCCTCTCTTGGTCGTTTCCCCCCTTCGAGGTGACCATCCTGGTCTTGCTCCCTGCTTCCAGCGAGCTCCTCTCTTGGGCTTCTATCGTGAACTCGAGCTACTTCCGACTTGCGTCTTCCAGGGCCCCGGTCCACGTGCGCTCTTCAGAGTTTCAAAGATCCAGGAGGCTTGCCCGAAGTCTTCGAGCTCCCCTCCGTGGGGTTTGGGTCAACGCGAGCACCGTCTTCCCGCCGAAGCGTGAAGCCAGTCGACACCGTCGACTCCCCGTGGACGCGACCGACGTCGCCTTCCGTGACAGGGATTCTGCACCAATCGCCGTGCATCTCGCAAGGTCGAATTTCGACAATTCTTCTGACCGCGCAAAAACAACAACCACATCAGTCGGTTGCAGCTTTATCGACACATTTCCAACAATCGACCGGAAAATGTGGAAAAGTCCCCTGGCACTCTCTGGATATTCGTAAGTGTCTGAATTTTCGTGCGATCTGGCCGAATGTCCCGCTCGGGACCACACTCATCGATCGGGAACCCGCAGCGGAACTCCCAGCAGCGCCTTGCGCTGCAGGTCCTCGAGCATCGTCGCGAGGTGTGTTCCGTCGATCCCCTCGAAGCGGTCGGGCAGGGGCAGCACCGCCTCGCGCCCGACGATGACGATCCCGCTCCCCTGGCAACCCACCCGCTCGAGGTCCCCCCAGGCCACGAAGGTCCGCGCCTCGCCGTCCTGCCAGCGCAGTCCGTCGCCGTGCACGCTCAGCACCTTCTCGGTCCCGAGCACCTTCTGCAGCCGCACGAACACCAGCAACGGCCCGGCCGTCACGAGCAGGATGGCGCCCCACCAGGCCGGCAGCCACGCGCTCCCGAAGTCCACGTCGGCCACCCTCAACGCGCCGAGCGTCGCTGCCCCCACGCCGATCAACGCAAAGCCCATCGCCCACGCACGCCACACATCGCGCCGAACCGAAGGACGAAACCAGATGATGGGTGCCTGCCTCTGAGCGACCACGCGCGCATCCTGCCAGCCTCGTGCCCCCGGGTCGAGCGCGACCTTCGATGCCCCTTGACGATCCCCCGCACGCCGGGTCTCTTCCGCGCGGAGGTCGACCTTGCCCGATCGCGACGCCACGAGAACGCCCCCGACACCTGAAGCCGCCGCGCCCGAGTCGCTCTCGTTCGAGGCGCTCATGGCCGAGATCGACCGTGTGACGACGCTCCTCGAGCGCGGCGACGCGCCGCTCGAGACCGCCCTGGCCGCCTTCGAGCGCGGCATGTCCCTCTCGAAGAAGGCCGCCTCGCTGCTCGATCAAGCCGAGGCGCGCCTCCTCCGCCTGGTCGAGCGCGAGCGCGGCGAGATCGCCGAGGTCCCGCTGAGCCTCGACACCCTCACCTCGACCTCGACCGCCGAGCCCAAGGCCCGCGAGTGAAGCGCGGCACCCGCCTGGACGCCTGGCTCGTCGACCACGGCCTCGCCGAGACCCGCGCCCGCGCTCAGGCCCTCATCCTCGCCGGCAAGGTCAAGGTCGGTGGCAAGCGCGCCGACAAGGCCGGCCAGGCCATCGCCGAGGCCCTCGACCCGGCCGACGTCGAGGTCGACTCCGACGACGGCTGGGCCTCGCGTGGCGCCCACAAGCTGCTCGGTGCCATCGCCGCCTTCCCCGAGCTCGCGGCCCGCATCGCCGACGCCGACGCGCTCGACATCGGTGCCTCGACCGGGGGCTTCACCGACGTCCTCCTCCGACATGGCGCGCGCCGCGTCATCGCCCTCGACGTCGGCTGGGGCCAGCTCCACGAGCGCCTCCGCCAGGACCCGCGCGTCGTCATCGTCGACCGCACCAACATCCGCACCCTCCCTCCCGACACGCTCCCGTTCGTCCCCTCGATCGCGACCTGCGACGCCAGCTTCATCAGCGTCCGCCTCTTCATGGACATCGTCTTCCGCGAGCTCGCCCCGGGTGGCCTCTTCGTCGTCCTCGTGAAGCCGCAGTTCGAGGTCGGCAAGGATCTCGTCGGCAAGGGTGGGGTGGTGCGCGACGACACCCTCCGCCAGCACGCGCTCGACCTCGTCTCGACCCGCGCCGCCGAAGTCGGCTTCCTCGTTCGCGGCCACGCCGAGTCCCCGCTCGCTGGCCCGGCCGGCAACCGTGAGTGGCTCCTCCTCCTCGCGAAGCCGACCGTCGCTCACCTCTGAGCACGATCCTTGGGCAGCCTGGCTCCGCCAAGTCCAGGTCGTTGATCTCGAGAGGGCCCGAGCGAGCGCGTGACCTTTCGCCCACGACGTCCGTCCGCTATGCTCCGCGGCATGTTGGGAACCGGCCGTCTCGCAGCGCTCGTCTCGTCGATCACCGTCGTCGCGTCTCTCACGCTCACGACCTGCACCGACGACTCCGACCGGGTCCGCCTCTATCGCGCGACCGCGCTCGCGCCTTCCATCCCCGAGGCCGAGCTCACGGCGCTCGAGCACCTCGGCCCGGTGCTCATCGACGACGGCATCAACTTCGCCGTCTACAGCGAGCACGCGACCCGCATCGACCTCCTCCTCTTCGACGACCCCGAGGCCGAGCGCCCGACGCGCCAGTTCGAGATGGTCCGCTTCGGCGACGTCTGGAGCGTCCACATCGAGGGCATCGGCCCGGGCCAGCACTACGGCTATGTCGCCTGGGGCCCGAACTGGCCGTTTACCGACGCGTGGCGCCCCGGAAAGATCGACGGCTTCCTGGCCGACGTCGACGCCGCTGGCAATCGCATGAACCCGAACAAGCTCCTCATCGACCCCTACGCCAAGGCGGTCCATCGCGACCACGACTGGGCCCGCGCCTCGCTCGCCACCGGCCCGGCGCGCACGCAGTCCACGTGGGGGGCCGGCGCCAAGTCCGTCGTCGTCCAGTCCACCTACACTTGGAGTCCTTCCGAAGCCGCGTGGCGCGAGCGCCGCAAAGACCCCAACGCCCCCGGCAACGGCTGGCACGAGCAGATCGTCTACGAGGTCCACCCGAAGGGCTTCACCGCCGACCCGGCCTCGGGCGTCGAACACCCCGGCACCTTCCGCGGCATCGGTGAGCTCGCCCCCTACCTCGCCGACCTCGGCATCACCGCGGTCGAGCTCCTGCCCGTCTTCGAGAAGCCGATGGACGGCGGCTACTGGGGCTACCACACCATCAACTGGTTCGTGCCCGAGTTCGGCTACTCCGCCACCAAGGACCCGCGCGAGATCATCGACGAGTTCAAGTTCATGGTCGACGCCCTCCACCAGAACGGCATCGAGCTCTGGCTCGACGTCGTCTACAACCACTCGGGCGAGGGCGGCCTCTGGCGCGAGAAGAAGGAGTTCGACGACGTCGACGTCGACCCCATCACCAGCGCCGACCTCGCCAACTACGAGCCCAAGGAGGTCACCGGCCTCTACTCGCTGCGCGGCCTCGACAACCAGGCCTACTACTGCCTCACCGAGGACAAGCAGACCTACTGGTACGCGACCGGCGTCGGCAACCAGATGCGCGCGAACCACCGCCCGTATCGCAAGCTCATCATGGACACGCTCCGCTACTGGAGCGAAGAGATGCACGTCGATGGCTTCCGCTTCGACCTCGCCCCGGCGCTCGGCGCCTCGGACAGCGACTACGAGAACTGGGACGTCGTCACCAACACCGTCCTCCAGGACATCGTCGACGACCCGACCTTGCAGGCCATGAACGTCCGCGTCATCGCCGAGCCGTGGGCCGCCGGTGGCAACTACCGCTATCAGATCGGACAGTTCCCGACCTCGTCCAGCGAGGCCAGCCCCGGCGTGAAGGTCGGCTGGTACGAGTGGAACGGGCGCTTCCGCGACTGGTGGCGCGCCTTCATGAACGACGACAACTGGCGCCTGAACAGCCAGGAGGGCGACGCCGACGGCGGCTTCACGCTGACCGGCTGCGATCGCTACTACCGCCCCAATGGCCGCGGCCCCTATCACTCCGTGAACTTCCTGACCGTCCACGACGGCATGACGCTCTACGACGTGTTCACCTACGGCGAGAAGAAGAACGGCTGCGGCCCGCTGAACCCGACCTGCTGCGACGACCCGCTCTCGGTCTGGTGCGACATCGTCTCGGGCGAGGACAACAACCGCAGCCGCGACTGGGGCGGGGACCAGGCCGGCGAGGCGATGAAGCGCCAGCTCATGCGCAACCTCTTCGTCGCGCTCCTGGTCGCCCACGGCACGCCGATGATCTACGGCGGCGACGAGTGGATGCGCACCCAGTTCGGCAACAACAACGCGTACTCGACCCGCGCCGACAACTCGGCCAACTGGTTCCAGTGGGGCACCTGGAAGGCCTCGGACGAGAAGCGTCGCATGCACGACTTCGTCAAGCAGATGATCGCGCTCCGCAAGCGCTTCGGCCCGAAGCTGATGCGCCAGCGCTACGACGCCGGCCCGCCCTTCGCGTGGAAGAGCGACAAGGCGACCGAGCCTCCCGACTGGTCCTCGCGCCACCTGATGATGCACTACACCGATCAGACGGGCGGCCCCGAGCTCGCGATCCTCTTCAACCTCGAGCGCTACGACCTCCCCTTCACGCTGCCGACCGGTGCGTGGCGGCGCCTGGTCGACACCCAGAGCTGGTTCGACAGCGCGGACTACTTCGCCGAGTCCGGGGCCTCGAAGCAGGCCAGCTCGAACGCGACCCTCGAAGGCGGGGTCGAGGTCAGCGGCGAGTACGTCGTGAAGGGATCGTCCATCGTCATCCTCGAGCGTCTCTGACGGACCCGGGTTATCGGAACCCTGTTTGACGACGTCGATCTTCGCGCCCGCATCCGACGCGGATCCCACCTCGCGTCATCCGTTCCCCCTCCGTCGCTCGGGCACGCCTCCTCGGCCTCGGCCGCGCCTGGCGTCGATTATGACGCGCCGCGTCATCAGCGTCCAGAGTTCGGGCTTTCCTCGGAGCCTCGACATGGTGTAGCGTCGGTCAATAAGCCATGGACGAACCGGTGTGCGGGCGCCGAGCGTCCGAGGTCTTCGAGGGCAGTCGACGTCACGCCCCTCGGCAAGCCGAGCGGTGAGAGCGGTGCGGGATACATGACGCAAGTCCGGTCTCAACAAAGCGGGAGCATGAAGGACTCAGGGACAGTCGTCCCTGGCCTCCGTCTCGCCGACACGCGCCCGCCAGCCGGTCATCGCGCAGGCCCTCGGCTCGCGTCCTGGTTCGTCGCAGCCGCGCTCGTGCTCGCCGGCTGTGGCGATCGCGGCACCACCGGCACCAGCGACCCGCTCGGTCGCGCGCGCTTCGCGCTCGATCTCCCCAATGCGTCCATCATCACGCGCGTCGACTACCGTGTCCGCCTGACCTACCTCGAGAGCATCCCGCCGACCCCGACGATCGAGCAGTTCTTCACGACCGCCCAGTTCGGCGGCGAGCTCATCGCCATCCTTCCCTGTACGACCGCGGCCGACGGCGACGGCCTGAACCAGGTCGACATCACCGCGCGCATCTGGGTCCAGGGCCGCACCGAGCCCTTCGATGCCGCCGCCAGCTCGGTCTTCACCTGCGTGCGCAACGCCGATACCCCGGTGAACCTCGTCCTCAACGTAATCGGCCAGCTCGACAAGGGCTTCGTCGACATCGACGCGATGGTCGCCGGCACCCTCTGCAGCGGCAAGACCGACATGAAGCGCGATGGCTACCTCGGCGTGTGCCCGCAGGCGACCTGCGGCGGCAACGACGAACTCTTCATCTTCGCCAACACCTGCGAGGCCGTCCAAGCTCAGGAGCCGACCTACTGGGTGTGCGGCGATCCAGCGGACTGGCAGGTCACCGGCAATCTCGCCAACGCCTACTTCCCCATCCCGACCCACAATGGCTCGTGGACCTTCGGCGTCATCGCCCTCGACGTCTTCACGATGGCCCAGGCCGATCCGAGCCTCACCGACGCCGCTGGCGAGGTGAAGGTCTGGGCCGGGCTCTCGGCCTCGCGCGCCTACTTCGAGCGGGTCAACGGCGAGACCACGCGCAAAGAGAACGCGCCCTTCGTCTACGAGTTCGCGGCCGAGCTCACCGTGCCGCCGCGCGTCGCTGGTCAGCCCGCGCCCGAGCTCCTCATGCTGATCGACCAGAAGGTCGCGCTGGGGGCCGAGGTCACGTGGCAGAAGCGCTTCGGCGACTGCGACGAGCCCGCCCGCGGGGTCACCCTCTACCCCGGCCTGCGCGCCATCGATGTCCGACGCGACGGCAACTCGGCCGCCAAGGTCATCCTCGGCGTCAACAGCGCCGCCGCCCCCGAGACCTACGTCGCGACCTCGGTCGCCCGCTGCGAGGCGGGCTGGGACGAGGCCGCCACGCCGCCGCGCCCCATCATCACCTGCGGTCCGCCGTCCCCGCTCCTGTGAGCCCCTGACTTGTGAGAGTCACTCTCACTTCCCCTGAACCGCCTCCAGCCCCGAGCTCCCACTGATGCCCACCGTCTTCCGCCACCTCCGCTCCTCGATGACGTCGCTCGCGACGCTCGTCGGCCTTGGACTGGCGTGGGGTGCGGACGCGCAGGCGAGCGATCGGACCGACGGCCAGCGCCTCCTGGGCGTCTGCCAGACGCTCTTGGGCGAGAGCAGCTCGTTCTGCGACGTCGTCACGCAGTTCTCGATCGAGAAGACCGTCGACGTGCCGCTGGCCGAGCAGCCCAACCGCCGCGCCATCGCCTATACGATCCGCCTCATCGAGGGACAGTCGCGCTACGTCCTCGGCATGACCTCGATCGTCACTCTCCAGGGCCTCGTGCCCGAGGGCACCGAGGTCCGCGGCATCGTCGTGAGCCTCCAGCGCGCCGACGCCCCGAACCCCGACGCCATCCCTCCCAAAGAGCCGGCCTACACCACCGTCGCCGGTGCGCTGGTCGGCAACGCGGACCCGGCCTGCGGCTGTCCCTACGTCTCGCCGACCCAGGGCGGCAGCCTCGACGTCACGCTGCGCGACCAGCTCGGCAATGAGCTCCCGGTCGGGGCTGGCAACGTCATCGACAACCTCGACTACGCGCGCCGCGTCACGGTCCAGCTCGACGCGGTCTACGACTTGTCGGCCGGCGTCGTCCTGCCCGGCGATCTCGTGCGCATCCAGGCCTGCGTCCAGTATGCCCCGATCGACGAGTCGGGCGTCTCCGGTTGCTTCGACGCAGGCGGCGCGGTTCGCTCGGTGCGCGCCTGCAGCAGCTTCGACTTCGAGGACTACGCCAAGCCCAAGACCTCGACCGTCACCCTCGAGGAGCTCCTCGGCGTCGCCTCGCAGCCGTGGATCATCCAGAACGGGTTCCGCGCCAAGTCGACCTCGGCCCAGGTGACCCCGACCCAGGTCGTCGTGCCCGTCATCCCTGGCGGCAACCCGGCTATCTTCAACGTCCAGGCGACCGGCAACCCCGGCACCGAGAGCGTCATCAGCGTCAAGGGCGACCTCTCGTGCGGCGACGTGGTCGACTGCGGCGAAGACCGCCTCTGCACCGGCACCGTCACCAACACCGCGACCCTCGACTTCGGCGACGCGCGCGATCGCGTCAGCTCGACCGCCCTCACCCAGGTCGTGTGCGGGGCCCACCTCTGCACCCCGAGCGAGGTCGCGGGCTGTGACGACGACGACCCCTGCACGACCGACACCTGCGAGGTCGGCGTCGGCTGCGTGCATGCCCCCTACACCGGCGCCTGTGACGACGGCGACGCGTGCACCACCGGCGAGCGCTGCCTCACCGGCGTCTGCACCGGCGGCGGCCCGACGGCCTGCCAGGACGACGGCAACCCGTGCACCGACGAGGCCTGCCTGCCCGACCGCGGCTGCGTCCGCACCAACCGCCCGAACCGCACCCGTTGCGAGGACGGCAACGCGTGCACCGTCGACGACATCTGCATGGAGGGCACCTGCGTCGGTGGCGCCACCGTCTCGTGCAACGACAACAACCCCTGCACGACCGACACCTGCACCGCCAATGGCGGCTGCGCGCACACGCCGATCGCGGGCGGTCCTGGCAGCTGCGATGACGGCGACCCCTGCACGGTCGGCGACTTCTGCGGCAGCGGCAGCTGCAACGCGGGGCCGGCCCTGACCTGCAAGTCCGACGGCAACGCCTGCACCTCCGACACCTGCGTGTCCGGCCAGGGATGCGTCTATCCGGCGCTCGCCGACACCACCGCGTGCAGCGACGGCAACGCCTGCACGACCGGCGATCGCTGCCAGGCTGGCGTGTGCCGGCCCGGGGCGGCCCCCGACTGCAACGACAACAACCCGTGCACCAACGACGGCTGCGACACCGAGCTCGGCTGCTATCACGCGCCGCGCACCGGGGCCTGCGACGACGGCTCGGCCTGCACCAGCGCCTCGACGTGCGTCGATGGGCAGTGCCGCGGCACGGTCTACCTCGACTGCGACGACGCCAACCCGTGCACCGTCGATAGCTGCGACCCGCAGACCGGCTGCAAGAACGTCACGATCGCCAACAACACCCCGTGCGATGACGGCGACGCGTGCTCCACCGGCGAGACCTGCCAGTCGGGCACCTGCCTCGCGCAGACCCTCGTCACCTGCGATGACCAGAATCCGTGCACGACCGAGACCTGCCTGCCCGAGCAGGGCTGCGTCTCGTTCCCGAAGTCCGGCGCGTGCGAAGACGGCAACCAGTGCACCGGCCCCGACACGTGCCAGGCCAGCGCGTGCCTCTCCGGCCCGGCGCTGAACTGCAACGACAACAACCCCTGCACCCAGGACTCGTGCGATCCGGCCACAGGCTGCAAGCACACGCCGCTCTCGGTCGGATCCTGCGACGACGGCGACCTCTGCACCGGCAACGGTACCTGCTCGGCGGGCCAGTGCCTCCGCGGTCAGCCGATCTCCTGCGAGGACGGCAACCCTTGCACCGACGGCGTCTGCGACCCCGCCCAGGGGTGCGTGCAGATGCAGCGCTCCGGCGCTTGCGACGACGGCGACCCGTGCACCGGCAACGGCACCTGCAGCCAGGGCACCTGCCAGCCCGGTCCGGCGATCGTCTGCAACGATGGGCTCGCCTGCACCGCGGACTACTGCAAGCCCGGCGTCGGCTGCGCCACGCTGCCGCGCTCCGACGTGCCGTGCGACGACGGCAATCCGTGCACGCTGAACGACCTCTGCCAGGCTGGCGTCTGCGTCGGCGGCGCAGCCCTGTCGTGCAACGACAACAACCCCTGCACGGCCGACTCGTGCGGCCCGAACGGATGTGTTAACACCCCGACAGCGGGCCCTTGCGAGGACGGCAACCTCTGCACCGTCGGCGATCACTGCTCGGGCGGCCAGTGCATCAAGGGCGATCCGAAGGTCTGCGACGACGCCAACACCTGCACGACCGACGCGTGCAACCCCAGCACCGGGTCCTGCACCTACGCGCCGCGCAGCAACGGCAGCCTCTGCGACGACGGCAATGCCTGCACCGGCTGCCCCTGGGCCGAGACCCCGGTCTCGCGCGGCTACTTCGCGATGGACGCCGTGCCCGATCTCACGTGGTTCACCTCGACCACGCCGACGGCCGTCCTCGAGCTCGATCAGTTCCTCGGCCCCGGCACCGGCAAGGCTTACTTCAAGGCGCGGCCCGACCTGCGTTGGATCGTCCTGCCCTCGGGCGCGGGCATCTTCCGCGGCACCATCCGTGTGCCCATCGGCGGCACCCAGCGCGTCGACACCGAGGACTGGACCATCGATCTGGCCGTCTCGTTCCGCGGCCTCGGCCGCGCAGGGCAGGGGGCGACGCCCTTCTACGAACTGCCCTCGGGCACCCAGGGTACGTACTACACCGACAACTGGGAGTACTGGTCCGTCGGCTCCGGGTCGCTGGTCCGTTCGTCCCCGTCGGCCGACTCTGCGACGCTCGTCGCCGATCCGAACCTGTCCTCGTTGCCGCTGCAGATCGGCATTCGCGCCAACGGCCGCGGCCCGGGCTACGGCGGGTCCCTCCCGGTCCGCTGGACGCGCGGCACGCGCTACGGCACCGGTGTCCTGCGCTTCGAGCTCGACCGCGAGTACTGCCTCGCCGCCGACACGTGCACGTCCGGGACCTGCGGCGGCGGCACCTCGCGCTCCGAGTGCTCGACCATCACCGTCGGCAACTACTGCACCTACCCCGACTTCGACTACGCTGCGACGTGCAGTGCGGGCGCTCCGACCTCGGCCGCGTGCATCCTGAACAACGCCTTCACGCTCATCGCTCAGGAGCGCACCGCCTGCAGTACCTCCATCCGCGGCGTCGCCTTCGGCATGACCGGCTACCGACGCTGGGGCTTCACGACGGCGGGCAAGGTCCAGGCCTTCCTGCCGACGACCGGCGGCGGCAGCTCGGCCGTCGACCTCTGCAACCCGGCCAGCTCCACGGCCGCCGCGTTCGTCGGTCGCGTCTTCGCCCTCGACCTGTCGATCATCCTCTCGGACGTGGGCGCCCTGCCGGCTCCCAACGGTGTCCCTCTCGGTGAGCTGGTGCGCACCACCGGCCCTTGTGCCGGGCTCACGATCCGCGAGATCGCCCGCCGCGGCGAGGCCGTTGCCAGCGGTGCCCCGACCGGCGCGACCACCTGCAGCACGCAGACGATCCTCGACGCCGAAGTGAACGCCATCACGCAGGGCTTCTACCGGTGCCAGTCGGTGATGTCCGGGGTCGCCCTCCCGCAATAGTTGCGGGTCCGACGCCGGTTTCGCCGCGCGGGTCGGGTGGCATCCTCCCGGAGACGATGCCATGGCGTCGGGGCGACACTCGCGCTAGAGTCCGAGCATGTCTTCGCGTCATCCGCTCGCTCGCCGTGTCCTTGCTACCACCCTCCTCACCGCTTCGGCCTTCGCTCTCGTCGAAGGCGCTGCGCCGAGCCCGGCCGAGGCGTACAAGCTCTATTACACGACCGACGGCGAGGCCATGCTGCGCTGGTGGCGGCGCGACTTCCAGTTCCACGTCGCCAACGTCGAACCGCAGGAGGTCCCGCTGAGCGCCGTCCAGGGCCTCACCGAGACCGCGCTCGCCCAGTGGATCGACACGACCTGCGGCCTCGTTCCGACGGTCTCCTTCGGCGGCATGGTGACGGCGACGCGCGCGACCACGCCCACCACCGCGTCGGCCGACCCCGACAACGTCATCGTCTTCATCCGCAAGGCGTCCGACTGGGTGAACTTCGGCAACTCGTCGACCTGGATCGCCATCACCAAGATCGCCCACGACCCCAAGTCCGGCGAGATCGTCGACGCCGACATCGAGGTCAACGACGGCGGCTACACGTTCTCTATCGACGGCACGCCCGAGCGCGACGAGGTCGACTTCCTGTCGATGCTCACGCACGAGGCCGGGCACTTCTTCGGCATGGACCACTCGCTCGACAAGGACGCGACCATGTAC